>JAMXCZ010000009.1 GCA_024542975.1 Candidatus Omnitrophota bacterium | reverse complement strand
GCCAATTGCGTAGGTATCGCCAACAGGCAGGGCGCAAGCTGCGTGGTCCAGATAGAAGTTTTGCCCAGGCCTCCCGAATGCCGGACTGAAGATTGCCCGTGGCCTCATTACCCGATGATTCTCAAAACTTCGTCAAGCCACGAAGAAGGGGTAACACGGAAATGGAGCATTGTTACAAAGAAGTTCATAGGTGAAGGAGGACGCGTTAAGAAGATTTTGTGCGAGGAAACCTCGGGTGGCGAATTCGAAATAGAGGCAGATCTTGTAATCCTCGCCATAGGGTTTGTCCACCCGGAACATAACGGATTATTGGATAAACTGGGTGTAAAATACGATAAAAAAGGAAATGTATACGCAGGCCCAAATTTCATGACCACCAAAGAAGGCATATTTACAGCAGGAGACATGCACAGGGGCCAGTCGCTCGTTATGTGGGCAATATGTGAAGGCCTCGCGGCAGCGGGTAAAATCAACGAATACCTGAAAAAAAGAGCAAAAAGGGGCGAGACCCCTTTTTCGCTTGACTAATCGGGGGAAATATGGATAATTAGGTTAAAACGGTACGAGGAAATGCAGCGAAAAGGGAGAATGCGTTTTACCAGTAAAAGGGTGAAGCGTCTTTTTTTTGTTTAAAACAATGAAACCGGCAATACTAGCATTAGAAGACGGCAAAGTTTTTAAGGGCTATTCATTCGGGGCAACCGGTGAGGCCTCAGGCGAGGTTATATTCAATACCGGTATGACCGGGTACGAGGAGGTTATTACTGACCCGTCTTACGAGGGGCAGATAGTTACCATGACGTATCCCCTGATCGGGAATTACGGGATAACTCTGGAGGATGCCGAGTCGAGAAAGCCGTTTCTCGAGGGTTTTGTTGTTAAAGAAAGAAGCCGTATTGTGAGCAACTGGCGCGCAAAAACGAGCCTTGAGGATTATCTAAAGAAAAACAACATAATCGGTATCGAAGGAGTTGATACAAGGGCTCTTACGCGGCACATAAGGCTTGAAGGCGCAATGAAGGCAGTGCTTTCGACAGAGGACTTGGATGAAAAAAGCCTGACAAAGAAAGCAAAAGCATCACTGGGCCTCGTAGGAAGGGACCTGGTTAAGGACGTTACCGTCAACCAGTCCTATACCTGGAAGGTTGGACTGGGGCCTCACAAGGTTGTAGTGCTTGATTGTGGGGTTAAGCGTAACATTTTGCGGTGTCTCGCTAATCGCGGCTGCGATGTTAAGGTTGTCCCGGCTTCAACAGGGTTTGAGGAAATCATGGAGATGAAACCCGACGGAGTGATGCTTTCGAACGGCCCGGGGGACCCGTCAGCCGTTCCGTATGTGGTTAAAACAGTTAAAGAACTCATAGGGAAAGTGCCGATATTCGGGATCTGTCTCGGACATCAGATGCTGGGATTAGCGTTAGGGGGGAAAACCTATAAACTCAAATTCGGGCATCACGGAATTAATCAACCTGTCAAAGACCTGAAAACAGGAAAAATTGCAATCACAGTGCAGAATCACGGATTTTGCGTGGATATAGATTCATTGAGCAAGGAAGATGTGGAGATCACACATATAAACCTGAATGACAATACGCTAGAGGGCTTAAGGCACAGAAAACTGCCTGTGTTTTCGGTACAATTCCACCCCGAAGCCGCAGCCGGTCCCCACGACGCGAACTACTTATTCGGAGAATTTATGGAGTTAATGAATGCCAAAAAGAACCGACATTAAAAAAATATTAATCATCGGCTCAGGGCCGATTATTATAAGTCAGGCGTGTGAGTTTGATTATTCTGGGACCCAGGCCTGTAAAGCCTTGAAAGAGGAAGGGTTTGAGGTCGTGCTCGTGAACTCCAACCCGGCCACGATAATGACCGACCCGGAAATCGCTGACGCGACCTATATCGAGCCGATAACACCCGAAACGCTCGAGAAAATCATAAAGAAGGAAAAGCCGGACGCGCTTCTTCCTACGCTGGGAGGGCAGACTGGGCTTAATGTAGCCATAAAGGCAGTCGAAAAAGGAATCCTCGCAAAGCACAACGTGAAAATGATCGGCGCCGATTACGATGCCATAAAGAAGGCAGAGGACAGGCAGTATTTTAAGAGGGCGATGGAGAAAATAGGCCTGGACCTCCCAAAAAGCGGCCTTGCGCACAATATGCAGGAAGCAAGAAATGTTTTAAAGAAAATCGGATTGCCTATTATTATCAGGCCCAGTTTTACACTTGGCGGAACAGGCGGGGGCATAGCCGAAACCGAAGAGGACTTTGAGAAAATAGCGAACCTCGGGCTAAAAAGCAGTATGACAAGCGAGATCCTGGTTGAGGAATCTATCGTCGGGTGGAAAGAATATGAGCTCGAGGTCATGAGAGACAGGAAGGATAACGTTGTTATAGTGTGCTCCATAGAGAACTTTGATCCTATGGGGATCCACACGGGGGACTCCATAACAGTAGCCCCTATCCAGACATTGACTGATAGGGAATATCAGATAATGAGAAACGCCGCTATCGCGATAATACGCGAAATCGGCGTTGAAACCGGAGGCTCAAACATACAATTCGCGGTAAATCCTAAAAACGGCCGCATGGTTGTAATTGAAATGAATCCCAGGGTATCGAGAAGTTCGGCCCTGGCAAGTAAGGCGACGGGTTTTCCGATAGCGAAGTTCGCGGCTAAACTAGCCGTTGGGTATACACTGGATGAGATAAGGAATGATATAACAAAAGAAACTCCCGCCTCGTTCGAGCCCACAATAGACTACTGCGTTGTAAAAATTCCAAGATTTACTTTCGAAAAATTCCCCGAAGCAAAAGACGTGCTTGGTATTTCCATGAAATCCGTAGGTGAGACGATGGCAATCGGGCGCACTTTCAAGGAGGCGCTTCAGAAGGGGTTGCGTGGCCTGGAGATAGGGCATACGGGGCTCGACAATAAACAGGACTACACATCTATCGCGAATGACAAACTCATGCTGAGGCTGAAAGAGCCGAACGCGTCGAGAATTTTTTATGTCAAGTATGCCCTGCAAAGCGGGATGAATGTTGAGGAAATTTCACGCATTACCGGAATTGATCCGTGGTTTGTGCATAATATCAGGGAGATTGTGGAGTTCGAAAACGAAATAGTGAGCATCGGGGCGCAAAAACCGGAAGACCTGTCTCGCGCCTTGCTTCAAAAAGCAAAGCAGTTCGGTTTTAGCGACAGGCAAATTGCGGACTTGACCGGATCGGATGAATTATCCGTAAGGCGCACGAGAAAAGAAAAAGGTGTCGTTGCTACATTTAAACTTGTAGATACGTGCGCTGCGGAATTTGAGGCATACACGCCCTATTATTATTCCACATACGAAACGGAGGACGAAACAAGGCCCTCGAAGAAAAAGAAGATAATGATACTCGGCGGCGGGCCTAACAGGATAGGCCAGGGCATAGAGTTCGATTACTGCTGTTGCCATGCGTCATTTGCGCTTAAAGGCCTCGGATATGAAACCATTATGGTGAATTCAAATCCCGAGACGGTTTCTACGGATTACGATACGTCCGACAAACTTTATTTTGAGCCGCTTACTTTTGAGGATGTTATGAACATTGTGGACAGGGAGAAGCCGGACGGCGTGATCGTCCAGTTCGGTGGACAGACGCCGCTTAATCTTGCAAGAGAACTGGAAGATGCGGGCGTGCCTATTATCGGGACTACAGTCCACTCGATCGATGTGGCCGAGGACAGAGACAAATTTGCGAAACTTCTGAAAAAACTCGATATACCGCATCCACCGAACGGCTCTGCTACCTCAGAAAAAGAAGCCAAGGGAATCGCCTCGCGAATAGGCTATCCCGTATTGGTAAGACCGTCGTACGTGTTGGGCGGCAGGGCCATGAGAATAGTATATGACGATGATTCTTTGGAAGGGTTTATGGAAGAGGCGAGGGACGTTTCGAGTAAACGCCCTGTCCTTATTGACAAATTTCTCGAGGACGCTTTCGAGGTAGACGTAGATGCTGTTTCGGACGGTGATATGACCGTAATAGGCGGGATCATGGAGCACATAGAGGAGGCAGGCGTGCATTCGGGAGATTCGGCGTGCGTATTACCGCCTCATACTCTAAAGAAAGATGTGATTGATAAAATAAGAAAATATACCCATGCCTTGTCGAAGGGTTTAAAGGTGAAGGGCCTCATAAACATTCAATATGCCGTGAAAAATCACACGGTCTTTGTGCTGGAGGTAAATCCAAGGGCATCAAGGACCGTGCCTTTTGTAAGTAAAGCGATAGGTATCCCACTTGCGAAGATCGCAGCCGGTGTAATGGCAGGCAAAACGCTTGAGGAGCTCAAGTTTACAAAAGAAATAATACCCCGCCATGTGTCGGTAAAAGAATCCGTCCTGCCGTTTTCGAGATTTTCCGGAGTGGATATACTGCTTGGCCCGGAAATGAAGTCGACGGGGGAAGTCATGGGGATCGACTATTCATTCGACATGGCTTTTTATAAATCTCAAATTTCCGCAAACCAGGCCCTGCCGCAGAGTGGCACAGTTTTTATAAGCGTAAGAAACAAGGATAAAAAAAATATTATCTCCGTAGCGAAAAAACTTCGGGATATGGGTTTTAAAATCATAGCAACGGAAGGAACGGCAAAAGTGTTGAGTTCTGACAATATCGAAGCGGAAACAGCCGGGAAGATAAGCGAAGGAGACGAAGAAATCCTGGGGCTCATAAAGAAAAACCGATTGCACCTTATTATAAATACGCCGACAGGGTCTGAGAGCAGGTCTGATATGAAGTCGCTCCGTAGCCTTGCGGTTATGCATTCAATTCCGTGCATAACTACGATCCAGGGCGCCCGCGCGGCAGTAAACGGAATAGCTACGATAAAAAAAGGCGATTTTGAAGTCAAGCCCATACAAGAGTACATTAAAAGCATTACGAATGAAAAACCGGATACCGCAAACAGAGGAGAAAAACATGCCTAAATACATATTTGTGACCGGCGGCGTTGTATCGAGTCTGGGTAAAGGCATTGCATCTGCCTCGATAGGGAAGCTTTTGGAATCGAGGGGCCTTAAAGTAACCCTGATTAAATGCGATCCCTACATAAACGTTGACCCGGGCACGATGAATCCGTACCAGCACGGTGAGGTCTACGTTACGGATGATGGGGCAGAAACGGACCTCGACCTCGGGCACTACGAGCGTTTTACAAATGCGCCGCTCGGCAAGAATAACAACGTGACCACCGGCAAGGTGTATTACTCCGTCATATCCAAGGAAAGGCGCGGAGACTATCTCGGGAAAACGGTTCAGGTAATCCCGCACATTACAGACGAAATCAAAAATAGCATTCGCCGGGTTGCCAGGGGTAAGAATTTTGATGTGGTAATAGTTGAGATAGGCGGTACGGTCGGAGACATCGAAGGGTTGCCGTTTTTGGAAGCCATAAGGCAGCTTACCATCGAGGAAGGCCATCACAACGCAATTAATATACTTGTAACGCTCGTCCCGTATATAAAAAGCGCAAGCGAAATAAAAACAAAGCCGACACAGCATAGCGTCGGGAAACTGCGGGAGATAGGTATTCAGCCGGACATTCTGATCTGCCGGTCTGAAAGGCATATTGCCAGGGAAGCTAAGGAGAAAATCGCTCTTTTCTGTAATGTCCGGGACGAGGCCGTAATCGAGGCGCTGGACGTAGAAAGTATCTACGAGGTTCCCGTAATGTTTTCCAATGAGAAGCTCGACAAGCTCATTATGAAACTGCTCAATCTGAAATATAAAGGCCATGACCTTTATGAGTGGAGAAGCAAAGTTTTGCAACGGATAAAAAATCCTAAGCGTGAAGTCAAGATCGCTGTTGTCGGCAAATATATTACGCTTCAGGACGCTTATAAATCGATATACGAGGCGCTGATCCACGGAGGAATTGCCAATGACGCCAAAGTGCATATCGAAAGAGTGGATTCAGACGATATCCATAAAAACGGCGCGAAAAAATATTTGAAAGACGTAAAGGGGGTATTAATACCCGGCGGGTTTGGTTATAGGGGAATAGAGGGCAAGGTCAAAGCAGTGAGATACGCGCGCGAAAAAGAAATACCATTTTTCGGTATATGCCTTGGAATGCAAACAGCGGTTATCGAATTTGCAAGGAACGTATGCGGCCTTAGGTGCGCAAACTCAACGGAATTTAAGAAAAATACGGCGTATCCCGTAATTTCCCTTTTGGAAAAACAGAAGGGAGTAAAGATCAAGGGCGGGACGATGCGGTTGGGCCTATATCCCTGCAGGCTGAAGAATGCGACAAAAAGTAAGAGCGCTTATAAAAAATCCAAAATATCAGAGCGGCACAGGCATAGATATGAGTTTAACAACAAATATAAAGGCGTAATGGAGAAAAAAGGCCTTCTTGTAGCGGGCGTTTATCCCAAAGCCAATCTGGCTGAGATAATAGAGCTCGAAAATCACCCCTGGTTTGTGGCTTGCCAATTCCACCCGGAGTTTAAGTCCAAACCCGACAAGCCCCATCCTCTGTTCAAAGCCTTTATCGGCGCTTCGCTCCGCCTTAGTTGAGGTTGCCAGATGAAATATTTTGTGATAAACTTAAGCTGTAATTAATAATATATACGGGATATACTGGGCTATAGGCAAAATCCATAACCGGGGAGAAAATCATGAGAGTAAATTTTCGCTATAAGATTGCGCTTGTTTTCACAGTTGTTTTTCTGGCGCTTCTTTTAGGAGCGTATCTATCTCTAAATGAGTTTTTCGGAGCATATGCCTATCAAGAGGCCCGGACAAATCTTTTAAAAAAGGCCTCTTATGCCAGGTCTTTCCTGGAGCGGTATTTGGACAAGGAAGAGCTTTCCTATGAAACGGACGAACTGGCCGATACCCTGAGCCGTGACCTGGGCGTGGGGGTTACGATTTTGGGGCGTTACGGGACTGTCATAGGGGATTCTGCGCTTTCCGGCGAGGCGCTGCGCGATACGGGCAACTGGCTGGAGCGTCCCGAGATCCTGGGGGCATTAGAATCCGAATACGGAGAAAGCAACCGCTTAAGCGCGACTACGAACGAAAATATGCTTTTTATCGCAAGCGCCTTCGGCGAAAAGATGGCGCTCGGCGTAGTGAGGCTCGCAATGCCCGTTTCTGAAGTCACTTCGGCCGTAGGGAGATTGGAAAGGCTTTCCGTCGCGGCGCTACTTATCGCTTTTGTGGTAGGCGTTATTGTTATTTTCGCCGTGTCTTTTCTTATTACGATACCCATAAACCGTTTCTTCCTGGCAATGAAAGCTCGAGCAGGCGATGACTTCTCTCAGGAGGCGCAAGTGAAAGCAGAAGGTGAAATGGGGGATGTAGCGGAGGCGTTTAATTGCGTTCAAGAAAAGATGAGGGCAAGAACGGAAGACGCTGTAACCAGCGAATTAAGGCTCGAAGCAATGCTCCGCGGTATGTTTGACGGGGCTATGATCCTCAATTTGAAGGGCAACATCTTATTTACAAACGACTCTCTCAAGGAGCTTTTATCTCTCAGGGAAAAATCCCCGGAAAAATCCCCGCTTGAAGTGACACGCAACGCGGAGATCCAGGAAGTCGCGGAGAAAGCGCTAAAATTAAAACGCGGAGTCATTTCACGCCAGATTTCGGTGGTGCTGCCGCGGGAAAAAATACTCCTGGTGCACGCCCGCCCGATTCTTCGTGAAGGCAATCCCGAAGGCGCAGTTCTCGTGTTCAGGGATGTCACGAAACTGAGAAGGCTCGAGAAAATCCGCAGGGATCTCGTTGCGTCGGAGACTTCCACCAGGTCGAGGTTATCCTCCCTGGTTGTCAAGGATGGCGCAAAGTCAGGCCTATTCAAGGATTCAATCGGAGAGCTTCTCGATTTACCGGAGATAGATCTGAATAGGCTTGTTATAACCTGCGCGCCGTGCGCTATCCACCCGATTGTAAAGCGCGTTCTGGCTCTTTTTAAAACGCAGTTGGAAAAGAAGTCTCTGGACATAGGCGCGGACCTTCCTAAAAACCTGCCGAAGATTTTAGCCGATCCCGAAAAACTAAGCCAGGCTTTTATAAATCTCATAGATAATTCGATCAAGCAGACCCCGTCCGGCGGGAAAATCACCGTAAAGGCAGAGGAGAAGGACAACAAGTTTGTCGTGATAAGCGTATCCGACACCGGCTGTGGCATTTCAGAAAAAAACCTGGCGAAGCTCTTCGAGAACTTCTATTGCGAGGACAAGCTCGATTCTCCGGAACTGGGATGGACGGGCCTCGGCCTATCCGTAGTCAAGCATATAGTGGAGGCGCACAACGGTAAAACCGCCGTCATGATCGAGCCGAAAAAGGGGTCCACATTCAGCTTCACTATCCCGAAGGCATAAAAAAACACAAGCATATAGGTTGCCGCAATGAATAAAATGGACAAAAAGATATTGGTTGCAATGAGCGGAGGCGTAGACTCCTCCACGGCAGCCTACCTCTTAAAAAAAGAGGGTTTCGACGTTGCGGGAATTACAATGTGTCTTGGCGTCAAAGAGACAAGAAAAAAGCATCCAACCTGTTGCGGCGAAGAGGCGATAGCGGACGCAAAAAAAGTATGCTGGAAACTCGGGATTCCGCATTATATGCTTGATTTTTCAAAACATCTTGAAGAAAAGGTAATTGAGAAATTCGTATCCGAATACTCAAACGGAAGAACGCCGAACCCATGCGTTGACTGCAACAAAAGCTTAAAATTCGATATTCTACTTAAAAAAGCGCTCTCGCTGGGATTTGATTTCCTGGCTACGGGCCATTACGCGAAAATAGAAAAAGTAAAAAACAATTTCCTGTTAAAAAAAGCAAAAGACAAAACAAAAGACCAGTCATATTTCCTGTATTGCATAAAAAAAAGCGCGCTTAAATCCATACTTTTCCCCTTAAGCGGCCTCAAGAAAACCGAAGTGCGCGCTATCGCAAAAATTGCAAAGCTTCCCGTACACGACAAACCGCAAAGCCAGGACATATGTTTTATTCCCGAGAGGAATTATCACGGTTTTCTTTCGGAAAGAATAGCGCAAAGGATAGAAGGCGGCTCGATTCTGAGCCTGGATGGAGACTTTCTGGGCAAACACAAAGGCGCTTGCTTCTACACGATAGGGCAAAGAGAGGGCCTCGGCATAGGATACAAACACCCCCTTTACGTCTTATCGGTAAACGCAGAAAAAAATGAACTAACCGTAGGCAAAAAAGACGATTTAAAATCGGCCAGCCTTGTGGCAGGTGAAGTGAATCTCCTGGTAGAGGACATGCCCCGAAAGGCATCCGCCAAGATACGGCATAACCAGGAAGAGTCCGGATGCAGCGTCACCCTGCTCGAAAAAGGAAAGAAACTCAAAGTAACCTTCGAAAACGCGCAGGAAGCGGTAACCCCCGGCCAGTCGATCGTCCTCTACGACGGCGAAACCGTCCTTGGCGGCGGAATAATCGAAAAAAGTTTATAGGAGGATAAAATGGCGATAGGAATATTTTTCGTAATCGTAGGTATCCTGATAGCGGCATACCCGCAACTCCTGTCAATGATAGTAGCTGCGTTCATAATCCTGATAGGCATAACGCTTCTCTCAATAAGCTATCACCTAAAGAAATCCAACAAAGAAACCAACAACCCCTTTGTAGACTTCTTTATCCGATACTAAAAAAACACCTTCGTAGACTGTGTTGTAAAACCGGATTTGCTTTGTCATTCCCGCGAAAGCGGGAATCCATACATTCAAATACCGGATCCCTGCTCCCTGCTTTCGCAGGAACAAGCTTTGCAGGGATGACAGAAAAGTGTTATAGGTATATACCCGCGCCCGTAGCTCAACTGGATAGAGTGAGTGGCTTCGAACCACTAGGTTGCAGGTTCAAGTCCTGCCGGGCGCGCCACTCGCGCGAACCCTGCGACGCGGCGACCGCGTCGCAGGACTTTTTATATTCAAAACGGAGGTTTTTGTCTTTCAAATTGATGTTCGAACCGACCGTTTTCAGGAAATCCCTTAAATTGGGCGAATTTTCTTGCCGAGCGACAGAACCTATTTCGTGACAAGAGGTTACGAAATTCTTAGCCGGTTCGAACCATCGCCGCCCTCCTACTACCCCAACTTGGTATCGCAAATTGCGATACCAAGTCTACTACAGCCCGCTTTTAAGGTCGCATTTTGCTACCTTAAATGTTTTCTTGCTCCCTTTACCAGAAAACCAAAAATCTTGCATATTTAATGAAATAATACCCTATATTTGGGATTATATATAGTAGGAGCATATATGGATATGCTACCGGTGAAAAGGTAGCATATTTTTTCACGAGTTTCTTCAAAGGATTAAAAAGTAAAAGAGACGAGGGTTGTTAGTTGTTATGTCAAACTTCAGGGCTAATAGCCATATATTTAACAAAGAAAGACCATTTAGGGTAATAGTCTGCTTTATTACTCTGTGGTCTTTTTTATTTAATATTTTCGTTTATGATATTGCCCGGGCTGCCGGAAGATCCTTAGAGCTTACTGAAGTTGGCTCTGAGAGAGCGGGTAGCTCGGGCTCTTCTTTGGCCATCGATACCCCGCTTGACGGCAAAAAGTTAGATAAAAAAGGCTCGGACGAGGAGTTCAGGCAGCGAGTCGGTGAGGTTAGGGAGGCTATGGAAGGTCTACCGCAAGAACCCTCTAGTGAAACGATAGTAAGAAGACAGAGGCAACAGCTCCCTCTCAAAAAAGCTGCCTTACGGCGGGGCAAAGTAACCTACGGCTACTTCCTGCCTGAGACCCGTGAAATCACCATCTACATAGAAAGGGCAAAAGAAGCCTTCGAAACCGTTTTTGAAGATATTGCGGAGAAGTTTGCTATCACTAAAGGTAAGGAACTCAAAGATTTAGATGACGAAGAGAAAAAAGAGTTGCGGAGCAGATTCACAGGCTTTGTTCACTGCCACGAGATATTCCACCAACTGGTGGCTTTAGCCGGAATTTCATATGCAAATGAAGAAGAAGAGTGTGCGTTAGCCGATATATTCGCTACGCAGGCTATGGGATTAGAAGTTGCAGAAACCGACAAAGCACGCCTTGATGCTTTTGCAGAAGAAGTAGATGATAAGCACATAAGAACGCAACTTACGCTTCTTTATTTCACAACTCAACCAACCGAACAAGGGGAAACAGACTTCTGGATGAACCTGCGTCGCTTAGGGGTAAATATATATAACATACGAACTAACATACGAGCAGAAGCGATAGAAGATATTCCTCCGGGAGCGAGGGCGATGAGCAGGGAAAGGGTGAGCGAGGAGTTTGAAAAAGGCGCAGAAGTCTTAGGCGGCAAAGGGTCATGGTCTAATATAACGGAAACACTGGCGGAAGAAATCGGATTTAAAACTCCATCATCTACGTATATAGCCATTCAGGAAGTATGGGGTGGATTCATAGAGGCCAATAGAGATTTAGTCGTTCAGGGCAACAAACTTATCCAGGACGATACTGCGAATAACGGAGAAGTAAGCGGTGAAATATTAACTCACCTGAGAAAGATAATACAAAGATTTACACTACCGGAAGAACTGGCAGATGGCTTGATAAAACCACGTACATCCCAGCTTAAAGGTTGGATAATCGATCGTTCCAGCGGAAGAAGAGAAGATTCCTTCATCAGAAATCTTGCTGGCATATTCATCTCGCCAAAAAGAAGAGACGAGCGCCTTGTAGTTCAGGGCATAAAAGATATCTTTGATCAGGCAATGGGTGTCATATGGCTGAGGACAGCCAGAGACATATACGGTAATTACCGCCCTGTTCCAAGACAGGAAGGCATTCCCAACGTCTTGAGCGCTGAAGAAGGCTTTGGCGTTCTGGTGCAGCCGTTTTTAAGTTTTGACGCATCAGGAACTGCCATGTCTAACCTGTACGGACATACAGCGATAGAGGCAGTCTGCGGTGACGCCGATATGGCAGTCAGGCCCGTCCATGCAAACGTAACGCAGTTTCTCTTTGAGAAGGGCCAGGACTCTTCAAGCGCGGTTTTTGAATATAACCCAACATTTTTACGCACGCCATATGATATGCGATTGAAAGGCAAAGAATATTGCGCGGCCACAAATCTTCAGGAAATGGAAGAAGTTATGACCGGTTTTCCGAAAATCAATGGCATATTTAGTCCTGTGGATGAAGCGCAGGCAAAAGAATTAAATAGAGTTGTAAATGCGCTTGAAGATAAAATAGGTGCACCTCTTGATATAGAATGGGGATTCTTGGATGGAGAATTGTATATAATTCAAATCCGGCCTATCATCGGGGATTTTAGAAAACCCTTAGTTGAGGCAAGCGCTGAGTTGAGAGAAAAAGCCTCAATCGCGCAGACACCCATTTCCTTGGGCCATACTTCTCAGGATGGTTTTACCGGACGGACGGTTTTATTTGGAGACAACGTTAGTCGTGACACAGTTAAGCAATTTGAGGAAGAATTGGGAGAAAATTATATAAGAGTACAAACTGACGTTGCTTCGGCTGTTCTCGGCAAAGAGACACGCGCAAAGGTTCTTGTAGACCCCGATCAAGGCTCACGCCAGGCACACAATATCAATTTAGTAACAGGCCGGATCGGTTCAGGCGAATTTGCCTACTGCAATGGACCGATTTTGAAGGATGGTTTATTGAACAACTTACACTTTATGCCCCATCCGGAATTAGAAGGTGTGTGGATAAGCGGTGAAGAGGTAACTTATTTTTCTGATGGTTTGAGAGGAAGATTTTATAGCTTACGAGAGAGAGTAGCTACTGCGGGTCATGTACCGGCAGATGACGCACGCATACAGATGATGGATGTTTTACGCAGGGAAATATTAGATTTGCCGGAGGAGCCAGTGGATGAGATGGAGAGAATAGAAAAGATTATTTCCAGATTAAATCTTGGTTTATTCTATGATTATTGGAAGACACAATATTTTTACTGGAATGAAGAAAGAGAAAGAGAGCGCGATAGCAGAAATTTTATACATACCTTTGAAGATTCCCTAACGCATAAGCAGAAGGAAGAACATATTGAACGCTTAGAAAGACTCAAGGCAATATTAGAATTACCGTTGTGGCCTGAAGAGTGGAATCTTCGATGGTTAGGGTTATTAAGGAGAATAACGAAATTTATAGATGACTATAAAAGCCATAATGAGAAGCGAGAAAGCCGCAGGGCCATGCCGCGAAATGATAATTTCCGCGCTGTCATTTTTGATTGTCATGGCAATAACTTTGGTGTAGTTGAAAATAATCTCAGTTCGTGGGAGCACTGTGCTGTTACAAGAGTACCGGGAGATTTCTGGGATAGTTTTACCGGTATCTTGAGCGACTATGAAGATGACGTTGATTTTGTACTAATCCATATGGGCGGGAGAGACTACGAGGCAAGGGTGATAGAGGTTGTCGAACGCATTAAACAGCGAAACCCGGAGGCGTTAGTTATGGTTGAATCTCGCTGGGAAACAAGCTCTGATGAGGAAATCGTAAAAATGGTTGAGGAACGTTATTGTCGCTGGGAAGATAAGCACAAACAAGAAATAGAAGAACAACGCCGCCAGGCCCAGCAAAAACCAAAACCAAAACGCCCAGAAAAGTTAAGGGTTCTATTTGTTAATGATTTCTATGCTGAAAGAGACGTAATGGAAACTTTAGCAGGCCACCGTCTTGGGTTAGAAAAGTTGGGCCCCGGTCATTATGCAGATGGAGAATATGATTTGAAGATTGTTAGAAATCAACAGGATGCAATAGATGTTCTATCCAGAGAGGAGGTGCATTATGTTATTGTTGATTGGTTACTTCCTACAGGAGTAGCAGTCGCGAATAACCCTGTAGAGCCAGGGCTTGGACCACAAGCGCCCGTTTTACTTTTACGCAAAATTCGAGAACTGAACATACAACGTCTTGGCATACATACAGCGTTGGAAGATTATTACAGCGAAGCTCTTGATTATTTCGAAGAAAGCAGTATAGATGTTCAAAGATATCCCATGGAGGGAGAGAGTAGAATAAGGTGCATAAAAGAAGCTCGCCAACAGCAACTCGAAAGCTACGAGAAAGAACTTACAGAATGGCAGGCCGCACAGCCGCAACTGCCAGGAAAACCTGAATACCCAGAGAAATTAAGAGTGCTTATTATAGAAGACGACGAGAGTTTGGCAGAACGATATAGAACGGATATGCCAAGACACGCAGGTGACGAGTATGAATTTATCGTTGTGAATAATATGCAACAGGCAAGAGTTGAAGTTGGCGATAATAAAATAGATTATTGTTTAGCTGATTGGGAAGGAACAGATGTAAAAAAGGCAGAATCACTTGCTACGCTCAAGGATATGTTTAAAGGAGCGGTATTTGGTATGTGTGTTATTTCCGGATACGTAACGATGAGTAATATAGACAGTTTTAAAGAACATTTGGTAGAAGCTGGATTTGCGCGTGACGCTCCTTTGAATGTTATTGATTTTATTTATTCCTATGACCAGTTTACGCAAATGTTAAAAGAGGCGCGACAACAGCAAATAGAGGCTTACGAGAAAACGTTTGCAGAATGGGAAGCGACACAGGAAGCAGGGCCAGTAGTTGCTGCCAGACCTCCGAAATTTAATGTATTGGTACTCGAAGACGATCAGGGCGTTTTGTCTGGGTTTGAATCTTACTTTGGTGGCGCGTTTGATCCAGAATACTACGAGGTATTTTACGCGAAAACATATACAGATGGGCTTGCAATATCTGAGGAACATAGGGTTGATGCGGTTGTTCTTGATTTGGGCATGAGTGCTGATCATTCAAGCGGTACATTCGATAAACATCTTGACAATATACCGAGTGTTTCAGTGATATCGGGCTTTACGGTTGCCCCGGATCGATATGAATCAGTAGTAGAGAGCAGGTGGGGTCAGGCAATCGCTGAGAGGGCATGCATTGTTGATAAAGGTCCCGATACGATGGAAGTATTGGTACCTGAGATAAAAAGAGCTCGGGAGGAGCAACTTCGTGCTTGGGAAGCAGCTCAGCCTCGTAAACCTGAACGGCCGGAAAAGTTAAGAATGCTTATTATTCACGATGATGACTTGTTCCGAGAACAGTTTGAATTGGGATTATCGAGCAATTTAGGTACTGAAGAATATGAATATATTTCAGCAAGTAATATGGAAAATGCGCTAAAAGTAGTAGGAGAACAAAAAATAGATATTTGTTTTGCCGATTGGGCTGGTACGGATGTTAGCGACAGAGGCTCTCTTAGTAAACTAAGAGCCATGTTTAGGGATACGATATATGGTATGCATATACTTACTGCATATGTGGACAACATTGATGTAGAGAAGAATATTTTAGATTGCATTTCCAGAGCAGGCTTTACTCAAAATGATACAATAAGTATTGTAGACCCTATGGGCTCAATTGGTACTTGCACTCAGATAGTAAAAGAGGCACGCCAGCGACAACTTGAGGCCTATGACCAAGCTTTAGCCCAATGGCAGGCAACGCAGGCGGAAGCACAAGAAAGACCGGCAGAGCCCCAAAAAGAGACTATATTTATAGTTAACAACTCCTCACAAGAGGCTAAGTTTTTAGCCGAATTCATAACTGAAGAATTCGGGGATAGGTATGATGTCGTTCCAGTAACTGTCCTTGCGGACTCGTTATATATGCTGGAAAGAGAGCTTAGAGACAAAACCCCAAATATAGTGATAACCGATATGTTAATAAGCAGGAAAGAGGGAGGAGAAGTAGATAAATTAGATGATATTATACAATGCGTACGCGAGAAAAATCCAAAGACAAGATTTATCATAACAAGCGAAGAAGCCGCTATCACGCCGGTTGAACGTTTCACGGGTAAAGACGTAATCGGCCTTGTGGAAAAACCGTTTTACTCTGCGAAAGTAATAGAGCTGTTAAAGGGGCTGGATGGAGGTTCAGAAGAGCCGCCACCACAAGGCCCTGGCGGTATGCCCACATCCGGTACATCACCCGAATCAGACAGCGGAGCGACAAGGCCGCCAGACGGAGAAAGTCCAAGAGGACCGACAGCTCAAAACGCGGAAGAGAGATTAGAACGCATAAACCATATCCATGCCCGGATAAAGGAGGATGCGGGAATTGCAGATAAGACTTGTAAAATTATGATAGCTGATGACTACGTTGGGTATCGTCAGAAGAATCTACGCATGCAGATAGCGAGAAAGACAGAACATATGAGGTATAAAGTGGAATTCGGGACTGTCGACGAATTAGTGGAAGAGGCATGTAAACAGGAGAATTTAGACAGTGAGGCTGTTAGAGCTGTTGCTATTCTTCCTCTTGATAAGCTAAACGAAGAGCAGGTAGCGCAACTTGCAGCGAACAACGTAAGAGTGATATACATAAACCTCGACCGGCCGTATCTTGGCGCATACGATTCAGTCCCGATCGAAGGATTAATCGCAGCCGGTAAGGCGTATCTCAATAGCGACGAAGAGTCGTTTTACCGTTTATACGAACTCTTAACACTAATACCAAGCGCAGACTACACTCCCTTACTGCTTGAGCAACTCAGAGAGGACCCTACGCTTTTTATAAACGCGCTTCACTTCATATTAAAGCCAATCACTGCCGAAAACCCCGACCAACTGGATCAAATTAACGACCGGATGGAACTACTCCTCATGGCCGTATAATCCTTTTTTCTACCTCCTTATAAAACCACGGCGGACAAACCAAATAACAAGATCCCGATGAGACTCGGCAATCCTTAACATCTTTGAATTTCCACGTGTATCTTTCCCACTATTCACAATTTTCAAGATACGGCGGAAAAAATAAAAAAAGGGGTAGGTAAGGAATAAATGATGTTTTCGGATTTTTGAAGCGGGCAAAAATCCGAAAACATCATTTATTCCGCCCGAGCTCCCCACGGACCCACAAAGCGTGGGGGGCCGTGGAATCCCGGGGGTTGAAAGAAGAAAAGCCTCGGGTATCCACCTTCTTCTTGGCAGCGTGGGAGGTTTTATTTACTTGCGCCGGTGGGCTCTTCTAAAGAAGGTGGATTTTGCGTCTCCGCCGTGCGTTAATGAGAGGCGGCGTAGACGCAAGACTCGGGCGTGCGAGGGTAACTTTGGATTCCCGCTCCCTGCTTTCGCAGGGACAAGCTTCGCGGGAATGACAGACGAGTTGATCGCGGAAGTGAGTTCGAACTTCGGCTGCTAGACAGCGCCACTCGCGCGAACCCTGCGGCGCGGCGACTGCGCCGCAGGGCTTTTTATATTCAATCAAAAGGTGCGACTGTCAAAAAATTATTTGCTGGAAAGTCTTGACATCGAGATTATTTTTGTATATACTGAATATATACAAATTATAGGGGGTGCATGGAGGTCTTATCCAATTTCACAGGCTTTGATTGGGACAAAGGCAATAGAGACAAAAATTGGGTTAAGCACAAAGTTTCCGATGCCGAATGCGAGGAAGTTTTGTTTAACATTCCATTGGTTGCGTTTCCGGATGAAGGGCACTCGGAGAGCGAAAAACGGTACTACGCTCTAGGCAGTACAGATATGGATAGGCTTTTGTTTTTAGTATTTACGGCAAGAAGGGATAGGATACGCGTGATATCAGCCAGGGATATGACGAAGAAAGAAAGGAAGCGTTACCATGAAATTAAAAAAGAAAATCTATAAATTTAAAACGGAAAACAAAGAACGAAGTTTTTGGGCCAGGCATGATTCTACGGACTTTGTTGATTACAGTAAAGGAGCGCGCGCGCTCTTCCCGAACCTAAGGTCTTCGGTAAAAACGATATCTATCAGGTTACCTAAGAGCCTGCTTGAAACAATAAAACTCCTCGCCCACAAACATGATATTCCGTACCAGTCTTTTATGAAGATGATATTGATGGAAAGAGTGCAAGAAGAATTACATCTGAACAAGTAACCAGTGCGCCCTTCCGGCTAAAACTGCTTTTACGACCCTTCCCAGGGTTTTGACATCTCTCGATTTCTACATGTATCTTTCCCGTTGTTCACAAATTTCAAGATACGGCGGAAAAAATAAAACTTAACCGCTTCGCGCGAACCCTGCGGCGCGGCGACCGCGTCGTAGGGCTTTAAATCCCAAGCATATATGCTTGGGATTTGTTATTTCGGCGTATAGTAAGTATACTATCACATAGGGCAATTAGCCTAATATATTATGATAAAAGCGCGAATTGTATTTTATGGGCTTATTTTAATCGGGATTGCTGTTACAACCACATTCATATATCACAATACTCAACAGGCTGATATAAATTACTACCGGGGGCACAGGCTATTTGAAAAAGGCGAATATGATAAGGCAATAAAATTCTTCAAAAAATCACTCCTTATAAATCCAGCTAATCAGGATGCGGTTACCGAATTGGCTTATAGTTATCAATGGACAGACAATTATGAAAAGGCAATGAGTAACTTCCAAAGAGCCCTCTCTTTTGAGCCGGATGATAATAAATTAAAGGTAGCATTAGCCAAAACATATTCATGGACAAAAGAATATCAGAAAGCAATCCCTCTTTATAAAGAAGTTATTGAAATAACAGATAGTATTGACGCCAAGAGGCAATTAGCAGAAGTTTATATATGGAACAGCCAGCCTGATAAAGCAAAAGACATTTTAGAGGTGATATTAAAAGACACCCCTCTTGATGTGAATGCAAAATTGTTATTTGCAAAGGCGATGCATTATTCCGGGGGCGCCGAAAAGGCAGCTGTAATATATGAAGAACTTTTAGAGAAAGAGAAATCCGAAGAGAAAGATATTGAAGAACAAAAAGAAATAAAGGTATTATTGGGAGAAGCTTACATCATAAGCAAGGATTACGCGAAGGCTGTAGAGAAATATAAGGAGATTTTAAAGGAAGACCCCGGTAGCATAGAAGCGCGCGCGGGGCTTGCGGATGTATTTGCATACAGTAAAGAATTTAACAAAGCCATATTTCTTTATAAAGAAATTCTGGAAGAGGAAGAAGACCTGGAAGTAAAGCGAAAATTGGCAGACGTATTAAGTTTAGATAAGAAATATGATGAAGCTATACGGTTATACGATGAAATATTGGATGAAAAGGAGGATACAAAAGCAAGATTGCAAAAGGCCCGCATTTTAGGCTGGACCAGGGAATATGGAAAGTCACTTAAGGAATACAGGAAAATAGTAGAATTTACCGATGATGTTCAAGTTGCATTAGAAATGCGCGCAAAAGAGGCATACTGGAATAACAGGGTAAAACACGCGATACGTTATTATAATGAACTTATAAAAAAAGATCCTGAAAATGTAGAGGCGATGTTTGATCTGGCGCAGGTTTATTCTTACCAATCAATGTGGAAAGAGGCAAAGGAAGAGTATGGAAGAATTCTTGCTGTATCGCCTGAACATTGTAGGGCCGAGGAGGGCTTAGAAAAGGTTAAGTTTATAGCAGATCATCTTGCTTTAAAATCAGGATACGAGTTCTTTGAAGCAGATAGTAAAGGAAGGCAGAGCGATATAAAAAGGCATGCTTTTTTTAACAAAATAACTTTTCCTGTAAATTATAACTTTAAGGTGGAGTTGGATTACAGGCATGCCTATAGAAGTTTCTCGGATTTTGGTGATGTTGTTGAGAACGAAGGCAAGGTAGAGCTCTTGTATAAAAGAACTCCGGATTGGTGGGTTCAACTTTTCTATGATTTTATCGCATACAACAAAGATATAGATACGATGCATAATTTTGGCAGCAGTTTTACTTTTAGAGTCTTTGATAGAGGAGAGTTTACTACGTCCTATCAGAGAGAACGCCTGGAGAATACCAGTACGGTTATTAGGGATGCGTATTATAAAGATGACTATAAGCAGCGGATTTATTTTGATGTAAACAAAAAAATCAAATTTGGCCTGGATTTTTTACTTTCAGGCTACTCAGATGATAAATGGAAATATGAACCGGGATTCGACTTACTCTATTATATTTCTTTGGAGCCAAAAAGGTTTATGGTTAAATACAGGGTTTTCTTCCGTGATTTTAGTAAAACGGTCAATGAGTATTTCTCGCCGCGGGATTTTTGGACCAATACACTTACTTTTAATTGGAGACATTTCTTGAATAAAGAAGAGATATTTTTTGGCGCCGACGATGTTTATTATGATCTAACTTATAACTTAAGTGTTGATTCCGAAGATATAGTCAGTCACGGATTTATCGGAGAATTCAACTGGGATATAAACAAAAGATTAAATTTCAATATACAGGGGGCAGTAACAAATACCAGTGTGGATGTTTACGGGGATAAGAGGGTATCTGCGTCGCTAAAGTACTATTTTTAAGTTATGAAAATTAATAAAACGATTTTCTTAAGCACCTTAATCATATTATCAGTCATCGCTACGTCAGCCTACGTTATCGTAAGAATCACTCTATTTCTTTTTGCCGGGTATACGGCCTTTGAAAAATTACTTTCGGTTTTACTGCTATTGGGTGAGTCATTCGTACTCGTTCATGCTTTAGGATATGTATTTAATATTATCAAGGTTTTTCGCACTCCGCGCGTTACCAAACGAGAAGAAACCATACCTATCGCTCCTGATAAGGAACCGCCCCTGGCCATTCTGGTTGCCGCGCGGCATGAACCCAAAATAATCCTGGATGGCACATTTCGCTCACTCCGGAACGTTAATTATGGCAATAAATATATCTATTTTCTTGATGATAGTACGGAGGATAGATATAAAGCAGAGGCTAATGATCTGGCCAAGGAGCATAACCTTATATTATTCAGGAGGAAACAAAGGCATGGCGCTAAGGCAGGTATTATAAACGACTGCCTTAAAGATCTACCTCATGAATATGTAGCTGTTTTTGATGCAGACCAGAATCCGCTCCCTGAGTTTTTTAACACACTGATACCATTGATGGAAAAAGACAAAAAACTGGGTTTTATCCAGACCCCGCAGTTTTATTCGAACATGGAGGAAAGCAATGTGGCGCGAGGCGCAGGATTTCAGCAATCCGTTTTTTATGAATACATTTGCGAAGGTAAAAATACCGGGGGCGCCATGTTTTGCTGCGGTACAAATATAGTTTTTCGGCGCACCGCACTTATGGAAATTGGAGGATTTGATGAGTCAACAGTAACGGAAGATTTCGCGACCTCATTTAGATTGCAGACCCACGGCTGGAAATCCGCCTACTATAACCATGTTTCCGCGTTTGGTATGGGCCCGGAAAATCTAACAGGATATTTTAAGCAGCAATTTAGATGGGCGGCAGGTACGATATCTATTTTTAAAGAACTCCTCTGGAAGTTACTAACTAAGCCATTTTTATTAACCCCCATTCAATGGTGGGAGTATTTTTTATCCAGTTCTTATTATTTTGTGGGATTGGCATTTTTCTTTTTGATGATTTGCCCTATAATGTATCTTTTATTCAATGTTCCTTCGTTTTTCGTCAAACCCGAAATATACTTTCTGGCTTTTTTGCCGTATATTGCCTTCTCCATAAGTGTTTTTTACGCAATATTGGGAACAAGACATTACAAGGTAAAGGATCTTTTTTTAGGGCAGCTGTTGGGGATTATAACTTTTCCTATTTATCTCAGAGCAGTATGTTTCGCGCTTTTGGGACTTAAAACTACATTTGGGATAACCGGGAAAACTAAAAGCAGAGCAATACCGTATTTTAGGCTTTGGCCTCAGCTCACATTTATTTTTTTAAATATTATTGCCGCAATCTGGGGTTTTAATCGATTTATTTACGAACGGGAACCCGCTGTTTTGGTAAATGGTTTCTGGGCATTTTATCACTTTGCGCTTTTATCAAGTATATTTTATTTTAATGATGAAGATATGGCAAAAATAAGTTGTAAATGGTTACGCAATGATATAAAATTTGATTATAAGCTTGTTGCAGCAGCCAAGGAAAATGGGGGTTTAAGCAGAAAGACATGGAGAGATTGCTTCAGCGTATTTATAGCAGAACATCTGGAAGCAGGAACGTTGGTTATGTGTAAAATTGCCGCACCGGGCGTAGAGTCCTTTATATTTGATGGCAGGGTAATGTGGTCCCGAGAGAAAAAAACCCGTAGGGGTTTTGAGACAAACATAGGTTTAGTTGCCGCCTCAAAGGAAGTCAGAGATAACCTAATGAAAATTACGCGCAGATGATAAAAAAAGATAGGTTGTTGAGCCAGATAGAACAGTTGATCAATGCAGAGAAAAGCCTTACCCCGCTTTTAAATAAACACGTGACAACATCACTTTTCTTTAGCAATTTAAAGGATGACGAAAGAGAAAAGATTATAGAATATTTTCAAAATTTAGTAATATCGAAAACAAAGCATGTAGAAATCCTCGAAGGAATTAAAAGCGATGTCGCCGGAAGGGAAAGGAATGTTTACTGATGATGATTACAGGGGTTATTTTAGCGAGTTAGAGCGCAATTATAAGACTACTTTAACCATTTATACCGATCTCCTCAATGATCTTGACGACCGCTCTATCCGCAGTAAATTTCTTCCGATTATTTCGGAAAGCATGGAAGCCTTTAAGTTCATAAAAGAATGGAAGAAGAAATTTTTACCGGACCAGAAAAAATAAAGGAGGATTTTGATGGCAAAAAAAGTGTTGGTTGTGGATGATGACCTGGTTATTCAAAAAACAGTCTCCGCAAGGCTGGAGATCAACGGTTATGATACGATTACTGCCCAGGACGGCGAAGAGGCGATCGAGAAAGTAAAAGCGGAAAATCCGAATTTAATAATACTGGATCTTATGTTGCCCAAAATGAACGGCTATGAAGTATGCAGAACGCTGAAATTTGACGATAAATATAAAAGAATACCGATTATAATTTTATCAGCCCTGGACAGGCAGGATGAAAGAGAAAAAGCTACGCAAAGCGGCGCCGATGCTTATTTTATAAAACCGTTTGATCTTGATTTACTTCTGGTAAAGGTCAAATCATTTACGGGATAAAAAAAGTAAAAAAGAAAAATAAAGGAGTGTGACAAGATGTCTGATGCGCCTGGCAAAAAGACGATAATGGTGATAGAAGATAAGCCTCTCAACATGAAACTCGCGGTGGACCTTCTTGAGCTAAATGGGTTTAATGCTCTAAAGGCCTTTGACGGAAAATCAGCGCTTGAAATACTAAAGGAAAATGTCCCAGATCTCATTCTTATGGATATCGGCCTGCCTGATATGGATGGATTTGAATTGTTTAAGAAGCTGAAGGAAGATAAGAGGCTCGATAAGGTTAGAATAGGCGCGTTTACCGCCTCAGTGATGAAGGAAGATGAGGAAAAAATAAAGGAAGTAGGATTCAACTTTTATATCAAAAAACCCATTGATACAAAAGCCTTTATCGAAACTATAAAAAACCTGGTTAAAGGATCGGATACATGAAGATAGCGAAATCACTGGGAATCATTGTTACAACGGTGGGTATTGTGGTAATGGCAGGGTGGATATTCGATATCGGCATCCTGAAAAGTATCCTGCCTTTCTGGGTAACCATGAAATTTACGACAGCGTTTTCATTTTTATTAAGCGGCATAACCCTTTATTTCATAGTTGATTTAGTGGAAAATGAAAGTGAGATTGCCAGAGTAATCCTGCCGATAACCCTATTGATCATTCTATTGTTAATGGCAACACTTCTGATATCTACCTTTCTGGGCATACGCACGGGGATTGAGGATTTGTTTGTAAGGGAGTCGGAAGGAGCCGTGAAGACGGTAACTCCCGGCAGGCCTTCGGTAGGAACGATGATAAGCTTTATTTCCATAGCCATCGCAGGTTTTGTTGCGATGTCTACTCTGAAAAAATCAAAACCCAAGCTGCGAATTATCGGAGGAATAATTTCTGTTGCAGGAATTGCCGCGATTATTGGTTATATCGCCAATACCCCATTTTTATATTACGCTATCGGGAATGTTAGCACTGCTATGGCATTTCATACCGCTATTCTTTTTATACTCTTAGGAATGGGATTATTATTACTCCCAGGAAGCAAAAATAATGTCGATTAAAGTAAAACTTATTATCTTGTTCCTTGCACTCGTTATAATCCCGCTGTTTTTTGTTAGCCTTATAAGTTATGTGAATAGCAAAGATGCCCTGGAGCGGGCAACATTAAGGACATTGCACCTTGTCGCTGAATTAAGAGAGAGCGAGATACTCATTTTTCTGGATGATATCAAAAAACGCACTATTAATTTTTCTTCCGAAGGGGCTATTAAGGATTTGCTGCAAGAGGCAGCAACTGCCAAAAAAGGTGAAATCGAAAAAAAGTTTATAAAATATTTATCCGAACATGAGGCATTCAACGATAAGGACATAGTAGCTATAGACGTAGTAGATTTAAGCGGGCATGCGATCGCTTCGAGTGACCCTCTAAGAGTAGGCCGGGACTACAGAAAAGAGAGCTCTTTTTTGCATGGTAAGACCAGGGCCTATACCAGTGATATAAAGAAAAATGAAGAAGGGGTCGTAGAATTTAGCGTAGCCGCACCTGTTATGTCGCATAAAAAAGATAGAGTTATTGGTGTCTGGGTGACTCATTATTATGAAGGCACTTTAGACGGAATATTAACCGGAGAGAAAGTTTTAAGATTAGGGGCGATGACTCAAGTGAGAGGGGTGGGTAAGACCGGAGAAAGTTACATAGTTAACCAGAATGAGCTTATGATAACAAGCTCATTATTTTTAGAAGATGTTATTCTAAATCAAAAAGTAGATACCTACCCGGTAAAAAAGGGTTTGGAAGAAAACAAGGAGATGATAGGTATATGGCCTGACTATCGTGGAATTCCCGTAGCCGGAGCCTCGATGGTTCTTCACATAGAAGATTTTACCTGGGTTTTGCTTTCCGAACAAGATGTAAGCGAAGCGGTTATCCCGGCACATGATCTCAGCAAGATACTGACCGTGATAGTAATTACTACGTCTTTACTCATTATTTTAATAGCCCTGTTGATTTCTCAGTCAATTTCCCGTCCGATTCGCGCTCTCCAGAAAGGCGCAGAGATAATCGGGGGAGGTAATTTAGATTACAAGGTTGGCACTAAGGATAAAGATGAAATTGGCCAGCTTTCCAGGGGTTTTGATAAAATGACCGAGACCTTGAAAAAGACTACTGCCTCGCGAGACTCCCTCAACAAAGAAATTTCTATACGTAAACAGGTGGAAGAAAATTTAGTAGTTGCAAAAAAAACCGCTGAAGATGCCAGCCGGACAAAAAGTGATTTTCTGGCCAACATGAGCCATGAATTGAGAACACCCTTAAATGCAATTATAGGGTTTTCAGAGGTATTGAGAGATGAAGCATTCGGTCAGCTTAACGACAAGCAGAAAGAATATAATGTTGACGTATTAAACAGCGGCAAACACCTCTTGTCACTTATCAACGATATCCTTGACCTGTCAAAAGTCGAAGCCGGAAAAGCGGAGTTATCATTAAGTGATTTTGACTTAAAAATGGCGCTTGAAAATAGCCTGTCAATGATAAAAGAGAAAGCCTTAAAGCACAATATAGCTATAGTAAAGAATATCAAGGGTGACATAGGGACAATTCGGGCGGATGAAAGAAAGTTTAAGCAAATCATGTTTAATCTTCTCTCTAACGCGGCTAAATTTACTCCTGATGGCGGTAAAATAGGCATTGAGGCAAAGATGAGCGATAAAAATATAGTCCTTGTTACTGTATGGGATACAGGTATTGGCATAGAAGAAAAAGACAAGAGCAAGGTTTTTAAAGAATTTGAGCAGATAGAATCGAGCCATTCACGAAAATACGCAGGCACAGGGCTGGGGATGCCGCTTGCTAAGAAATTTGTGGAGCTCCATAAAGGTAAAATGTGGTTTGAAAGCGGGGGCAAGGATAAAGGCGCCCATTTTTATTTTACTTTACCTTTGAAAGGCGGGAAGTGATGGGTAAAAAGGCAAAAATCCTGGTTGTCGATGATGAACCGCAAAATATTAAATTATTAGAAGCAAACCTTTTGCCAAAAGGTTATGAAGTCCTGGCCGCTTCAAACGGCAAAGAGGCCCTACAGGCTGTTACCGCCAATGACATAGATTTAATCCTGCTCGATATCATGATGCCGGAAATGGACGGCTTTGAGGTTACCAGGAAAATAAGGGCTACGGAAGCTACCCAGCTTATTCCCATAGTTCTCGTTACCGCTTTAAAGGAAACCGAAGATAGAATAAAAGGTATAGACGCAGGCTGTGATGACTTTATCTCCAAGCCATTTGATAAAAATGAAGTGCTGGCCCGGGTAAACACGCTTTTAAAGCTGAGCTATCTTCGCAGACAACTTAATGAGAAGGAGAAGTTTGAAGCGGTTATTAACGAGATAAGCGATGGGATTATTGTATGTGACAAAAACTGGATTATAAGAGAGATCAATAATTCTGCCCGGAAATACTTGAATATTTCCGAGCCTGAAAAGTCCGGCTTGCTCGAAGTTATTTTGAAATTTTATTCAGCATCAATAACAAAAGAAAAAATTTTAGATTTTTCTATTCCGCGCAAAACATTCGAACTTATCCGCGAGGAAACTAAAGAATTCAAAGCCTTATATTTAACCGCGAATCTAGATATCCTTAAAAATACGGCAGGGGAAATTTCAAACATAGTTATAACTTTGCGCGATGTAACCGGAATGCGCAAAGAAGAGTTTTTGAAGCAGGATTTTCTAAGCCTTGTCTCACATAAATTACGTACACCGATAACAGGAATTAGCGGCGGCGTATCCCTGCTTCAAGACGGAACACTGGGGCCTCTGAATGAGGAGCAGAAGAAATTCATAAATGACATTTTGGAAAAGGCATATTCGCTTGAAAACTTACTCGAGAAACTACTGGGATTTGTTACGATAGAGCGGAAAAAATTAGACTTGTCAAAAGAACCGATTGCGCTTCAGAGTTATTTACCGGAGTTACTTAATCCGACGGTTAAGAAAATCAAAGATAAAAAAATAAAATTGAACATTGATTGCTCCACGAAAGACATAAAGCTAAATATAAATAAAAAGCATTTTGATCTGATAGTTAAAAATCTTGTTGAAAACGCGATTAAATTTAATGATAAGGATACTAAGGAGGTTACTGTTTCTGCCGAAAAGGCAGCAGGGGAAATAAAAATTTCTGTTTCTGACAATGGACGCGGCATACCCTCCGAAGAAAGAGATAAGATATTCGAAAAATTTTATCAAATTGAAAAATATTTTACAGGTAATGTCGAAGGCGCAGGCCTGGGCCTCGCTCTTGTTAAGCGGCTTGTAACAGCATATAACGGAAAAATAGAGTTGCAATCCGAAATAGATAAAGGTACAAAAATAATTGTTATTATTCCCTCAAATCGGGAGGTATAAAAATGCCAATAAATAAAATAACAGGAGTTTCGGTGGTGTTACTGGCCGTGATCATTGTAGGGGGAATCCTGGGATATCTAGGTATCGTTAGAGAAAAGAGTGAGCTAGGCGGAATATTAGATGTTGAGATGCCAATGGAACAATCCGTGAGAGAGATAGAAGTCAGCATGTGGGAAACTACGAATGCTATATTTTATTATATGCTCGAGCCCTCTGCGATAAGTTTAGAGGAGTATAAAAAACAGCTTAAGGATATCGAGGAATTTGTGGTCAAATACAAGGCCCTGATCAATACTGAAAAAGAAAAAAAGATACTGGAAAAATTTGAGAAAAAATGGGCTGATTCTGTATCTAAGGCCGAAGAACTCATTCGGCTACGTGATAAAATGGAAGAGCTTCATGAAAAAGCATGGGATATGGTAGGCGATGCAGATGATATAATTGACTACAAGATCCAGCCTGCTTTCATGGCGGGGGTTCCGGATCTAATTGAGAAAGAGAAAGCCGTGCGCGAAGTAGAGGTGAGTATCTGGGAAGCCATTAGCGCGACCAATTACTATCTCTACAGACAATTTGATAAACCAAAGAGAGTATATCATTCTCAGTTAGCAGATGTGGATGAGTTTTGGGGAAATTATAAAAAACTAAGCATAACGCCTTCCGAACAAGCCCATATTGATGAATTTGAGAATGAATGGAGTCGCTCTAGGAAGCTTATGGAGGAATGCCATGCCCTTGCGGATGAGCTCAAGAAAAAATATCTTATTTTTTGGGAATCTGCCCATGCAGCGGATGACATAATTGATTTTGATATCCAGGAACATTTAAAAAAGAGAATAGAGGATAGAAGAAAGTAATAACCCCGTACCGCGAGATATTTTAAAAATTATGCGATTTTCTATCAGATCAAAGATCGTAGTCTTGTGCAGTATATTTTTGCTCATATTTATCCCATCCATTTTGTTTTTAGTAATGAATTTGGCGGATGTTACAAAAAGCTTTAGATGGACAGTCCATAGTGCCGAAGATATTGTAAGTAAAGTCCAGCTTCTCAGCAAGCTTGTTGTAGATATGGAAACAGGCCAACGAGGATTCATTATTACAGGAAAAGAGGAGTTTTTAGAACCTTACAATAGCGCCAATAAAGAGTTCGATATGACGCTTACAGGGCTAAGGAAAAATTTGACCGGTTTGCCGGAATATCCAAAAATGCTGGAAAAGATAGAACATCTCCGATATGAATGGCTGGGGGCAGCCGGGGAACCGGAGATCGAAGCGCGCAGATTAGTCAACAAAACCAAGGTTAGCTTAAAAACCATAGATGAGATGATTCTCACGGAAACAGGCAAGCACATTTTGGACAAAATGAGAACGGTCATGAGCACAATGTCAAATGATTTTAAAAAAGCCGGTAAAAAAGATAAGCTTCTTCTAGTCGTCCGGATAAGCAAAAATGTTGTAGACTCTGAAACCGGACAAAGAGGATTTCTCCTTGCGGGAAAGGATAGATTTCTTGAGCCCTATTACACCGGTCAAACCGAGTTTGCCAGGCATGTTAGAGAATTGGAAAAGTTGCTTCAGGGGAATAAGAAAGAGCTATCAAGATTATCTGGGTTAAATAAACTATACGAAGAATGGATAGTTAAAGCCGCGAGGCCCGAAATCCAGGCTCGAATAGAGTATGAGAAAAATCCGTATTCGATGGATGATATCGCGATCTTGCTCGCGAAAGGTACCGGAAAAGGCATTATTGATAAATTGAGAAAAGTGATAGGCAAATTTTCCGATAACATAACAACAGACATTAAACAAAAACTTTCTCAGGCAGAGCAAAAAGCAGGGGTTGCCGGTGCCATTAGCTTGTCGGTAAGCATCGGCGGTATTTTACTATCCCTTATTCTTGCGTTTATTATAGGCAGGGGGATTATGGTCCCTATCAATGCCTTGACAGCCGGCACCAGCATAATCGGGACAGGCGATTTAGCTCATAGGATAAATATAAAAAGCGAAGATGAACTAGGAGTATTAGCCCGCGCTTTTAATAAAATGGCAGAAAATTTAAGTAAATCCGGAAGGGAATTAAAGGATAGCGAGAAACGTATGCGCACGATTCTGGATACCGCGCCCGATGCTATTATCACATACAACGAATATGGCGTTATCGAATCTTTTAATCCTATGGCTGAAAGGATATTTGGTTATACAATTCGTGAAGTTCTGGGGCGGAATATCGAGGCTTTGGTTCCTGGATTATTACAAAGCGGCAGTCAAGGTGAGCTTGTTGCCGAGCGCAAGGATGATGCGATATTCCCCGTATATGTGTCTATAAGAGAAATAAAACTGGTCGATAAGAAGGCTTTTACCACGATTATCCATGATATCACTAAACGTAAACAGGATGAATTAGAATTACAACAGGCTAAAGAAACAGCTGAACTTGCCACACGAGTTAAAAGCGACTTTCTGGCCAACATGAGCCATGAAATCCGCACTCCTATGACCGGAATTATTGGTATGTCTGATTTGCTTTCTGATACAGAACTGAATTCTCAACAGAGAGAGTATCTCAAAACGATTAGATCATCAGGTGAGACGCTTCTCAGTACAATTAATGATATCCTTGATTTTTCTAAGGCTGAAGCGGGGCAGGTAGTACTAGAGAAGATACCTTTTGATCTTCAGAATGTTTTCAAAAACACTTCAGATAACGTTGGTATTTTGGCTGCGAATAAAAGCTTAGAGTTGATATGGGAAGTTGATCCCGATGTTCCTACACATCTAATCGGCGATCCATTCCGCCTGACGCAAGTATTGATAAATTTGGTTAATAACGCCATCAAGTTTACCAAGAAAGGAGAAGTTGTAGTAGGGGTTCAGGCCCTTAAGCAAAAAGAGAAAGGCAGCTTGCGGTTTTCAGTCCGGGATACCGGCATCGGATTGTCGCAAAAGCAGCAGGAAAATATTTTTAAACCTTTTTCTCAGGCCGACACATCTGTCTCTCGCGAATATGGAGGCACAGGCCTTGGTTTATCAATCGTAATGCGGCTGGTAGAATTAATGGGTGGCAAAATTTGGACGGAAAGTCCTGCGCCCGGGCAAAGCCTCACCGGTGCAGGGCCCGGAAGCATATTTTATTTTACGGCCAATTTTGACATAGACGAGAAGGGCCCTCAAGAGAAAACCGTTGATCTCAAAGATTTGCAGGGTTTACGTATTTTGATCGTAGATGATAACCGCACCAATCGCTTAGTTTTTCATAAATACAGCAAGAGTTGGAAAATGTTTCCTGATGAGTTGGCGAGCGGAGAAAAGGTTGTGGACGTTTTAAAGGAAGCTAAAAGAATCGGCAGGCCCTTTAGAGTTTTACTTTTGGATATACATATGCCGGGGATGGATGGATTTCAGGTAGCGGATAAACTCAAAAACGAAAATCTGCTCAAAGATCTTGCTGCTATTGTGCTTACCAGTGGTGAGAAAAAAGGGGATCGTGAGCGTGCAAAGAAAATAGGAATAAGCTACTTTTTGGTAAAGCCTGTTACTCCATCGCGATTGCTTGATGCTATTGCCGGAGCATTGGGCAGGCCTGAATACGAACTGGTAACCGCAAAAGAAACAGAAAAGACCGCCATAAGTAAGAAAGCCGCTAAACCACTTTGTATCCTCCTGGCTGAAGATAATAAAATAAATCAAAAAGTGGTATCTACCATGCTGGCCAAGAGAGGCCATAAGGTGACTATTGTTGAAAATGGTAAAGAGGCATTGAAAGTTATTACCGAACAGGCTTTTGATCTTATTCTTATGGATGTGCAAATGCCTCAGATGGATGGTTATCAAGCAACCGGCAAAATTCGCCACGAGGAGAAAAATACCAAAAAACACATGCCGATTATTGCTATGACAGCGCACGCGCTTAAAGGTGACCGTGAAAAATGTATTGAGGCGGGCATGGATGATTATATCTCCAAGCCGGTTAAAATACAGGAACTCGTTAAAGTGGTTGAAAAAGGAGGGTAATGGTGGGTAATGATGGTATTGTCCTCGACATTAAAAAGACTTTAGAGCAGGTTGGCGGTGACCGGGAACTGCTTAAAGAGATTGTGGATATATATTGCCAAGAATATCCAAAACAGCTTTCCCGGATACAACAGGCGATAGATAAAAATGACACTGCAACAGTTGGTGAAGTCG
>JAMXCZ010000090.1 GCA_024542975.1 Candidatus Omnitrophota bacterium | reverse complement strand
CTTCTCGGCAAAAAAAAGTCCTTGCCGTACCGGCCGCTTACCCTCCCGTAAACTACGCCTTCCTCCGAAAGCCCATACTTAGTTATCCAGTATTTACCGTTCTCAAAATCGAGATTTAGTTTATACTTTACCTTTTCAATAATCGCCATCTCTCCGATGTAATTAATCACTTTAGCCATGTCATATGCGGTATTTTTAAGAACAATGTCCGAAAACGTCCGCCTGAAAAGAGGTGTGGAAATGGCAGTCAATATCGATATAAGAAGAATTACAAGAACCAGCTCGATCAGCGTAAACCCCGCACGCAGCAAAGTTGGGTTCGTGAAGCGGACCGAAGACGAAAAGCAGAAATTATTCCGTGGAATCTTGTTCCCAATTTGTAATGTCATCGCCTCCGCCCTCTACGCCGTTTCTTCCGAAGGAATAAAGATCGTAATCTACGCCTTCATGGCTTCCGGGAAATTTGTAATTATATCCGTTCCCCCAGGGATCTACGGGCCTTTTCTTAAGATACGGCCCTCTCCAGTTCGGCGCTTCGGACGACTCTTTAAAAAGGTTATCTATGCTATTGGGATAAAAACCGTTATCAAGCTCAAATAGATCGAGAGCAGAACCGATGTTTAGTTCTATATCCGTCTGGGCGGCAGCGACTCTCGCCTGCTCTGTCCTGCCGACTAATCTCGGCATGACCATCGCAACGAGAATGCCGATGATTATAACGACGAGCATGAGCTCCACCAGTGTAAAACCGAAAATTCCGCGAAATACCTTCATACAACTACCTCCTCAGTTTAACTTTAATTTTATCTCGCCAGAAAATTTATTTCAAAAATCGGTAAAAGCATCGCGATCACTATAAAGCCTACAACCAGGCCCAGCACCAGGATAAGCATCGGCTCAAGGAGTGACATCATCACCTTTATCGCAGCATCCGATTCCCTGTCGTAACTATCGGCAACTTTGGCAAGAGCCTTATCGACCCTACCGCTCTCTTCCCCCACCGCTATCATGTTTACAAGGAGCGTCGGGATCACAGAACTTTTGGAAATTGCCTGCGCAAGCCCGGAGCCATCCCTTACATCTTTTGCCGCTTTCTGTATTTCCCCCCGGACAACGGTATTATCCACCGTATGAGAAACGATGCTTAAAGATTCGAGTATCGGCACGCCGTTTGCCAGAAGCGTCGAAAGCGTCCTCGCAAATCTTGCAACCTCGATCTTCTTGATCAGCGGCCCGAAAACGGGTAAGGATATTTTAAAATTGTCCACCGCAAATCTCCCGTCCGCGGTCTTGTAGATCCTCGTAAAAAAGAAAAAGGCCACAACAGAGGCGGAACCTACCAGCCACCAATAATTTTTTATCATATCGCTTATAGCTATGAGCACGGCCGTGGGAAGCGGGAGATTCTGCCCCAGGTCGCCGAACATGCCGACCATCGTGGGTATTACAAACGTAAGCAGCACTATTATCGTAATAGAGCCCACGATCGACATGAGAATCGGGTAAGCGAGGGCGGAACGAACCTTCGTCTGGACCTCAAGCTGTTTTTCATTAAAGTCCGCGATGCGCTTCAATATGTTCCCGAGGGCCCCTCCGGTTTCTCCGGACCTCACCATTGCTACAAATAAATTTGAAAAAGTCTTAGGGTGCCTTGCCAGCGCCTCCGACAACGGGTGCCCGTCAACACAGAAATCGCGCACATCCAGGATAATTTCTTTCAGGCGCCGGCGCTCTGTCTGGTTATGTAATATATCAAGGGCTCTCACTATGGTGATCCCGCTTTCCAGGAGATCCGAAAGCTGGCGGGTAAAATATGTGACGTCTTTGAGGCTTATTCTTCCCTGAAAAAGTATTGTTTTTTTGCCCGGAAAGCTCTGGGCCCCTATGGATTCCTCGATCGACAAGAGATAATATCCCATGTCGGATATTCTTTGGATAGCGGCGGTTTTGTTGTCTGCTACTACAATGCCTTCTTTTATTTCGGTGGGGCTTTTCTTCGCCTTGTACGTAAATTTCGGCATGGCGCTATTCTACAGCCTCTTCCTCCTGGGTAACTCTTATGACCTCGGAGGGGCTGGTAATTCCCAGCTTAACCTTATTCCATCCGTCCTGGCGAAGCGTGCGCATACCCAGGGAAACAGCCATCTTTTTAATCCGGACAGATGAACTTCTGTTTAGTATAAGCTCCCGTATCGGTTCTGTAATAACCAAAATCTCATATATTGCGGTCCTGCCTTTATAACCTGTGTGTTTGCACGCGTCACACCCTTTGCCTTCATATATTTCTACCTTTGAAGCGTCCTTCGGCTTTACCTCAAGCTCCTTCAAGGCCTCGCTATTCGGCTTAATTCTGGTTTTGCACTTCGAGCATATTACTCTCACCAGGCGCTGCGCAATGAAGGCCACAACTGACGACGCCGCGAGAAAAGGCTCCACCCCCATGTCAATTAAGCGGGTTACGCCGCCCGCGGCGTCATTGGTATGGAGCGTGGAAAATACAAGGTGCCCGGTAAGGGCTACCCTTATGGTTATCTCCGCGGTCTCGTAGTCCCTGACCTCTCCCACCATCATTATATCAGGATCGTGCCTGAGCATGGTCCGAAGCCCCGCAGAAAAGGAAAGCCCTATTTTCGGGTGTACCTGGATTTGCGTTATACCCTTTATCTGATACTCGATCGGGTCTTCTATGGTTAAAATCTTTTTTTCTTTGTTGTTTATCTTGTTTAGCGCGGCGTAAAGTGTCGTAGTTTTACCGCTTCCGGTAGGGCCGGTAACGAATATTATCCCGTGAGGGCTTTTTATGAGCTCCTCAAATATTAAAAGATCCTTTTTCAGGAGCCCAAGTTTTTCAAGTCCGTAAAATATATTTCCGGAAAGAAGCCTTATGACCACTGCTTCGCCGAAAGGCGTAGGAACGATGGACACCCTTAGATCCACCTCGTCCTCTGCTATTCGTATCTTTATTCTTCCGTCCTGCGGGAGCCTCCGTTCTGCGATATCAAGATTTGCCATTATCTTTATGCGGGAAATAATGGCCGATTGGAAATTCTTTATGTTGGGCGGGATCTTTGTATCATATAAAACGCCGTCAATCCTGTATCTTATGTTAAGTTCGTTCTCATACGGCTCTATGTGAATATCAGTGGCCCTGTCTCTGAACGCCTCCAGGAGTATCTGGTTTACAAACTTTATTATCGAGGCGTCTTCCGCCGACTTTACGATATCCTCCGTAACCTGGAGTTGAATGCTTGCAATCTTTCCCCTGGAAGACTCCGGGGTTATCTTCTCGATCGTGTCCGCCCCTACGCCGTAATATTTTTTTATGGCATCAACGATGTCACTTTCGCTCGCCAAAACCGTCTTTATTTCTTTCTTCAACAGAAGCCTCAGATCATCTAAGGTATGGATATCAAGCGGATTTGACATCGCGACTGTTATCGTATTGTCCCGGTAATCGATCGGTATCAGTTTATAGTGAGTGGCGAACTTGGCAGGAATTTGCTCGATTGTGGTATGCAATATTTTCATATTGTGAAGCTTTACGTATTTTGTGCCGAACTGCTCCGTCAGAACCTTGTAAAGCTTTTCTTCATCTATAAGCCCTAATTTAATTAATATAGTCCCCAATAGGCCGCCGTGCTCCTCTTGCTCTTCCAGGGCCTTTTTGAGCCCGCTTATGGTAATCAAACCCTTTTGAACCAAAAGCTGCCCTATTATTTGCCACTCCGTCATAGCCATGGTTATAGAATATCATATCTGAATACTAAAATCAAGCCACCCCCGAGCAAAGAAAAAGGGACGGGGCATTTCGTGAACTCTGGCCTGTCCCTAAGAGAGGTAGTAGTAGAGGAGGGTGAAGGTGCCTATTGCGAAGCAGTATATTGAGAAGAACCAGAGTTTTGC
>JAMXCZ010000089.1 GCA_024542975.1 Candidatus Omnitrophota bacterium | reverse complement strand
AAAGCGTATAAATTCAATTTTAGAAGATCTTAAATCCAACCCGTTACTAGGCAAACCTCTTCATGGCGAATTTGCGGAGTGTAGGTCTATAAAAACGTTTAGTTTTAGACTAATCTATAGAGTTGAAAAGCATGATGTAGTTATAACAGTATTAAGAATTCAGCACCGCAGAGAATCATATCGATAAAGACAACTTAAAAAGGGTCAGACCCCTTTTCCAGCGGAAAAGTATGGAAAAGTGGAAAAGGGGTCTGACCCTTTTTAGCTTTTGGAGTTTACAGAACGGGGGTGTGGCGGTATAATATGGGCTTAACTGCAAGGGAAGAGAGAGGATATGGCAAAGAGGCAGATTTACCTGGATAATAATGCTACTACGCCGCTTCATCCTGAAGTTCAGAGGGTGATGAGGAAGGCCCTTGGTATGTTCGGGAACCCTTCCAGCCTTCACTCGTTTGGGCGGGAGGCGCGCGGGATGGTGGAGGATGCCAGGGAAAGGGTGGCGTCATTTATTGGCGCAGAAGCAGATGACATTATATTTACGGGAAGCGGGTCTGAGGCGAATAACACAGTCCTATCAACTTTGACTTGCCAGTCTAAAGCGTGTGACGATAAATGCGAGCACGTTGTCGAGATCATAACAACTAAGATCGAGCATCCCTGCATCCTGGAAACTTCAAAATGCCTTGAAGAGAGGGGCACGCGTGTAAAATATATTGACGCGGACTGCCTTGGAAAAATCAATATCGAACAATTGAAGGATTCTATTACAAAGAATACCGGGATCGTGTCGGTAATGATGGCGAATAATGAAATAGGGACCATTCAGGATATTAAGGAAATTGCCAAAATAGTTCACGAAAGAGGAGCGCTCTTTCACACGGATGCTGTTCAGGCTGCGGGGAAGATACCCGTGGAAGTCGGCGACCTTGATGTTGATTTTCTTACGCTGTCCGCCCATAAGATGTATGGGCCGAAAGGCGTGGGCGCTTTATACGTTAAGAAGGGAGTTCCTTTCTGTCCTCTCATTCGCGGCGGCCATCAGGAGAAGGGGCGGCGCGCGGGGACTGAAAACACGATTGGGATAATAGGCTTCGGGAAGGCAGTCGACATGCGCGAAAAAGAGATGGAAAAAGAAGGAAAAAGGCTTCTCGAGCTTAAGGCAGTATTAAAACAGGGCATTGAGGAAAAGATTCCGGACGCGCGTTTTAACGGCCATCCGATGGATTGCCTTCAGGGCACGCTAAATATGTCTTTTGATGGCGCGGAGGGCGAAGCAATTTTATTGTACCTCGATCAGGAGGGTATTGCTGTTTCGACCGGCTCTGCCTGCGCCTCGGGCTCACTGGACCCGTCGCACGTTTTGCTTGCCACGGGTATGCAGCCTGAGCGCGCCCATGGCTCGATACGCATAAGCCTGGGCCGGCATAATACCATAAAGGACGTAGAGCGCGTCCTGTATGTGTTCCCCGGGGTAATAAAAAAAATAAGAGATATGTCCACCGTAGAAACCGGGAAGGAATAATGGCTAGTCAGAGTTGGGTATATACCGACAAGGCAAAAGACCATTTTGTCAATCCCAGAAATGTTCTTAAGGACGAAGAGAAATACCACGCCGACGGAAAAGGCACGGTCGGTAACATAAAATGCGGCGACGAGATGATGTTTTTCATAAAAGTCGATAAGGAAAAAGGCGTAATAACCGACTGTAGATGGAAAACCTATGGTTGCGCAAGCGCAATCGCGAGCACTTCGATCCTTTCCGAGATGGTTCGCGGGATGAAGCTTCGTGACGCTTACCGCATTACGCCGAAGGACATTACAAAAGAACTTGGCGGGCTTCCGGAACACAAAATACACTGTTCGGTGCTGGGCGATAAGGCCCTACGGGCGGCGATAAATGATTATTATGATAAAAACGGCATGCGTGATAAAATAGAGAAAGAAGAGGCGCGCATCATTTGCCAGTGCATGAACGTTACCGACGAAGAGATAGAACATGCGGTGCTCGAAGGCGCGCGCACCTTTTACGAATTGCAGGAGAGGACGAAACTCGGGACTGTATGCGGGCAATGTGAACCCGAGGCGACCCGCCTCCTCGGGGAATACGTAAAAAAACACTTTAGTAAGGAGTAATATGGTTAAAAAATACTTCGGAAGCGATAGAAGGGAATTCTTAAGGTTTACCTGCAGGCACCCGCTCCAGTACAGTGTTTTAAAACCACAAAGGCGGAAGAGCCGGCTTTTGGCATTTATTAAAGGTGTGTCAAAAAACCTTAGCGCGTCGGGAATGCTCTTTACTACCCACGCCAAAGAGGCGCCGAAACTTATGAGCCTGTTAGCTTTCGAACTGGACTACAGGGCGGTTATCATATGCCAGGAGATAGAAAACAGGGCTTTGATAATCAATGACAAGCTCCTTGGCAAAGTGATGAGAGTGGAGGACAACAAGGACGGTTCTTTCGGCGTAGGTGTGGCTTTTATTACCAAGTCCGACAATCTTCCGGAAGACATAAAAGAACTGGCAATGTAATTTGAGAGGAATTTTTTTCTCGGAAGGAGTATTATGACGCCAAACGAAGCCTTGCAGATTGCGCTGTCCAAAGAAAAAGGTTCGATAGAGATGTATAGAAAACTAGCCGTCAAACACCCTGTTATAAAAGATCTTTTCTATTCACTGCTTAATGAGGAAGAAAAGCATAAAAAGATGATAGAAAAGAAAATAGTTGAAATGACTCGCGGATAGTATTTAGCATGACGAAAGAGCTTTTGGTTCTCTGCGCCGCTAGTGCGTCTTTAGGTTTTTTTCATACCATTTTCGGGCCTGACCATTATCTTCCGTTTATTGCCATGGGAAAGGCGAGGCGCTGGACTTTGGCAAAAATTGCGTCTGTAACTTTCCTGTGCGGCGCGGGACACATAGCCGGCTCAGTCGTTCTTGGCCTCGCCGGAGTTATTTTCGGTGTTGCCATTATGAAGCTGGAAGCGCTCGAAGCTTTCCGCGGGAACATCGCAGCCTGGGCGCTAATCGGTTTTGGATTTGCTTACTTTATCTGGGGCCTGCGAAAGGCGATAAGGAATAGGCCGCACCACCACATACACGCGCATGGCGGGCAGGGCTCGCACTCCCACAAACACGTGCACGCCGAATCCCATACCCATGTCCACGACCATGGAAAGAAAAATATAACCCCCTGGATCTTATTTACGATTTTTATACTGGGCCCCTGCGAGCCGTTAATACCGATTTTAATGTATCCGGCAGCCAAAAATAACGTTGCGGGTTTATTTTTAGTAACCGGGATTTTTGGCTTAGTTACCATTGTTACGATGCTCGGCATAGTAACGGTTGCATCACTCGGCATAAACCTCGTTCCCTTGGGCCGGGTTGAACGCTACAACCACGCCTTAGCCGGCGCCACGATCTGCCTCTCTGGCCTTACCATTCGTTTCCTCGGGCTGTAACCATCCCTTTTTGTAATACTTTGGATGCTGCGTTATCCACAGAGTTATACTTATTCACAAAAAGAAAAAGGTGCCCAAAAAGAAAAAGGGCTACTACTACGGAAATAGGACATTTCTATTTTGGTAACTATAGGACATTTCTATATTTTGGCTTGACAGGAGTTTACAATAGCTTAATATAGTGCTATGATATATTGTACAATGGAGTAGGTATGATGAATAACAAGGGATTTATATATAGCAATTATAGCTTGGCGTTCAGGTTATAGTTGCTTTTTTATTTCTATGGAGGTGCAAAATGAAAAATCTATTAAATTTCTGTATTATAATAGTAATCGTTGGAATGCTTACTGGAATGGGATTTGGTAGGGATAGGTATATGTCTGAAGAAGGGGTTAAAATCGTTATCTATAAGCAGGGCAAGGAAATGCCCATAGATCCCAATACAGCACATTTTTCTTGTAGTTCCTTAAAATGTGCT
>JAMXCZ010000088.1 GCA_024542975.1 Candidatus Omnitrophota bacterium | reverse complement strand
GCGAGCGGCACGGTGCCGCTCGCCAGCGTATTTTTTAAATTATCTGTTACGATCTTTTTCGCGACGTTCGTCCATAAAACATTTTTACGAAATAGCGCCTCCGCCTCCTTTATCCTTTCAGCAAGGGCTATTTCCTGTTCGCGGGTCAAAAGCGATATCTGCCCCATTTGCCTTAAATACATTTTAACGGGGTCGTCTATTTGCGTGATTTTTGATCCCTCGTCGTCCTTCATGGTGCTTTTTTTCATGCGCTGGTCATGGGGTAGGACATATTCTTCTTTTTGCCGGTCCAAAAGCGCGATGTCTTCCTTATCGAGCACACCCATGATGCTATCGATTTCCTCTACAGAAAACATGTCGTCCGGCAATATGTTATTGAGCTCTTCGTAGGTTATGTGCCCTCTTTCTTTCCCCAGGGCTACCAGCTTGTCAATAACATTTGCCTTTGTGATCCTTTTCGGCCTGCGCGGCTTCCGTATGTGGATACGCCGGGCCTTGCGCTTCTTTGTGCTCATACTTTTTTTCTTAGCTATCATTTGTCTAGGATCCCCTTTGCGCATTATTCAAGCCAAGAGCCCTCTCGCCCTTCAGGAGTTCATTGTATTCCACGACAAGCTTATTTACTTTTGCAAAATCGCAGGACCGCTCGGCATCTTTGATCTTAAACCGGATATTGTTCAAGGTTTCCGTGAGGGTATGTTTTCTGATGTGCCTGAAACAGTCCTCGAGCGCCTTATCTCTGTCGTCTATGGTATGGGCCAAACTGGCTGCCTCCGAAATAATCTCCCCGTTTGCGCTATCCGCGAAACAACTCATAAGATGGGCAGCGGTTACTTTTTTTGAATCTCTATGCAATTCGATTATCTTCTTTAAAATGTCGACTATCGCTTCGCTTTTAAAAGGTTCGAAGCCTAGGCCATTTTTTATCTTTTCGGCAAATCTCCCGCTCTCAAGCGCAAGGGCAAGCAGGGCAACCTCTGCGAGGTTACTCTCAATTCTTCTGTGGCCTTCCCGGACCTCTCCGGAAAAAGCCCTTGAAAAATCCGGTTTTACCTTTTTCAACTCAGCCCTTATGGATTCTTCGTCAACCTCGAGAGCCTCCGAAAGTTTCTTTAAATATGCCGATTTCAGGACTGCATTTTTTATTTTGGAAAGCGTCGGAAGCATTCCATCTACGATCCTTGCTTTACCCCGGGCGTCACCGGCTTTAAATTTGGCGAGAAGCACGCTCATTTTGTAGTCAAAAAGGTCGTACGATTCCTTGAGAACCTTCACAACCCCCGCTTTTGATTCCCTGCGCACAAAACTATCCGGATCCGCACCCTTAGGCAGTATGGCAATCCGCACGTTCATCTCTTCTGCTATCAAAAGGTCCATGCCCCTGAGCGTTGCGGCCTCCCCTGCCTTGTCCGCGTCGTAGACCATTATCACGTTCCTTGTAAAACGTTTAAGCTTGCCGATCTGTTCCGTGGTGAGGGCTGTGCCCAGCGTAGCTACGACATTCCTGATCTCATTCTGATAAAGAAGTATGAAGTCAAAATACCCCTCTACCATAATGACATAATCCTGTTTTCTTATGGCTTCTTTCGAAAAATTCAGGCCATAAAGCTCGGTCCCTTTTTTATATACGTAAGTTTCGGGTGAGTTTAAATACTTCGGGAGGCTCTCATCCATTGCCCGCGCGCCAAAACCCAGGATTCTCGCACGTTGGTCAAAAATCGGAAACATAATGCGGTTTCTGAACCTGTCATACCAGTTGCCTGTCTTCTCATTTTGCAGAATAAGCCCCGCCTTCTTCAGAACATCCGGCGAAAGGCCCTGCTTTTTCAAATGTTCGATCAGCCCCTGCCAGAAGTTTTCGGCAAAGCCCAGCCTGAAAAGCTTCGCTGTTCTTTCAGTGATACCTCTCTTAACAAAATACCCGTATGCTTCCCCACCGCGCCGACCGGTAAGGTTTTCCTGGTAAAATTTGCACGCTGAATCATTGGCGCCATATAGGGCCTCGGCGAATGAGTTTTTCTCGCTTACGCCTTTACTTAGCTGTGGAAGGGTTAAGCCGGCTTTTTCCGCCAGCATTCGCACTGATTCAATAAAGTCCATCTTCTCATAATTCATTAGAAAGCCTATCGCATTCCCGCCGGCGCCGCACCCGAAGCAGTGATATATCTGCTTAGCAGGGCTCACCATGAAGGACGGGGTTTTTTCTTCGTGGAACGGACAGCACGCCTTGAAATTCTGGCCGGATTTTTTGAGAGGGAGATACGCAGCGATAAGCTCCACCACGTCCGTCTTATCCAGTATCCGGTCTATTAATTCATTCGGGATCATCGTTTTACCCTGACAAAGCCGGAACACGGAATGATGTTGAAAGTGTGTTTTTTTCTTAGCTCATCCAGAACAAGATTCATGCCGAGATTGTCGCTGGCGATGTGGCCTGCGATAATAACGTTCATAAATTCCATTTTTGCGATTTTGAAATGTTCTTCCCCGAGATGCATCGCAACGATAGTGCTGACCCCGGCCTGGGAAAGCCTGGCAAAGATCTTTTTGGACCCTTCGGTCCCTCCTGTCATATCTACGAAAATTTTGCCCGGCTTTTTGTCTTCCTTGCCTGCAATAAGCTGCGGACCCGCCCCTTTACACGCGCCGTCCTTGTATTCCGGAATCGTTTTCAGCATCTCCAGGACATTCTTTATTTTTTTGGGTTTTTTCCTGTCAAAGAGACACTGCAAAAAATGCGCGACGTGGTTATCGGCTGGAGTATGGACGCACATAAACGGCATTCCGAGAAGCCGCGCCATATCCGTGCTTCTTTCGTGGTTTGCGGGCAGAAGCCTTCTCTCCACCTCGCCGATGCGTTCCTTCATAAGCGAGTGCGCGATTTTTTTGTCTATGCCGAGATGCACCAGTACGTCCGTATGGATGTGCATAACCCTCGACAGGTTTGCAAGCCCCCTACCGGACGGGTGATGTGAAAGAGCTAAATCTATACCCGCGCCTTTCTCGTTTAAAAGATACGCAGCCAAAAGCTCCTCCCCGCCTATGTCTATGCCAACCATGATAGTATTTATCTTCGTTTTCCTGTTTCCGTTTAAAATCCGCGTGTCTGCATACGGATGGATAAGCAACTCCTTGTCGAAACAAACCCTATCTTCTTTTTTCAACCTGGAATATTCGAGACGAATGCGCTTCTTTTCTTCCTCGAGTTCTTTCTTCGTCCGCGGATCCCGGGTGAGCCCTCTTTTAACGACAAACTCATAGATTTCCTGTAGGGTCATAGCAAACCTCCGATTTTTTATTTTTGCGTATCGAAAATATATTTTCCTTTTTTCAAAAACAATTCTTCCCGGTCTTCGCGGTACGAAACCCTGGCGCCTTTAAACGCCAGGTTCGCTACTGTGGTATAAACCCGCAGGCTCGCGTTAATGTAAAAAGAGCCCAGGAAAGATTTTCTGACACTCTTTTCGACAAATCTGACCGGCATAAGTAAGAGGCCTATCAGGACCATACCGATAATGAGGCCGGATCTTATGATACCTAAGGCTGTTCCACCCACCTTCTCGATGCGGCCCGGTTCCATTTCTCCCGACAAAAGACGAAAGCCGGTCACATGCGATATAATGTGATAGCCTACGGAAAATATAACCGTTATAAAAAAATAGCTGAAAAATCTGCAAATCAATGTAGAAAAAGCATACCGTCCGGCAAAAAAGGACGCGATATCCTTATAATTATGCAATGATACTGTTAAAATAAAGACTAATAAGACTACTGGCAGGATTTGCTTGCCGACGCCTATACGGGAAGATATGTAAGTTATTCTGATTAAAAGAATTAGGGCAATTATGTCTACCCAGTTTACCCTGTGAAGTAATCCCGTCAAAATGCACCGCCTCCGACAAAAGTGAAATGAAGTATATCATATAATAACCCCATTGTCAACCTGTGCACGAATTCAACGTCACACCCCTCCGGTCCGGCAGGGAAGCCTAGCTGCCGGTAGGGAGGCCTTGTACCTGGCGCGCGAATTTTGGCTTCAGCTAACCCATCCAGGAGAATACATAAAAA
>JAMXCZ010000087.1 GCA_024542975.1 Candidatus Omnitrophota bacterium | reverse complement strand
CCCCTTTTTTCCCCTTCTTATTTCCGCCATTATCTTATCTACGACTTGAGTAACTGTCATGCCGGTTGTATTTACCACCGTTGCATCCTCTGCTTTTTTAAGAGGCCCGGCCTCGCGGGCCATGTCTGATTTGTCGCGGCTCATTACGTCGTCTTTTACCTCTTGCAGAGTAATGTCAAAACCCTTGGCTTTCAATTCATCAAAACGCCTTTTTGTCCTCGTTTCAAACGATGCGTCCAGGTAAAACTTGTGTAGGGCATGAGGAAATACCACCGTGCCGATATCGCGGCCTTCCAGAACTGCCCCGGAAGAAGCCGCGCTCAAAGCGCGCTGAAGCCTCACCATGTTTTCCCTTACGCCACAGACGGAAGCCAGGAACTTTACGGCTTTCGTAACCTCCATCGTCCTTATTTTCTCTGTCACGTCATCTTTGTCGAGATAAACTTTTAAGGAGCTCTCGGACTCTTCAAGATCGATATGCGTACTTTTAGAAAGCTCAACCAATGCGTTTTTGTCGCTGAAATCGAGGCCCTCGTTTATCGCCTTGAGTGTAAGCGCCCTGTACATGGCGCCGGTATCGACATAAAGAATCCCAAGCCTGGTTGCCACACTCTTAGCGACAGTGCTCTTCCCGCTTCCCGCCGGCCCGTCTATCGCGATTATATTCGATTTCGCCATTACCTGTCCAACCTGTCGCGTATCTCTTTTGCCTTTTTAAGAAGCTGAACCAAAAACGTGCTATCACTGTTCTTTATACTGCGTTCAATTCCTTCGAGAGCCTTCTTATATTCGTCTATGGACTCCAATAAAGCCTGCTTGTTTGATTCAAAAATATCTTTCCACAAATTCGGATTAGCCGACGCGATCCTCGTTGTGTCTCTAAAACCTGTTGCGGCATATTTTAAGCTATCGGGATTTGCCGAAATAGTTAGCGCAACCGCTGCTACATGAGGTAAATGGCTAACAAAAGAAATATAGTGATCGTGTTTATCCGGAGGCATTTTTTCGCATGTTGCGCCCAAGCTGTTCCAGAACTTCGTAACAACGGCAAGCGCTTCAGGATTTGTTTTCTTCGTGTCGGTTATAACGCAAACCGAATTATGAAAAAGTTTATCGTTTGCAAATTCAACCCCGCTTTTTTCGGAACCGGCCATCGGATGTGTCCCAACAAATTTAATGTTGGAAGGGATTATTTTTTCTATGTCTTTTACGATCGTTTCTTTTGTGCTTCCGACGTCAATAAGTATGGAGCCATTTTTAGCATGCGTAATCACGGCTCTTGCTATATCGACAATCTCCCCGACGGGTGCTGCAATTATAATAAGATCTGCGTCCTTAATTCCTATTTCGAGGTCAAGAGTGGCTTCATTGACGGACTTACATTCGACGGCCTTCTGCCTGGATGATTCTCTGCGACAGACGCCGACAACTTCTTTCGCCAGGCGCTTCTTTTGTACCGCCAATCCTATTGAGCCTCCTATCAAGCCGACTCCGATTATAGTTATTTTCTTAAACATCTTTATATGCTGCGCCCTATTGCCTGGGCTATTTTTCGCAATTCCCGCATGAGCTGATCGAACTTCTCCGGATACAGCGACTGCACACCGTCTGAGAACGCCTCCTCCGGGTTCGGATGCACTTCTACAATAAGTCCGTCCGCCCCCGCTGCAACCGCAGCCGCAGCGCACGGGCCGACAAGGCTCCATTTACCCGTCGCGTGAGAAGGGTCGACAATGCACGGCAGATGGCTTAAGCTTTTCACTACCGGCACGGCGCTTATGTCCAGCGTAAAACGCGTTGCGTCCTCGAATGTCCTTATGCCGCGCTCACAAAGTATTACGTTGAAATTGCCCTCGGCCATTATATATTCGGCCGACATCAGGAACTCCTTCACCGTATTTGACATGCCCCTTTTCAGGAGAACGGGTTTTTTCGACCGCCCGACTTCTTTAAGCAAATCGAAATTCTGCATATTTCGCGCGCCGATCTGTATGATGTCTGCGTATTTTTCGACAAGCTTAAGATCTCTTATGTCCATAAGTTCGGTAACAATTAAAAGCCCGGTTTCGGCTTTTGCTTTTTTCAGATATTTAAGCCCCTTCACTCCGAGCCCCTGAAAGCTGTAAGGGCTTGTGCGCGGCTTAAACGCCCCTCCGCGCAGAACTTTTGCGCCGGAGGCTTTTACGCTCTTCGCAATATCGATTATAAGGCCTTCATTTTCTACGGAACACGGCCCGGCCATGACAATTACTTCCCTGCCGCCTATTTTTACGCCACTCCCTAAGTCTATTACGCTATTCTCTTTTTTGAAATCGCGGGAAACAAGCTTGTAGGGCTTAAGGATGGCCAATACCTTTTCAACACCCGGAAATACCTCAAGCTGCTCCAACCTTATACCGTCTTCTGCGCCTATCACCCCTATGATGGTCCTCTCTTTGCCCTTGGAAACCCATGGCTTGAGCCCCATCTTTCCTATTTTGATCACGAGCCGTTTTATTTGTTCTTTTGTAGCTTCAGGCCTCAATACAATAATCATACTTAAATTCCTTCCCTTATATAATGCTTTTCAATGCGCGGATAAACTTATGGTTCTCTATCTTCGTGCCAATTGTTACCCTGATAAAACTGTTTAATTTCCAGGGGCTCATCTCTCTTACGATTACGCCCATTTTTAAAAGTTTTTTATAGATTTTTTTTGCGTTTTTTCCCAATCTGACCAGCACAAAGTTTGTTACACTCGGTATATACTTGATCCCCGCCGAATCCAACTCCCCATATAGATACGCCTTTCCGTCCTCTACCAGTTTCAAGGTCTTTTCAACGTGCTTTTTATCCTTCAAAGCGGCAAGGGCGCCGGCTTGAGCGGGAGAATTTACGTTAAAAGGCTCTCTTACGCGATTTAACGCATCAACCGTGCCGCTATCAGCGAAGCCATAACCGACCCTAAGGCCGGCTAAGCTATATGCCTTAGAAAAACTTCGCGTTATTATCACATTTTTATTCCCGAGATACTTCATCGTGTTCGGGTAATCTTTTACGCCTTTCGCAAATTCGTAATACGCCTCGTCAAAAAATACTATTGTCTTTTTTGGAATGCGCCTCATCAAAAAATCCACCTCTTTCCCCGTGACATAGGTGCCTGTCGGGTTGTCGGGATTCGCTATAAAAATGAGTTTTGTCTTCTTCGTTATGAGGCTTGCTATTTTCGGTATGTCATACCTGAAATTTTTAAGCGGCGAAAATTTTATTTTGGCGCCGGCTATTTGCGACGCTACCTCATATATGAGAAATGTGGGCTTTGAAATAATTACTTCTTCGCGGCTTTTAAGGAACGCGCGAAGCGCGAGAACGATTATCTCGTCGGAACCGTTGCCTACAATTATGTTGGTAGGCTTTACCCTGAACCGCTTTGCAAGCCCCTTCTTAAGGTAAAAGCATCCTCCGTCCGGATAGCGATTGGCCGTGAACATTGCCCGCCCGGCTGCAATAACAGCCTTACCGGAGGGCGGAAGGGCATTCTCGTTCGAAGCAAGCTTAATAACGTTCTTAAGCCCGAGTTCCCGCTTTACCTCCTCAATAGGCTTACCGGGCATATACGGCTTCGTCTTAAATATATTTTTTCTTGCTAATTTTCGCATGATTTGTGTAACCTGGTTAGATTTGCCTACTTTCCTACCGGATATGAGCCGAGCACTTTAAGGTAACTGCACTTCTTCTCGAGTTCCGACAACGCTTTTTTCACCTTCTTATCCTTATAGTGCCCTTGTATGTCCACGAAAAAGTAATACTCCCATGCCCTAAGGCGCGAAGGCCGGGATTCTATCTTTGTGAGGTTTATTCTGCATTTTTTAAAAGGAATGAGCATGTCGTGCAAAGCCCCAACCTTGTCCCTGATGGAAAACATTATTGAAGTTTTGTCATTTTTTGTGGATTCCCCTTCCTGTTTTCCTATAATTAAAAAACGCGTAACATTGTGCGGCGAATCTTCAATGGAGCGAGCGAGAATATTCAACCCATATTTTTCCGCAGCCACCTCGCTAGCGATTGCAGCTGTGCCTTTGCCGGCAAAGGCAAACAAAGCCGCCTCG
>JAMXCZ010000086.1 GCA_024542975.1 Candidatus Omnitrophota bacterium | reverse complement strand
CGTTCGTCCTGGAGAGCTAGTAAGAAAGCAGCGGGGAGAGTTTAAATAAAATATTTTGTACTACCCTCTTCAAAAATGTTCTTGAATATAGGGGCATATAAACTATAATGTAAAATATGGCGAAATGGATGAAGGTTTTAAGTTTGTCTTTGTTGTTTGCGGGCGCGGCCTGCGTTTACAATGGCGGGGCTATTGACATGGATGATATTATCCATGTTTCGTCGGAAAAAGAAAAAAAGATGGGGATGTCGCTTTCGGCGCAGGTCGAGAAAAAGTTTGAGAGTGTCGAAGATGCCGCAGTACAGGAGCGCTTTCATAATATAGGGAAGAGGATCGCTAAGGTGTGCGAGAGGAAGGAATTCGTATATCATTTTAAAGTGCTTAAGGCAAAAGAAGGAGAAGAGATAGAGAAGTATTATAATGCTTTCACGCTTCCCGGGGGATATGTTTATATGTTTGAACCGCTTTTTGATGCGTTGGAGACGGATGATAGGATTGCTGCAGTTACAGCTCATGAAATCGGGCATACAACGGCGCGGCACGTTATTAAAAGGCTGCAGAGCTCGCTCGGCACAAATATTCTTATGCTTCTTGCCCTCGCTACGGCGCAAGACGGCAGGACTGTCGCGGAAGCCAATGAGGCGATTACGCATCTTATGCTGTCGTATTCAAGGGAGGACGAGTTTGAGGCAGACAGGCTGTCCATAAAATATCTTAAGAAAGCGGGTTTTAACCCTGACGGCGCAGTTGGGAGCCTGCTCGTACTTAAGGAATTAAGAAAAAAAGGCCGTGAATTTCCGTATTCGCCTTATAAAAGCCATCCCTATTTATCAGAGAGGATCGCTGCCGCGAGGTCGGAAATAAAAGGGTATACGGATTTCGAAAGTTACATAAATTTACCCGATGAAAAAGAAAGCCCTTATTAAACTATGAAATACACTATAAAGCTGGACTCGCCCGTTGGTTTAAGAGGCGTAGATTATAAAAAGGACTTAAACCGCGAGCAGTACGAAGTGGTAACGGAAGCGGAGGGCCCTTGCCTTGTCCTTGCCGGCGCAGGCAGCGGCAAGACACGAACTCTCATATACCGCGTGGCGTATCTTCTTGAAAAAGGCATCCCCGCCAAAAATATATTGCTTGTTACCTTCACAAACAAGGCGGCCCGAAACATGAAGGATAGGATAGAAGCGCTGTTCAAGGCGAAGCCCAAAGGTCTTTGGAGCGGCACATTTCACCATATCGGCAATAGATCACTTCGCCTTTTTGCAAAAGAATCGGGATACAAGCAGGATTTCGGCATTCTTGACGAAGAGGATTCTCTCGACCTTCTAAAGGTTTGCATAAAAAACTTAAAAATTAAAACCACCGAAGAGCGTTTTCCCCAGCCAAGGGTCCTGCGTTCCATAATAAGCCTTTCGGTAAATTCAGGGAAAACTCTGGAGGATGTGCTGAAGAGCCACTACCCGTATTTTCTGCGTTTTTATGGCAGCATAAAAAAAATAAATCAGGAATATGACGCAAGGAAGAGAGCCTCGAACAATATGGATTATGATGACCTTCTCACCAAGTGGCTGTGGCTTTTAAGAAATTCCCAAAGCGCAAAAGACAGGTTTTCAAAGCAGTTTCGCTATGTGCTTGTGGATGAATATCAGGACACAAACTATCTGCAGTCCGAGATAGTAAGGGAGCTCTCCATCTTTCACAAGAACGTTTTGGTGGTTGGCGACGATGCGCAATCCATATATTCGTTTCGCGGAGCCGATGTAACAAACATACTGCGTTTTCCGAAGGGCTATCCCGATGCCAGGATATTTAAGTTGGAAAGCAATTACCGTTCGTCTCCCGAAATCCTTGATCTGGCAAACGACTCCATATCGCACAACGAAAACCAGTTCAAAAAACACCTGAGAGCCACAAATGAGAGCCGCTCTAAACCCGCCCTTGTAGAGGTGAGAGACCATTATGCCCAGGGCAATTTTGTGGCGCAGCGTGTGTTGGAATTGCGTGATGAAGGGGTGGGGCTTTCCGAGATAGCGGTCCTCTTCAGGGCGCACTATCAGTCTGCCGAGCTTCAAATGGAGCTTACGAAGCGCGATATACCGTTTGTAGTGCGTGGCGGGATGCGGTTTTTTGAACAGGCGCACATCAAAGACGTCCTTGCATATGTCAAAATCCTGATAAACCCTTTCGATGAAATTTCATGGCTCAGGGCCCTGTCCACCTATCCGGGTATTGGCCCGGCATATGCAGGGCGTATATTCGATGAATTTTCAACTCATGGCGACCTCCGGCGCGTAGTTGCCAGCCGGTTTGGGATATTTCTTCCGGAACGTACCAGGAGTGGCTTGAGGGGTTTCAAAAAGATAATCCGCGCCATATTGGACGGCGACCTTGAGAAAAAACCGGATGAGGTTATAATGAGAATTCTCGAGGCGGGTTACGAAAATTATGCGATGACCCACTTCGACAATTCTAAAGACAGGCTGGATGACCTGCGCGAGCTTGTCAATTTTGCGCATACTTACAAAAGCACGAAAACGCTCCTTCAGGATATTACGCTTAGGGAGTCCTTTAAGGGCGAGACCATAAACGGCGCGTTGTCTACAGACGAGCACCTTGTGCTTTCGACGATTCACCAGGCCAAGGGCCTGGAGTGGAAGGCTATTTTTGTAATAGGGCTGTGCGATGGACAGTTTCCGCACGCTAAGTGCAAAGACGATCCCGCGCAATTTGAGGAAGAGAGGAGGCTCTTTTATGTCGCGACAACGAGGACAAAGCAAGAGCTTTATCTCTTGCATCCTATCACGAGGTATGATTATCACATGGGCACCGTTATTACGCGTAAATCCCTGTTTTTGGAAGAGTTGAGCCAGGATCTATATGATCGCTGGGATGTTGAGGAAGAATTTACCGAAGATTACGCAATTGACCTGGATCGGGGGTAACTCATGAAGATCAATATACGCCACGTTAAGGAGAAAGATCTATTCGAACTGCAGATCGTAGAGCCCAGTCTGAGGGCGCATTTCCTTTTAACGAGAAAACGCCTGAATGACTTAAGGGGCCTCATTGAAAGGGTGATAGTAGAGACGGCTTCCAAAAAGCGCCAGGACGGAAAACAATAGAAAGCTGTTAGGAATAAAAAAGTAACCTCACTTTTTATTGATTTAACCACAGATATTAGTATACTTAATAGTGCAGGGGAGGGGGCGTTAAAAATACGCGGAGAGACAAAAGCGTTATTTTTTTGTCCAGTTACCCTGGTATTTTAAAAAGGTTTTACGAAAGGCGCGCGCGATGAAGAAAAGAAAGAATGTTTACAAGAAACTTTTTTCTGTGATTTGCAACGCCCTGGGTATCGAGGGTTTAGCAAGTGAACGCAGGATGCTTGCGAAATTATTCGGGAATATCAGGAAGGATGTAGAAAAAAGGGGCGTAGAGAAACGCCGATTTTTTAGGGCCAGGGCAAGCCGATTTATCATAGCCAGGGCAAAGAAGGATTATGCTAATAATTTCATGAAAGTCCTTGGTATAAGTTTCGGTGGGGCACTTCTCGAGAGTACGCTCCAATTTAAAAAAGAAGAAAGGATAGATCTTGTTTTGCACCTTCCCTCATATTCTCATCCTATTGATGTAAAAGCAAGGGTTGTGAGGTCCGTTCGGGCATCTTCTTATAACGGGTCATTCGCCCGATTTCGTATCGGTGTAGAATTTCTGGAAATAAAGAGCGCTGATAAGAAGAAATTGCTGGATGTGCTTAATACACTGATTGGGTCAGGGAACAACTTTCTATCAAAAAATCCCGGCACTGCCAATATAGGAATCGAAAATCCCGCTCATCATTATGCTTTATTAAGAAAAAAATCTTTCAACCGCACTATAAAAATTCTAATGTATCTTTTGGATGTCAGTGACAAGCTGAGCTATAAGCACTCGCAGAATGTCGTAAAGCACGTAACAAAAATCGCGAAGGCTCTCGGGCTTGCAAGTCATAATATATTGAAGATAAGAATCGCAGCCCTTATGCATGACCTGGGAAAGTGCAAAATAGACAAGGCCATCCTATATAAGAATGGCGCTTTTACGGGCGAGGAATGGGCGATGATAAAGAGGCATCCTACTACAGGGGCTGTGATCATGGACGCCTCAGGTGCCCTTGGTGAAATCTCGGGTATTGTAAAACATCACCACGCGCGCTTTGGAGGCGGGGGATACCCGGATGCGCATAAAAAAGGCACGAATATCCCGTTGGGCGCACGGATAATAGCCATTGCTGATTCTTACGAC
>JAMXCZ010000085.1 GCA_024542975.1 Candidatus Omnitrophota bacterium | reverse complement strand
TACAGAGTCAGGCGCCACCTTCTCTATAAGCTCCATATCATCCCTGAACACGTCTTCCAGGCTTATCCCTCCAACCAAGGGCGCAGGGTAGATAAGGGCTAAGCTTAAATACGCTTGTATCCCTGTCCCCTTTTGCGCCTCCCTGAAGGCCTTTGCTGTCTTGATAATATCGTCCTTATTAACCCCTTTATTCATAATCCTATCGTTTATGGTGTCATTACCTGTCTCTCCACCCATGAATATAGCGCGAAGCCCGGCCCGCAACATTGTTTCGTAATCTTTTACAACAACGTTATATTTTTCTTCTGATTCGCCTATTCTGTTTACCGGCCGGCAACCCGTTGAATATTTTACACGTAACCCCTTTTCCAAAATAGCCTTCGCTATGCGGATGCCGAAAGCGGGCGGTGTTTCCGAGCCGGCAAACCTGAAAAGGCCTATGCCCTGCTTTATCATATACTCCATTTCGGAAACAATATCCTCAACGGGCCTCGGGTAAAACCTCGGATAAAAATGGGAATGGACGCAAAAGCTGCATTTACCCCAGGGGCAGCCCAGAGAGTCTAATAAAACATGGATCTTGAGCTTTCCTTCGATGTTTTCCTTCTCGTATTTAGGAAACGACTTTTTATCCATCTCCGGGGTGTATCTGGAGGTAGCCCTTACTTCGGTTTTATCCCTGTAAACCATATTTTTCAATTCTTCAGAATCTATTCTCGCTTTTATCTCATCTACCACTCTTCCTTTATCCCAGTTAACGAGGTTTTTATCCACAATGCCGAGAATAATTCTGAGCGGCTTTTCGCCTTCGGATATTACGGCTAAATCAAATACTGAATTTTTCAAAAAATCTTCCTCATATAAAGTAGCATGAAAACCACCGGCAACAAGTAAGATAGAAGGATCTTTACGTTTAATATAATCGGCCAGCCAGTCAGCCCACAAAAAGGCCTCCCCGTACCAGATTTTGGCTCCGAATATTTTAATCCCGCTTTTTAATACCTCATCGCCGAATTCTTTCAAGGTGCGTTTCATCCTGTCCCTGCGAATAGAATTTACCATCTCCTGCAACGCGTTAAATACCAAAAAATAAAGTTTCGCGTATATTTTTCCCTTTTTAGCCAGCCAAAACATGAAGGCAGTAGAGAGCCGGTTTATAGAACGCGCCCATTTAGGGCACAGGCTATCGTAAAACTCGTTCTTTTGCCAGTCTATAACCCGTACGCTATGGCCCCGGCCCTCAAGATCACCTTTGAGGATTGCCAGCCCGTTCTCCAGAAAGCCGTCACTCGGAGAGCGCTTACGGGTCGCTATCGAGTTCCAGAGCCATATACGAGCCATTCCATGATCTCCTTTTTAGATTTTTATTTTATTCGGCGGAATTTTTTTTGTTTTTTGCGCGAGAAGGAAAACCTTGCACATCTCTGTATCCATGATATCCTGAAGGGGGTGCAAATAGCCTTTAAGCCCTTCGTTAAAGCGGATCGATAATTTCATGCTCTCTTCTTCCGACAAACCTTCCTTTAATCTATATCTCATAAGCTGCGCCAGAAATTCACCCGGCAGGGCTTGTGTCTTCAACCCGAATTTTTCTCCGGTTTTGGCAAGCGGGCCGTGTTCCAATATCCTGAGTGAATAAATCTGCCAATCCAATGTCAGCATGCGATGGTATTTTTTTATAAAATCATATGTAAGACGCGTTTCTTTCCTTCTTTCACCGGGAACCCCCACAATTGTATAAAGATGTATCAGTATCCCTGTCTCGTAAAAATTTCTCAAAATAATCTTAACTTCATCGAGGTCTACACCTTTATTAATAATCCTGTTTACGCGGTTTGAGCCCGTTTCCAGCCCGGCCTGCCCTCCGAGAAATCCGCCTTCGGCTAATTTTGCGCAAAATTCACGCGATGTAAATTCTTTTTCGAATCGGATAAACGCCGAAAAATTCATTTTCTTTTCGTTTTCAAGGTTCCATCGGGCGAGCTTCTCTATGCGTTTCGGATGCAGCGAAGAATCGGTAATACTAATATAACTCGGGTCATATTTATCTCTTAACTTACGCATATCCTCAAGAACCAGATCTATTCTACGGATACGAACATTTTCAGTGTCTCCGATATCAGCCAATCCCTCTTTGGGATAATAGCAGAAAATACATTTTCCCCAATAACAGCCGCTCGAAGTCTCCAAAGGAAGAATGCTTCCGGGCCGCACCGAAACATATTCCGGCGTACAGGCATCATTTATATCAAACCGGTGGCTCTTCAGGCTTTTCTTGATACCACCTTTATCTTTGTACAGCAGGTTCGGGACTTCGCTCAAGGGCTTTCGCGTTTCTACATGCTCTATCAATTCACTAAACGCGCGTTCCCCGGGGCCCGTTATTACGCTGTCAAAAAAATCCCAGAGCGGCCGATTATTCCGGATCCTGTGAACTACTTCTGTTGCTGTCGCCCCGCCTAAGCATACGTGTGTTTCGGGGTATTCTGTTTTTATCAGACGCGCCAGCGTGAAGGCCGGTACAAATTCAGAGGTATGTGTTATTGAAATACCAACAACGCTAGGCCTTTCTTTCTCCAGTAAAGGAACGACTTTTTTGCGATAATACGGAATTAAATAATTGTGTCTTTCGTCACGGACCGCGTTTATAATATCTTTCGTGTGCGGGCGATAACTCGTCCCCTGAAAGCCCAGCCCAAAATCTAATTCTGATGGGAAGTAGACTGTGTCCACGATTGCTTTCCCGCACAAAAGCGTCTGAAAATGCGTAAGAAATTCCTCGGGAGAAAGGCGTAAAAACTCTTCATCGAGTATTTTTCTGGCTTTATCGATCTCTGAAATAACAAAATCCCGGTTGGCAAAGAGCTCGTAAATTATATTGGAATTCGTTATTTTGAGCCCCGCCATGGCGCGGAAAAGCTTTCGAATGAATCCCGAGTTTCCCGCCAATAACCGCTTTATCGCTCCGCTTGAGTTATTTACCAGGATAGACCCCATGTCCCTTCTCAAGAATTTATCCCTTGTAATCGAAAAAATCATGCTTCTGGCTTTTTCAAAAGTCTCTCCAAGATACTCTTTTGAGAGCATAGTAAAATATATATCCTGATTAAGGTCCTTAAATTCAATATCATGGCCTTCTTTTTTAAGGTAAGCGTATAATCGGGCGCTTCCCTGCATTGGGCTTAAAAAGTTTACTAACGTTGTACAAATCCAGGTTTTCATATGTATATTTATTACAAACTAAAATTTTTGCTTATTTTTTTTCTATCAAGCTTTCCGCTGGCATTTATCGGAAGTTCCGGATTAACATTTATGACATTGGGGACCGTACCTTTTTTCAGCCTGCTTTCGCAAAATTTAATCAGCCCTTCCGAAGATACATCCCCTGAACCGGATTTCAATGAAACACAGGTAATAATTTTCTCGTATTTTTTAAATGCGCAGCAACGCAGAATAGCCGGATGCCCATGGAGCGTTTCTTCGATCTCACGCGCAAAAAGAATATTATCACTCCTGCCGGAAACGTACAAATACCCGTTTCCGTCAATATACCCATAATCGTTTGTATAAAACCATCCGCCTTTATAATGCATACGTGTCAAATCGGGATTATTCCAGTACTTCAAAGAAACCGTATTACTTTTAACCGCAATCCTTCCTGTTTTACCTGCGGGAAGAACCTTGCCGGATTCATCTGTAATTTTTAAGCCGACTCCCCGAAGAGCTTTCCCTGCAGAAAGCAAAAGAGCCTCATCCAGTTTTCCGTCTCTAATGTAATCATGTGAACACAAAAGAGAAAGAGGGGGTAGGGCTTCGACCATTCCATAGCCCGTTTGGATTATGGGGCCGAAAAATTCGACTCCCTCCTTAAATTTTGCCTGAGGCATGGGCTCTGTGCCAATAGCAATACCGTATAGAGGTAATTTTAAGGCGTTTTTTTTGCAATAGTCAAGGATATCAATAAATATGCTTGGCGTGATAAACGTTGCATTTACGCCATTCCTTACGATAAGAGACAACGCTTCTTCCGGGTTAAATTTCCGCAAGATAACACTGGTAGCCCCCACAAAAAACAGCATTAGAAATACCGTGGAGCCGGCTGTTGCAAACGATAAAACATGCAAAAACACTAATGCTCTTTGCCAGGCTCGAGAGCTGTTTAAAGCATAATTATAAAAACTGTTTGCCCAGCTTTTTTGGGATAAAGATACACCTTTTGGTCTACCTGTAGTACCCGAAGAAAAATTTATCGAGGCAAGATCGTCCTCTTTTATTTTTATTTTAGGCTCAATCGGCGCATTTTTAGACAGTAGCTTTTCATATTCTATGCCAATCTCAATAAACTCTTTAACCCGCGTTTCCCTCTTAACCCGCTCGATATTGCCCCCCAATATCTCCGGATGATAAGCGAGCGCTTTTATTTCGCAGTCATTGAGAATAAATATGATATCCTCCGGAGCCATGTCCCACACTATAGGAACGAGCACGATGCCTGTCAGGTAAGTGGCAATCCTCACCTCAAAGTATTCCCGGCAATTGTATATCAAAAGAGCAAGTTTATCACCCTTGCCAATCCCCATGCCCAGGAGCGCATTAGCCAATTTATTCGCCCGTTCGTAAAGCTCTTTATACGTAAGTTCCCTTCCTCCATCCACAACAGCCGTTTTACACGAATTTCTTTTCACCGCATATTTTATAAGGTCTCGAGGCAAGTTTAACCCTTTAATTTTTCTAAGATAAATTTCTATTAAGCGGCCGGTAATTGCCATGATCTATTCCTTACAAATCCTAATTAATTTTTTTGACTTGTTCTATTAAATTTTTTAAACACGATGTTGGCAAAATGCGGGAATTCTCTCGAGATTTTAGCGTTTATCATATTGCAGCGATTTAACATTTTTCGATATTCTTCAACTGTAAAAGCAGCATACAAAGACTCCTTATATCCTTTTTTCATTACCGCATTATAAAAAAAACCAAATACCGCCACAAACATATTTACAATAAAATGATACCGGGGCCTTATAAGGTCTCTAATCACACTAGGGGGGGGGGGGGGGGGGGGGGGGGGGGGGGGGGGGGGGGGGGGGGGGGGGGGGGGGGGGGGGGGGGGGGGGGGGGG
>JAMXCZ010000084.1 GCA_024542975.1 Candidatus Omnitrophota bacterium | reverse complement strand
GTCTTATCGCGCTATTGAGTGCCGTTTTCAGATCCTCCAGTAGCATTACTTTGTCCTGCACAGCTTCCTTTCTGGAAGGCATTTTGCCTATATGCGTGTCAGAGCCGTGGATCTTTCGAAGCAAAGGGCTCAACTGGTTTCTAAACGTCGCATAACACTTGGGGCAACCAAGCCTTCCCATTTTTCTGAAATTTTGAAAACTAAAACCGCAAGAAGAACATTTTATACCGGAATCGGAGGTTTTCCTTTCTGTTTTCTCCACTATGGGCGCCAGGTCCGCGAGGCCGGACAGGAGGTCTGCCAGCCCAAAATGCTCCTCCATTTCCCGGCTCTTTTCCTTTGCGCATTCTTCACACAGGTGAAGCTTACTTACACTATTGTTTATTATCTCTGTCAGGTGCACCGTAGCTTCACTGGTATGGCACATGTCACACTTCATTCCGCACTCCTCTAATAAGCTATAAGCTGTAAGCTATACGCTTAATACCTAACTCCGTCCCGCCTTGTCAGCTCCTGGTATGCCAGAAGCAGCCGGCGCGTGATGGCACCCGGCTTTCCCGCACCTATCGTGTGGTTGTCGACTTTTGTAACGGGGATAATTTTCGCGGCCGTACCCGTTAAAAAGCATTCGTCAGCCTTGTATATGTCACCGAGCCTTATATTCTTTTCTTTGAACGGTATTTTCTCACGGCTGGCTATCGCGATAACCGCGCCTTGCGTTATGCCCTTGAGCGAAATCGTTCTTGGCGGCGTAAAAAGCCTGCCGCGCTTTACGATAAATATGTTGTCCCCCGTGCATTCGGATACGTAGCCGTCATAGGTCAGCATTATCGCTTCGGGAGAGTTCTTTTTTATACCGTCTATCTTGGCCAGAATGTTATTAAGATAATTAAGCGACTTGATATTGGGGTTGATTGCGCCGATATAATTTTTTCGCGTCTTGGCGGTAACGATTTTAAGCCCGTTCTCGTAAAACTTTTTCGGATAAAGCGCGATCCTATCCGCAATAATAAAAATTGTGCCGCTGCCACTTTTGCATTTTCTGGGATCAAGCCCAAGGTCACCCGGGCCGCGCGTGACGACAAGCCTCACATATGCGTTATCAAGTCTATTCAGTTTGAGCGTATCGATAACTGCTTTTTTGAGTGCCCTTTTACTCATGGGCATTTTAAGCATTATCGCATCTCCCGACCTCTTCAACCTGTCGATATGCTCGCCAAGCTTAAACACAAGCCTGTCATATGCGCGTATACCTTCGAACACACCGTCTCCGTAAAGAAGGCCGTGGTCAAAAATGGAAATTTTGGCCTTATCCTTATCTACAAACCTGCCGTTTAAATAAACCTTGCGGGACATATTTTTCTCCTGAAATCTCTTCTATTGTTCCGTCTTCAATTCTGAATACCCTCTGAAACCCGTCGTGTATACGCTCATCGTGCGTTACGAGAACCAGGGCCATGTTTTCTTTTTCCTTGAGCGCCCACAGGCAATTCATTATTTCCTGCCTCATTGTGGAATCCAGGTTGCCCGTGGGTTCATCGCACAAAAGAATATCCGGAGAATTAATGAGCGACCTCGCGATAGCAACCCTTTGCGATTCCCCTCCCGAAAGCTCCGCCGGCCTGTGGCATGCCCTGCCATTGAGCTTTACTAGCTTCAAAATATTTTGAGCCCTTCGCCTGATGTCCGCGACACCTTCTTTTTTGTCGCCTCTTCCCATGAGAGCGGGAAGCATAACGTTTTCGAGAACCGTAAACTCCGGCAAAAGATGATAGAACTGAAATATAAAGCCTATTTTTTCATTCCGGATCCTTGAGCGGGCCCCGTCAGACAAACTGTAAATATCGTTTCCGTCAAAAAAAACCTTCCCCGCAGTCGGCTTGTCCAGCCCTCCCAGAATATGCAAAAGCGTCGACTTGCCGGATCCTGAAGGCCCTGTAATAAGCACCGTTTCGCGCCTCGAAATTGAAAAGCTGGCGGACTTAACGGCGCGGATTGCCGTTCTGCCCTGATAATAAGTCTTGTTTAGATCAACCGCCCGTATCATCTCTTACCTCTTTTACTCATACCTTATCGCCCTCACCGGGTCAAGCCTCGAGGCTTTCCACGCCGGGTAGAGTGAAGCTATCACTGCCAACACCAGCGAAAAGGCCGCTATTAAAGCTATGTCCGCGCGCTCGATCCTGATTGGTATCGCGGCGAGATAGTATATGTCGCTTGGAAACAATTCAAAACCCGTAAGACGTTCCATGTAACCCGCTATTGAATTGATATTTTTTGCAATAATAACTCCCAGTACCACGCCAAAAAACACGCCTATAAACCCTATCAGAAATCCAAGAAATACGAATATTACTTTTATATCGCGCGCCCGGGCGCCTATAGCGCGAAGGATCCCTATGTCTTTCGTTTTCTCAAGAACCTGCATTATGAGGGAACTCGCTATGTTGAAACACGCCACCAGTATTATTAAAGCGAGAACCGTAAACATCATCTTTTTTTCTATCGCAAGCGCCCGCATAAGGTTTTTGTCCAGATCCATCCAGCTTTTTACCATAAAAGGATGCCGAAACGTTTTTTGCAGTTCCATTTTTATTTTGTTGACATTGAATTCGTCATCGACCCTTGCGCCGATCCCGGAAACCGAGTCTCTGTTTAAAAGTTCCTTTGCGCTTGCAAGGCTCGTAAAAACCATGTTGGCATCATAATCGTATCTGCCCGAGGTAAATACTCCTACAATTGTAAAATTTTTCCTGCTATGTGCGTAGGGAAATTTTTCATTCGCGTAAGGCGAAAATATCGTAACCGCGTCGCCTCTCGCAAGACCCAACGACTTTAACAATTCCCTCCCTACTATAACCCCGTTTTCGCCGAAAGCAAGCCGGTCCCTACCTATGTATTCTTTTACATTGCTTACCATGCCTTCGCGTTCCTCATCCAAACCGCGCAGGAGTATGCCTACGCCTCCGCCTTCATACCGAAGAAAAGCCGGTTCATCTATAAACGGCGAGCTTGCCAATATGTGTTCGTTCTTGTTCAGGGCATCCATCGCTGCTTTTTCGTCCTTTATGCCACCCTCTTTCAATAATATGATGTGCGAATAGGTGCCGATAATCTTTTCCTTAATTTCAATGTCGAAACCCGTCATAATGGATATCACTACTATGAGCGCCGCAACCCCTACGATAACGCCCAGAACGGAGATCACACTTATAATTGAAATAAACTTATCGATGTTTCTTTTGGTCAGATATCTTAACGCTATAAAGATTTTCCAATTCATGATATCAGCTTTAAGCTTTAAGCTATAAGCTATAAGCAGGAGGAAAACGGAAAACTTCTGTTTTGCATTTTTTTCTGCTTACGGCTTATAGCTTACGGCTTATAGCTGCTCTCCTCCTTAAGCTGCGGGAAAAATATTACCTCGCGGATATTGGCCGAGTCTGTAAAAAGCATCACAAGCCGGTCGATACCAAGGCCAAGCCCCCCGGCAGGCGGCATACCGTATTCGAGCGCTCTCAGGAAATCCTCATCGATCTGCCCGCCGGCATCTTTCAGCCTTTTTCTTTGCTCGATGGGGTCATTCAATTCTGAATACGCATTGGCCACTTCTATCCCACCCATGTAGAGCTCAAACCTATCCGAGAGATGCGGGTTATCCTTCTTTTTCTTGGCAAGCGGGCAAAGCTCCGTAAACATATCTACCACAAATATGGGGTGGTTATGCGCTTTTGGCTCAACGAGTTCCCCTACGATGTTTATTATCTGGGTCCTCGAAACCTGGTCCTTCCCCAGTTTTATACCTTTCTCTTTTAGCTTCCTTACCCATACCGTCTCATCGTCTGTCGGCTTTATGCCGAAATTTTCCTCCATGAGCGCGGCAAACGAAACTGTCTCCCACTTTGTGAGATCTATGGTCTTGCCTTGATATTCGATTTTTTCCTTGCCGAGAACGTCCTTCGCCACTCCCCGTATTATTTCCTCGACAAGCTTCATCATGCCTCCGCAGTCGGAATAGGCCTCGTAGGCCTCGAGCATTGTAAACTCCGGGTTGTGCCTGGGGGAGATACCCTCATTCCTGAAAGAGCGGTTTATTTCATACACCTTCTCGAAGCCACCTACGAGCAATTTTTTGAGATAAAGTTCCGGAGCAATGCGCAGGTATAAATCCCTGTGCAACGCCTCGTGGTGCGTCTTGAAAGGCTTACCTGCGGCGCCCCCGGGGATCGGATGCATCATAGGCGTCTCGACCTCCAAAAACCCCTTACCGTCCAGGGCTTCCCGTATCTTACGGATCACCGCGCTTCGTGTCTTGAAAATCTTCTTCACATCTTCGTTCATTATCAAGTCTACGTATCTCTGCCTGAACCTCGTCTCAACATCTTTAAGGCCGTGCCATTTTTCCGGAAGGGGGTGAAGGGATTTTGATAAGATCTTTATGTCCGTAAGCTTTATGCTTTTCTCACCGGTTTTCGTTTTAAAAAGTTCACCGCGAACGCCCACTATATCACCTATATCCAATTTCTTTAAAAATGCAAACTTCTCTTCACCGAGAGCATCCTTTCCGGCGTATAACTGGATCCTCGCCGAAGAGTCTTTTAAGTCATAAAACACGCTCTTCCCATGTGCCCGCGCCGCCATGATACGTCCCGCCACTGACACGCCCTTACCTTCCTTGAAGCCTTCCAAAAGTTCGCCAACTCCGCAATCAACAGTGTATCGCTCGCCAAAGGGATATATGCCCTGGGACACCATCTCCTTTAGCTTCTGTCTCTTCTGCTTCTCAATATCGTTTAAATGACTCATCTACCCTTCCTCCAAAACCCTGTTGCGCCGTACATTTAGCTATATAATTATATATAATGGACACTATAATGTCAAATGCAATAAAAAAGAAGGTGTAATGTTTTCGATGTCGTGTTACATCCAGCCTGCGTGCCCCGGCAAGGGTATGCCTCCGGGATGCAGCAAATTCCGGCCTCAGCTAACTCTGACAGGAGAAAACCAAAGTAAGGAAACCCTATACTTTTCTCCTGTCAGAGTGGATCTTCGGCCGGAATTTTTGCAATGCACCCCGGAGGCATACCCTTACCGGGGCACGCAGCAAACGTGCACTTCGGTTCGGCAGAGAAGTCTACCTGACAGGCCTACCTGCCGGTAGGGAGGCCTTGTGCTTGGCGCATTGCGAAAATTTTACCTCGAGATCCACCCAGACAGGAGAATCATAC
>JAMXCZ010000008.1 GCA_024542975.1 Candidatus Omnitrophota bacterium | reverse complement strand
GCCTGTCATGTGAGAGGCGCAGAAAAAATTCTTGAAGAACTGGAAAGGGCTCTGAAAATAAAGTCAGGTGAGACAACCGACGATTCCCTTTTCACTCTCGAAGCCGTAAATTGCCTTGGGGCATGCGCGCTTGGCCCTTTAATGGTCATAAACGGTGAATATTACGGCAAGATGAACTTAAAAAAAGTAAAGAGCGTTCTTAAGAAATATGAAAAATAAAGAAACTAAACCCTACATTACTATTTGCAGGGGAACCGGGTGTACGGCATCAGGCGCTGATAAGGTTGAAATTGCCTTTAAAGAATTTATTAAGAAGAAAGATTTAAAAGAAAAGCTGGGCATCCGCTCCACGGGCTGTCATGGTTTTTGTGAACGGGGACCTCTTGTGATCATTCATCCGGGCAAAATATTCTATAATGGAGTAAAACCGGATAATGTTCCGGAGATAATTGAGAAAACCGTACTTAAGAATGAAGTAATCGAGCATTTACTCTACAAAGACCCTGCCACAGGCAAGAAAGTTGTCCATGAAGACGAGGTGCCGTTTTACAAAAAGCAAATGAGGCTTATTCTTGGCAATAACGGCAGGATCGATCCCACGAACATACATGATTATACCGCGCTTGGGGGATATAATTCTTTGAAAAAAGTTCTGTCAGGAAAATTGCCTGAAGGAATAATCGGTGAAATAAAACGCTCCGGCCTTCGCGGCCGGGGAGGCGGTGGATTTCCCACAGGAAGAAAATGGGAGTCCTGCCGGAAGGCGAAAGGTAGCCTGAAGTACATCATCTGCAATGCGGATGAAGGTGACCCGGGGGCATTTCAGGACAGGAGTATTCTCGAGGGAAACCCGCATAGTGTCATAGAAGGCATGGCGATAGGCGCCTTTGCCATCGGAGCAAAAGAGGGATACGTATACGTGCGGAATGAATATCCCCTTGCCGTAGAGCATCTTGAGATCGCTTTAGAGCAGGCAGAGAAATACGGGTTTCTCGGAAAAAACATTTTAAAGTCAGGGTTTTCGTTTATGATCAATATCGTAAAAGGCGGCGGGGCATTTGTATGCGGTGAATCGTCAGCCCTTATGGCTTCCATAGAGGGAAGATTGGGCGAGCCGAGGTTTAAGCACGTGCACGCTACGGATAAGGGCTTATGGGATAGACCGACCACTTTGAACAATGTTAAAACATGGGCTACAGTTCCGCTTATAATTGATAAAGGCGCGGATTGGTATTCAAAAATTGGAACCGAAGGAAGTAAAGGCACTATGGTATTTTCTCTCGTGGGAAAAATAAAAAATACAGGGCTCGCTGAAGTACCAATGGGCATAACCTTACGCGAACTCATTTTTGACATAGGCGGAGGAATACTGGGCGACAAACGCTTTAAGGCGGTCCAGACCGGCGGCCCCTCGGGCGGCTGCATACCGGAGAAATACCTGGATCTTCCCGTAGACTATGAAAAGCTCAAAGAGGTGGGCTCAATGATGGGCTCGGGCGGGATGATCGTAATGGATGAAGACACCTGTATGGTTGATGTGGCCAAATATTTCCTTGAGTTTACGGTAAATGAATCCTGCGGGAAATGCACGCCCTGCCGTGAGGGCGTAAAACATATGCTCGACATTGTCAAAAAGATAACCCGGGGCTTCGGTGAAGAGGGCGACATAGATTTGCTCGAAAAAATGGGCAATATAATTAAGGAAACATCGCTGTGCGCTTTGGGAGGTTCAGCTCCCAATCCGGTGCTGACCGCGATACGTTATTTTCGTAACGAGTATGAATCTCATATCAGGGATAAAAAGTGCGAGGCCGGCGTATGCCGCGAGTTAATACGATATTCCATAGTTAAGGGGAAGTGCACAGGCTGCACGTTGTGCGCCAGGGAATGCCCTGAGAAGGCTATTTCCGGAGAGAAGAAAAAACCGCACAAGATAGATGAAAAACTTTGCGTTAAGTGCGGCATATGCCGCGACGTTTGCAAATTCGGCGCCGTAAAAGTCACATAATATGCGGTTCGAAAGTATGTCATAATAACATGAAAAAAATAAAGATAGATAACCGGGAAATCCGGGTAGAAGAGGGGACGACCGTTCTCGAAGCTGCTGGCAGGCTTGGAATAGACATCCCGACAATGTGTTACAGTGAAGCCCTCGGCCCTTACGGGTCTTGCAGGGTTTGCGTGGTTGAGATCATAACCCCTAAAGGGTCAAAGCTTATGACCGCGTGCACTTATCCTGCATGGGATGGCTTGGAAGTCAGGACCGATTCCGAAAAGGTGAAAGTTGCGCGTAAATTCGTGTTGGAGCTTATGCTGGCGCGTTCCTCAAATGCCGAAGAGGTAAAAACCCTCGCCGCTAAATACGGGGTAAAAAGCACGCCTTTAAAGAAACAAAACGAATTGTGTATTCTTTGCGGTTTATGCGTTCGGGTCTGTGACAGTGTTATAGGCAAATCCGCAATAAGCTTTGCCGGGAGAGGGATCGAGAGGAGGGTTGAAACGCCTTTTAATACCAACTCCGAGGCGTGCATAGGTTGCGGCGCGTGCGCGTTTATTTGCCCGACGGGAGCGATTTCACTTGAGGAAGTGAATAAGTCGAGGAAGCTGCATGATAACACGGAACTGGAGCTTTTCGAGTGTACCTGTTGCGGAGAGAGATTCGCTACATTCAAAGAACTCGATTATGTTAAAGAAAAAATAGATTTACCAAAGGACTTATTCGGCCTTTGCCCGAAGTGTAGACGGAAAAAATTCAGAGCATCCCTAATCGAAGGAGTAGACGCATGTCAAAAATCGTAGCAGCTGCAGCAATGAGAGGTGCGAAGCACCTTGTGGGCGAAGCCGAACAACTTGTTAATAAGGCTATCGAGGCTAAGGGCAAGTCTGCAACAATAGAATTTCCGGAAACGGCTTTCTTTCTCCCTATGGCTAACGCCCTTTTAGGCGCTGAGGTTAAAACATTGAACGAGACCCTGCCGGTCATAAAAGAGGCAAAATCACTTTTGCATAACGAGCCCACAAAGGACCTGTGGCTCCCGTATCTGGGTGGAACGCTCGATTCAGGCATCGCGGCGCTTTTGGCGGAGGAGATAATCTGTGCGATCCGTTACCTTAACAAAGAAGAACCACAGGCTGATTGCAACGGTTTTTTTTCGGATACAATACTCCGCACTCTCGGTATACAGCTTGTTGACGGAAGGATGCCGGGTTTTGCGGCAATACTCGGGGCAGCTCCTGACAATAAAATAGCCGTTGAAATCGTGCGGGAACTTCAGAAAAGAAATATAATGAGCTTTGTAGGCTCAAACGTAAAAGGGCGAAGTATAATCGACCAGCTCAAGGAAGAGAACGTTGAAATGGGCTGGGACACTTACATCGTTCCTTACGGCAGGGACACCATCTCAGGTATTTATCCGCTAAACTGGGCTATAAGAGGAGCGCTTACATTCGGCGGAATAAAAGCGGGAAACGCAAAAGAATGTCTTCTCTACTGCAAGGAAAGGGTTTTCGCGTTCGGGCTTGTCCTTGGCGAACTGGACGACATAAAATATGCCACAGGTGCAGGAGCAATAAATATGGGGTTTCCTATTATTGCGGATACGGATATTCCCGAGATACGCCCGACAGGTATTTGTACCTACGAGCATCTTGTAAAGGAATTCAACCACAAACGCATTGTCAAAAAATGCATTGAGGTAAGGGGCGTAAAGGTTAAGCTTTCCGAGATACCCATCCCCGTTTCCTACAGCGCAGCTTTCGAAGGGGAAAGGGTGAGGCGCGAGCAGATGTATGTCCAGTTCGGTGGAAAATTCTCGGCTGCCTTCGAATTTGTACGGACAAAAGAACTCGATGACGTGGAAGAGGGAAAAATAGAAGTCGTTGGGCCGGAAATTGACGACATGAAGGAAGGGGCAGCGTATCCTCTCGGAATTTTGGTAGAGGTTGCCGGTAGAAAAATGCAGCATGATTTTGAGCCGATCCTTGAAAGGCAGGTCCATTCATTCTTAAACGAGGCGATGGGCATATTTCATATGGGCCAGAGAAATATGTGCTGGATACGCATTTCAAAAGATGCGCAGAAAAAAGGCCTTAAGCTCAAGCATTTCGGCACTATTATTCACGCAAGGATCCATGATACCTACGGGAAGATAGTGGATAAGGTGCAGGTTACGATCTATACCAAGAAAGAGGATGTGGAAAAAATTGTGCCGGATGCCATCAAAGCCTACGAGGAACGCGACGCGCGCCTTGCGGGAATGACGGACGAGAGTATCGATACTTTCTACAGTTGCACGCTTTGTCAGAGCTTCGCGCCGAATCACGTATGCATAGTGAAGCCCGAGCGCCTAGGATTATGCGGCGCTTACTCATGGCTCGACGCGAAGGCCTGCTACCAGCTGAATCCGACGGGCCCCAACCAGCCTATCGCGAAAGGCGAGGTCCTCGATGCGGTTCGCGGCGAATGGAAAGGCGTAAATGACTTTATCCATCAGAGTTCCAATAAAACCCTTGAGAGGTTTCACGGTTATTCAATTATGACTTTTCCTGAAACAAGTTGTGGTTGTTTTGAGTGCATAATCGCGATTTTACCGGAGGCGAACGGGTTTATGGTTGTAAACCGCGAATATTCCGGGTTTACGCCGGCGGGAATGAAGTTTTCTACGCTTGCCGGATCTGTAGGCGGCGGCAACCAGACGCCGGGTTTTATGGGCGTCGGAAGGCTGTACGTTGTGAGTAAGAAATTTTTACTTGCCGACGGCGGGCTCAAAAGGCTTGTGTGGATGCCGAAAGAGCTTAAGGAAGCGCTCGCGGGTAAATTGAAGAAAAGGTGCGAAGAAGAAGGCGTGCCGGATTTATTTGATAAAATAGCGGATGAAAGCGTGGCTACAGAGTCCGAAGCGCTTGTTAAGTTTTTGCAGGAAAAGAAGCACCCGGCGCTTACTCTGCCTCCATTAATGTAAATGAGGATATGACTTATGAAAATTTTTACAAAATTTTCATAAGTCATATATCCGAATTTATCCCCGCGTAAGCGGGGATCTAGACGTGGATTCCCGCTTACGCGGGAATGACAAACAAGGAGACCATTAAAATGGCATTATCAGGGCTCGAAATATATAAGCTGTTGGCTAAGACAAATTGTAAGAAATGCGGGTTTCCTACTTGTCTCGCATTTGCTATGCAGCTTGCTGCTAAGAAAACTTCGCTTGACAAATGCCCCTCTGTTTCCGAAGAGGCAAAAAATGCTCTTGAGAGCGCTTCGCGGCCACCCATAAAGCTTGTCACCATAGGTGAGGGCGAGGAGAAGCTTGAAGCCGGGAACGAAACCGTTCTTTTCAGGCACGAAGAGAAATTTTATCATCCTACGGGGATAGGTTTTCTTCTTGAAGACACTCAAAGTGCAGACGAGCTTAAGAAAGCCATAGAGGAGATTAAGAAGCTGGATTTCGAAAGGGTCGGGCAGAGGATCGGGGTGAATCTGGTGGCGTTATCGTGTAAAAGTAACGACGCAGCTAAATTCGTGGAGGCCCTGAAAACTATCCTCGGAGGATGCGCTTTACCTCTTGCGCTTATGAGCGATGACCCTCTCATAATCGAAAAAGCCCTCGAGATCTCAAAAGATAAAAAGCCCCTTATATACAAGGCGACAGGCGTCAATTTTAAGGAAATGGCAAATTTGGCCAAAAAATACAAGGTACCGCTTGTAGCAAGCGCCCCGACGTTGGAAGAGCTCGCCGGGCTTGTTAAAAATTTAAATACAGAAGGTATTGAAGACATTATTTTAGATACGGGTGATAAAGCTCTCGCGGAAAAGCTTTGGGACCTGACACAGATACGCCGGCTTGCGCTAAAAAAGGCTTTCAGGCCTTTTGGTTATCCGGTTATCACGTTTACAAAATCGGGCGATCCTGCCAGGGAAGTCGCTGAGGCTTCCAGTTATGTCGCAAAATATGCCGGGATCGTTGTTTTAAGAACGAGATTAGCGTGGGCTGTCCTGCCGATTTTGACTTTGAGGCAAAACCTTTATACAGACCCTCAAAAGCCGCTACAGGTTGAGTCGAAGATCTATGAAGTCGGGCAGGTTACGGATAAATCGCCGGTTCTCGTTACGACCAATTTTTCTCTCACATATTATACCGTCGAAGGGGAGGTTGAAGCTAGCAAGGTGCCCTCCTTTATAGTTGTCTGCGACGCCGAGGGCATGTCTGTTCTTACGGCGTGGGCCGCGGATAAATTTACAGCTGATAGCATAGCAAGCGCTCTTGATAAATTCAGCATAAAGGACAAGGTAAGCCATAAAGATCTTATAATACCGGGATATGTTTCGGTTCTTAGCGGCAAACTCGAAGAGAAGTCCGGGCGCAAGGTTGTAGTGGGCCCGAGGGAAGCCTCGGGGATACCCGTATTTTTGCGTAACTTAGGAAAATGAAAAAAAGGGTTCATGGAAAAATTTAAAGTTGTTTTTAAACCCGGCGGGAAGTCTATAGAGGTAAAGAAGGGTGCGGATCTTCTGCAGGTGGCTGTTGCCTCGGGCCTTCACATCAATTCAAGCTGCGCTGGGGAAGGTATATGCGGAAGATGTAAAGTTATCATCAAAAAAGGCGCTTTCAGGACCGAGCCCACAGGAAGGATTTCTCACGAAGAAAGAAAAAAAGGCTATGTTCTTGCCTGCCTTACCACCGTCGAGGGCAATCTTGAAGTGCACGTTCCTAAAGATTCCCTGCTTGATCTCGGCAAGATCAAAGAAGCGGACGCGAAGCTCTATCGCCTGAAGGGTATTTATTCGGAAGCGGTAGATATTGATAAGGGAAAGCCGATAATAAGCGAGGATGTATTCAAGCACAGCCCGATATCGACGAAACTTTACATTGAGTTACCGCCGCCTACCCTGGATGACAGTGTCAGCGACTACGAGAGGCTGATGAGGGAGATAAAGGAAAAATACGATGTTCCTATTGTGCAGACAGGGCTTCGTAATATACGGCGCCTCGGTAGTATACTTCGCTACAGTGACTGGAAAGTAACGGTTACCCTCGGCAAGAGAAACGAGACCACCGAGGTCGTTATTATTGAGCCAGGGGATTCTTCCGGGGAAAACTACGGTGTTGCTTTCGACATAGGCACGACTACGATTTCCGGCCAACTAATAAATCTTGATACCAAAGAAATTCTCGGCACAAAAGCGGCGTATAACAAGCAGATAATGTTTGGCGACGACGTAATTACGAGGATCATGTTCGCAACCGAAGAAAACGGGCTCGAGAGGCTGCATCACGCCGTTATCGATAATATGAACGCCATTATAAACGAGCTTATTGCGGAACATAAGATACCGCTAAGCCGCCTGACCGGTGTTATATGCGCGGGCAATACTACGATGATACACCTTCTTTTAAGGGTGGACCCCACTTATATAAGGAAAGAACCCTATGTCTCGACTGCGAATTTTGTTCCGGTCATAAGGGCTGCCGAGGCGGGAATTAAGATCCACCCAAGAGGCCTTGCGGCGTGCATTCCGGGCGTATCGACTTACGTTGGGGGCGACATCGTAGCGGGGGCTGTTGCATGCGGCATAAACAATACCGACAAACTCACGCTCCTTATAGACGTTGGCACAAACGGGGAGATAGTTCTCGGTAGCAGGGAGTGGATGGCATGTTGTTCGGCGTCGGCCGGCCCCGCCTTTGAAGGGAGCGGCGTGTCCTGCGGCATGAGGGCAATAAAGGGCGCGATAGGAAAGGTGGAGATAAATTCCAAATTAGAAGCAAAAGTAGAAACAATACAAAATGAAAAGCCCATGGGAATATGCGGTTCGGGGTATGTTGACCTTATCGCGGAGATGTTCAAGAGAGGCATAATAAAAAGGGACGGGAAAATAAACCGCGATCTTAAGAGTAAAAACATAAGAAAAGGGGACGGAGAATTTGAATACATCGTAGTGCCGAAGAAAAAAGCCGGCTCTAACTACGATATCGTCATAAAAGAATCCGATATTGAGAATATAAAGCGCTCAAAAGGCGCCATATATGCGGCAGTGTCTATGTTGATCAAGAAATTCGGACTTAAATTTAATGATGTAAAACAAATTTTCATCGCCGGTGGTTTCGGGACGTTTCTCAATATGGATAACGCGGTTTTCATAGGGCTTTTGCCGGATATCGATAGAAAGAAATTTAGATTCGTGGGGAATAGCTCGCTTATAGGCGCGCGTGAGATATTGCTTTCGTATGAAACGATGAAGCGGGCCGAAGAGATCGCGGGGAAAATGACCTATATCGACTTTAGCAAAGATTCGGCGTATATGGATGAATATATGTCTGCTCTATTTTTTCCGCATACGGATCTCGGACAATTCCCGAGTGTGAAGAAATGAGCATTATAATCGCAGTAGCGGGTAAGGGCGGGACGGGGAAGACGACGCTTGCGGCTCTCGTTGTAAGGGCGCTTAAGGAGAAGGGCCAGGGCCCTATACTTGCCATTGACGCTGACCCGAACAGTAATCTGGGTGAGCTTCTGGGCGTCAAAAGCCCGTCGACAATAGTAGGGATCATAGATAGCGTGGCAAAAAACCCGGACCAGATACCTCAAGGGGTGACCAAGGACAGGTATATAGATCTAAAAGTCCAGGAATCGCTTAACGAGGAGGAGGGGTTTGATCTTTTGAGCATGGGCCGCCCCGAAGGGCCCGGTTGTTATTGTTTCGCCAACAACATGCTGCGTGGCCTCATAGAAAAACTCATGGAAAGCTACCGTTACGTGGTAATTGACAACGAAGCGGGCATGGAGCACCTTTCGAGGCGGCTTACCCGTAACATTGACACGCTTTTTATGGTAAGCGATAGCGCAATCGTGGGGATAAGGTCAGCTGCGAGGGTTTCTGAACTTGTGGATGAATTGGAAATAAAAATAAAAGACAGGTTTCTGATTTTGAATAAATCCAGGGGCACAAAAGAAGCGCTTCTATCCGAGATAAAGAAGGCGGGGATGAATTTAAGAGCGACCCTGCCGCTCAATGAAGAAATTGAAGACGCTGCTGTAAGCGGCAGGGCCGTATTTCAGTTAAGCAAAGACAACCCGTTGCTTAAGGCGGTAGGGGAGTTTTTAGTAGTTTCACAAGTTAGGAAAGGGTAGTGATATGGATGTATTGAAAGAGACGTGGGCAGGAAAAATTAACGAGGTTACGATCGGCGCTACAGAAAAAGACGGAGGAACGCGCACGTCACAAATTACGGTCGGCGGCGAAACTACGCTTCCTTTTCTCTTTAAGGAAGGGGCCATGCCTCATGCGCCGGTTATCGCGATGGAGGTTCTTGACATAGAGCCCGTTGACTGGCCGGAAACCTTGAAGAAGCCTTTTGGGGACGCGCTTCGTGACCCGGTGAAATGGGCCGTTAAGTGTGTCGAAGAATTTAAAGCCCGGCTTATTTGCGTTAAGCTCGCCGGGACACATCCGGACTTCGGAAATAAATCCGCTGAGGATTCAGCAAAGTTGATCAAAGATATACTGAAAGCTGTTAAGACCCCACTTATAATCCTGGGATCCGGGGACGAAACGAAGGACAATATTGTTCTGGCCAAAGCGAGCGAGGTTTCAAAAGGCGAAAGGTGCCTTCTGGGTGATGCTACGGAAAAAAATTACAAAACCCTCACGGCAAGCTGTCTTGCCGACGGGCACAATATTATAGCGGAATCTCCCATAGACATAAACATAGCAAAGCAGGCCAACATATTGATCAGTGAAATGGGTTTTCCGATGGAAAGAATAGTGATCAATACGACAATCGGAGCGCTTGGATACGGAATGGAATATGCCTACTCCATAATGGAGCGCGCGAGGATTGCGGCGCTTCTGGGCGATAAGACGCTTTCGGGGCCTTTTGTATGTTTCGTCGGCCAGGAGGCATGGCGGGCAAAAGAGGCAAAGGCCACGTCTACGGAACACCCCGAATGGGGTGACGAAACGTCCCGCGGGATTATCTGGGAGACGGATACGGCGGTATCGGTTCTCATGGCAGGGGCTGATATTCTCATAATGCGCCACCCGAAGGCGGTAGAGGGAGTTCAGGTTTACATTGACGATCTTATGAAAAATAAAGGGGATTAACGATGCTTGTGATAGGAGAACTCATAAACGGTATGTATAAGGCCGTAGGGACGGCTATAGAGGCGAGGGATAAAGGCGCGATACAGAAGATTGCGAGAGACGAGATTGCAGCCGGCGCGAATATGCTCGATGTGAATACCGGCCCATACGCCAAGGACCCGAAGGACGTCATGAAATGGCTTGTTGAATCTATTCAGGAAGTCTGTGATGCGCCGCTTGCGCTTGATTCGACGAAAGCCGATGTTATCGAAGAGGGGCTAAAAATCGTAAAGAAAAAAGCCATGATAAATTCCACAAATGCGGACAATGCGAAATTGGATGTCCTTGTGCCCATGGCAAAGAAATATAATGCATCTCTTATAGGTCTTACCATGGCGAAAACCGGTATTCCGCGGGACAGGCACGAAAGGATGGAGCATGCTGCAAATATAGTGACGAAGTGCCAGGAGGTAGGGTTTAATACAAGTGACCTTTATCTGGACCCCATAGTGTTGCCGGTAAATGTCGCGCAATCCCAGGGTATCGAGATCCTGGAATCCATAAGGGAATTCAAACTTTTATGTGACCCGTCGCCAAAGACGGTCGTGGGCTTGAGTAACGCTTCGCAAAGCACGAAGCAAAGGCCTTTGATAAACAGGACATATCTAATAATGGCGATCGCCTGCGGCCTTTCTGCGGCAATAATGGATCCCTTGGATCAGGATCTTATGCATGCGGCGGTAACAGCGGAACTTATTCTCAATAAAACAATTTACTGCGATTCATTTCTGGATGCACATAAAAAGTAGCTATAAGCTTTAAGCTATAAGCTGTAAGCAGGAAAAATGGTTGTAGCAAAAAATATAACACTCAAATCTAAGGGCGAAACGGACATAATTGACATAACGTCCGAAGTAGGCTCGGCCGTGCGAAATTCCGGTATTAAAAATGGAATAGTCACAGTATTTGTTCAGGGCGCGACCGGCGGTATTACGACCGTAGAGTATGAGCCCGGCCTCGTAAGCGACTTAAAAGGCGCTTTCGAGAAATTGGCAGCACGGCAGGGCAAGTATGCCCACAACGAAAAATGGGGTGACGGAAACGGATTTTCCCATGTCCGCGCATCTCTTCTGGGCCCCTCTCTTACAGTCCCGATTAAAGGCGGCGCCCTTATGCTCGGAACCTGGCAGCAAATTATATTCATAGATTTCGACAACCGCCCCCGCTCGCGGGAATTGGCGGTACAAATTATAGGAGAATAGTGAAACCTGTATTGCAGTTAGCATTAGACTTTCTCAATCTGGAGAGGGCGTTGCGTGTTGCGGAGGAAGCGATGCGGGGGGGCGTTGACTGGATCGAGGCCGGGACTCCGCTTATAAAGAGCGAAGGCCTTAATGCCGTACGGGAGTTAAGGCGATTATTTCCTGGAGCAACGGTTGTGGCGGATATGAAGACGATGGATGTGGGAAGGGTTGAGACAGAGGCAGCTGCGAAGGCGGGGGCAAATATAGTTTGCGTTCTTGCAGCTGCTCCTGATAGCACTATAAAAGAATGTGTAGAAGCGGGCAAAAATTATGGTGCAAAGGTGGAAGCGGATCTCATAGGCATTCGAGAAGGTTCGCTAAAGACGCGGGCTCGAGAACTCGAGGGCTTAGGGGTGGACATTATCGGAGTGCACGTAGCGATCGACGAGCAAATGCGCGGAAAAGATCCCTTTTTAAAGTTGCGAAAGGTGCGGGATGCAGTAAAAATACCCGTAGCGTGCGCGGGCGGAATCAATTCCGAAACTGCCCCGAGGGCAGTAAAAGCCGGCGCCGATATAGTTATAGTCGGCGGCGCAATAAATAAGGCGAAAGACCCCACGGGTGCTGCGCGTAAAATAAAGAAATCGATTTCCACGCTTAAACCGATCAAGACCGAACTTTTTCGGAGGGTTTCGGCGGATGATGTGTATAAAGCCCTTAAGCGCGTTTCCGCCTCTAATGTTTCGGATGCGATGCATAGATCGGGAAGCCTTAATGGGATTTCCCCTGTATGGCGCGGCTTAAAAATAGCGGGGCCTGCCCTTACAGTTCGCACCTATCCCGGCGACTGGGCAAAGACGGTCCAGGCCGTCGACATGGCCGAAAAGGGGCAAGTTATAGTGATCGATGCAGGCGGCGTAGGGCCTGCCGTATGGGGAGAGCTCGCAACGCACGGCGCTATTCAGCGCAAACTCGAAGGCGTAGTAATAGACGGCGCTGTGCGCGACACCCCGGAAATTAGCAAATTGAAATTTCCCGTATTTACCCGGCTAATAACCCCGACGGCGGGCGAGCCGAAAGGGTTTGGAGAGATAGGTATTCCGGTTATGGCCGGGGGCGTTAAAATACACCCGGGCGACTGGATAGTAGGCGACGATGACGGCGTGGTGTGTATACCCAGGGACAAAGCGCTTGAAGTTGCAAACCGCGCCATGAGCATTTTAGAACAGGAAAATCGCCTTCGGGTCGAAATAGACAGAGGCTCCACGCTTGCCCGGGTAATTGAACTTCTCAGGTGGGAAAAGAAATAATTTCGTAAATGAACAATAAGCCGCTTCGCATATTCATATCCGCAACCGGACAGAATGCCGGAAAAACCACTTTTTGCATCGGTTTTATAGCAGCGCTTCTAAAGAGATTTAAAAAAATAGGTTTTATCAAACCCATAGGCCAGCGGTATTTGATGGAACAGGGTTTTAAAATTGACGAAGACTCCATTTTAATAGAAAAAATCTTCAACGTATCCGGAGGTATTAGCATAAAAGATCTTTCCCCCATAGCCATCGAGAGAGGTTTTACCGAACGATATATAGTGGAGAATGGCGCCTCAAATAAAGCATACAGAAAAAGCATATCGGATTCTTTCGAGAGAGTTGCGAAAGATAAAGAGCTCGTAGTTGTCGAGGGAACCGGCCACGCCGGTGTCGGGTCTGTTTTTGATCTTTCAAACGCTGTCGTCGCAAAGTTATTGGGTTCAAAGGTCATACTTCTGACGCCCGGCGGAATAGGAAAGCCCATAGATGAAGCGATGCTCAATAAAACGCTTTTTGACAAAGAAGGGGTTAGGCTTGCCGGCGTCGTAGTAAATAAGGTCCGGGCGCAAAAATTCGATAAAATTAAAAAATTCGTAAAAATGGGGTTTGAAATGAAAAATACCCCCGTTTTGGGCACGATGCCTTACCAGAGAAGGCTTGCTATCCCGACCATGCGGGAGATATTCGAAGAACTTAAGATCGACCTTCTCTGCGGCGCGAATCAACTGGACAACAGGGTTGACAAGATATTAATAGGCGCCATGGAAGTGAAGTGCGCGCTTAATTACGTGGTGAATAATTCATTACTCATAACCCCTTCCGACAGGCCCGATATGATCCGGGCTATGATCGATATAGAGAGGGGTGTGATAAAAAAGGGTTGCAGAATAGCAGGCCTTATACTTTCAGGTGGCACTGAACCTTCGGGTGAACTAATTAAGCTTCTTGAGAAAACCGGGATACCGACTCTCTTTTCGAGCGGGGATACCTATTCGATTTCTGCCAGGGTGCACGCGATGAAGGTAAAGATCAAACCGGAAGATAAAAATAAAATCGATATAATAATTCGTATGGTAGAGCGTTATGTTGACGTGGATAAGATTATTGAAAATATAGGCGGTTAGGAGGGGAGAATGAAGGTTTTACTTACCGGCGGCGCCGGTTTTATAGGAAGTTGCATGCTGAAGCGGCTTAATGAAGCCGGTATTACAAATATTATCGTAGTTGACCATCTCGGCGCGTCCGACAAATGGAAAAACCTGGAGGGCAAGGATTTCCGGGACTACTTTGAAAAAGACAAGTTTTTAGAGCGTCTCGAGGGCGGCAGCCTTGATGGTAAGATAGATACCATTATTCATTTCGGCGCCTGTTCTTCTACAACAGAGCAAAATGCAACGTACATGATCGAAAACAATTATATATATTCAAAGAGGCTTGCGGAATGGGCGCTCGCAAAGCGAGCCAAGTTTTTATACGCTTCAAGTGCGGCGACCTATGGCGCAGGGGAGATAGGGTATTCGGACGCCGACGACATAACCCCCAAATTAAAGCCCCTCAATATCTACGGCTATTCCAAGCACCTCTTTGACCTGTGGGTGCTTAAGAATAAACTCGAAAGGAAATTTGTAGGCCTTAAGTTTTTCAATGTATTTGGCCCCAACGAATATCACAAGAATGACATGAGGAGCATGGTTCACAAGGGATATCAGCAAATAAAAGCGACGGGAAAAATAAAACTTTTCAAATCCCACAAACCCGATTATAAAGACGGCGCACAAAAAAGGGACTTCATATATGTCAAGGATGCCGTAGAGTTAAGTTATAATTTTCTGGAACACCCGAACAAGAGAGGCATTTTCAATATAGGCACGGGCAACGCAAAAACGTGGAACGACCTGGCAGAGGCCCTTTTTTCCGCATTGGGCATTGCGCCAAATATAGAATATTTTGATATGCCCGAGGTCTTGAGGGGTAAATATCAGTATTTTACCGAGGCTGACCTTGGAAAGCTTAAAAAAGTAAACAGCTCCCACAAATTTTTCGAGCTAAAAGACGCTATAAAAGATTACGTAAGCTACCTAGAAAACACCCCCTATCTCTGAGAAAGGGGACGTTCCCAAATAGTTCTTGACAGAATGATACTAAAGTTGTATCATTATCTTGATAGCCAAACTGAAAGGAGCAATAAAATGCTGAAAGAAAAAGTGGAAAAAGCGCTGGAGGAAATACGCCCGAATCTTATGGCTGATGGGGGTAACGTGGAACTTGTTGACGTCACAGAAGACGGGATTGTAAAGGTTCGCCTGACGGGGGCCTGCGGGCATTGTCCGATGAGCGCTCAAACCCTTAAAATGGGCATAGAGAGAAAGATCAAGGAAAAAATTCCGGAAATCAAATCAGTCGAGCAGGTATAAAATGTATGTATTGGGTATAAGCGGAAGCCCCAGGATAGGGGGTAATACAGGGCTTCTCCTTGATGAGGCCCTTCTTGGCGCGTCAGTGCAAGGCGCGGAAGTAGAAAAGATTATTTTGAATAAACTTAAAATGCGCCCCTGCCAGGAATGCGAAACGGTAAAGGATGACGGCACGTGCAAAATAGAAGATGACTTTCAAGCGCTCTTCGGGAAGATCAAAAAAGCGGACGCGCTGATTTTAGCCTCTCCCATATTTTTTGGATCTTTAAGCGCTCAGACAAAAATTATGATAGACCGGTTTCAGTGTTACTGGAGATATAAGTACGTACTGAAGAAACCGGTACCCGAAAACATGAAGCGGGGAGGCCTGATTTTGATCGAGGCCTCAAAAAGGGACGAATTTCTGGATAACGCAAAAGCAATTGTAAAAAACTTTTTTGCAACCGCAAATACGGAATATAAAAATGAGCTTTTCATAAAAGGCATAGAAAACAAAGGCGATATCGCAAAACATCCTGATGCATTGAGCAAGGCATACGAGCTTGGTAAGAGTCTTTGAAACCGTGTAATCTAAAAGAGAAAGGGGGGATGAAAAATGAAGGTCGTGATCAGATACATGCTCCGTCCCGTCGCCCATTGCAAAGAGGGATGCAGTAGACAGTCCCGGGTACGACTCTAAACTGCCCAATAACTTTCTCTAACTGGGACAGGCCTTATAAGGCCTGTCCCCACCGAGCAAAAAATGCCAAAACGAAAAATAATAAAAATAAACGAAAATAAATGTACCGGTTGCGCCGAGTGTATACCCAATTGCCAGGAAGGCGCGCTTCAGATTATAGACGGAAAGGCGCGCTTGGTAAACGATTTATTTTGTGACGGATTGGGCGCGTGCATAGGATATTGCCCGGAAGGGGCTATTACTATAGAAGAAATAGAAGAAAAGGGAGATTAGCTCTAATGCCTTTTAAATGTCCCGGCTCCCACAGCTTTAGTCAGCCGCACCCTGAGTTTATCAAGTGTACTTTTTGCGGCAAGGAGCTCGAGATATGGTCCGACGAAGTAAAAGCTACCTGCCCGCATTGCAAAAAGACTATTCTGAGGGAAGGGGGCGCAAGCTGCCTCGATTGGTGTAAGTATGCGAAAGAATGCGTAGGAGAGAACGTTTACGATAAATACATAAAGAACAAAGAAAAAAGAGGAGAGGGAAATGCTAAGCGAAAAGATGGCAAAAAGCCTGAATGAACAGCACAATAGGGAAATATACTCGGGATATTTCTATCTCGGGATGTCGGCGTATGCGGCGTCCTCAGGCCTTTCCGGTTTTGCGCACTGGTTCTTTCAGCAATGGAAAGAGGAACTTATCCACGCCAAAAAATTTATGGATTACATAATCAAACGAAAAAACAGGCTCGTCCTTCTTCCGATAGAAGAGCCCCCGCAGGATTTTTCTTCCGGAGAAGACCTCTTCAATAGAACCCTGAATCACGAAAGGAATGTATCAAAATTGATCGCCGGACTTGTCGAAATGGCAAAAGATGAAAATGACCGGGAAACGTGCGAGTTTCTCCAGTGGTTTGTGAAAGAACAGGTCGAGGAAGAGACTACCCCTGCCGGGATCCTTAAGAAAATACGCGCCGAAGGAAAGGACGAAAAAGCCCTTTCTGCGATAGACTGCCAACTCGCCGGTAGGAAATAATACGGCTAAAATGGAATACGAACAGGCTCTCCGAAAGGCGTGGGCGCAAGTGGAAAGCCTTACGGAAAAAAAGAGACATTCTGTTCGGTTTTTAAATGATAATTACGACGTTGATCCAGAGAAGCGGAGCGTTCTTTCTTTATCCTGCAACGCCCCGGCGAAAAGTTATTTAAGCATACTGATACTGCATTATCTTATACGCGCGCTAAAGGGCCTTCCGACAGTTAAAAACGAGTGGATTTCGTTTAAGGAGTTGCCGGGCGGCGCAGGTTATTATCCGACTTTTAAAAAAAGAGTAATTGACACCGTTATCGGCAAATACGGTTCTCGCCCTGACTGCCTTCTTGAGATTACCGGGCGGTTTAAGGCCAAAAAAGCGCAGCTTGCCGATATAAGCGTAGTTTTGGAAACGTTCGACAATGTGCCCGTTCTTATAACGTTTTGGCGGGGCGATGATGAATTCGGCCCGGAAGCTAACGTGTTATTCGATAAGGGTATTGTGGATATTTTTTGCACGGAAGACATTGTAGTATTGGCAGAGTTTATTGCGCACAGCATATAAGGAACCAAAATGAAGCTGCTCACCAGGAATACCGATTATGCGATAAGGGCGCTTTGTCATATCGTGAAATGCAAAAAGAAAATCGTGTCCGTTACGGATCTTGTTAAAACCTTAAAAATTCCCCGCCCGTTTTTGCGAAAAATACTCCAGAAGCTCAATAAAGAGGGCCTCTTAACCTCATATAAAGGCATGGGTGGGGGTTTTACGCTGGCTCGGCCTGCCGGAAAGATATTGGTAACGGATCTAATGAAAATATTCCAGGGGCCGATAAAGCTGAACGACCATATTTTTAAAAAAGGCATTTGCCCCCACATACGGACGTGCGCTTTGAAATTGCGCTTAGACGTAATAGAAAAAAGCGTAATTTCGAAATTGGAAGCTATTACCATAGCGTCGCTCGTTAAGGATGTTTGTAAGGGTTTATGATCCAATTTGAAACGGAAGTAGTCGATGTAATAAAGCGGGCAAAAAACGTAAAAAGTTTCAGGTTTACCGCAAAGGACAACATTGATTTTAAACCCGGCCAGTTTTTCTTCGTAGGTATAACGATAGGCGGAATAGAAAGGGTGAAGCACTTTTCGTTCTCGAATTCTCCTACGGAGAAAGGATACGTGGAATTTACGAAGAGGATAACCGGAAGCGAATTTTCCGGGGCTCTCGATAAATTAAAAAAAGGCGACCAGACAAAACTTAAATTGCCTTTCGGGTCTTTTACGTTCCTTGGGGAGTATAAAAAAATCGCTTTCCTTTCAGGTGGAATAGGTATAACCCCTATACGGAGCATCTGCAAGTTTGCTTTAGACAAGGGGCTCTCGACAGACATTGTCCTGCTTTACGGAAACAATACTGAGCGCGACATCATATTCAGACAGGACCTGGATGAGATAGCGCGCCTTAATAAAAACTTTCGCGTTATATATACGCTAACCGGCTGGGGCTTGGACAAAAGCGACTGGCGTGAAAGGATAGGCCACATAGACAGTAACATGATAAAGAGTGAAGTACCGGATTTCCGGGAGAGGATATTTTTTCTATGCGGTCCGCCGCAGATGGTGGAAAATCTTAAAGGTGTATTAAAAGACGGCCTGGGTATCGGCGAAGAAAATATTCGGACAGAGAATTTTACGGGATATTGATGATTGCCGGAAGGAGGCGCTTATGGCAGTAGAAAAAGTAGGAGAAAAGTATAAATGCAATGTGTGCGGTAATGAGGTTGCGGTAACGAAGGTTGGCGGAGGGGAACTGGTGTGTTGCGGCCAGCCTATGGCAAAGATAGAAGGGTAAGGCTATGGAAAGGAATACAAAAACAATGAAAAAATCTATAAAGGGGACAAAAACGGAAAAGAACCTGCTCGCGTCGTTTGCGGGCGAGTCACAGGCGAGAAATCGCTACACGTATTTTGCAAGCGTTGCCAAAAAGGCAGGCTATGAACAGATCGCGGCCATATTTCTGGAAACTGCGGACAATGAAAAGGAACATGCCAAAAGGTTTTTTAAGCTTTTGCAAGGGGGCGACGTAGAGATCATGGCAACTTACCCCGCAGGCGTGATAGGCGACACGGCAACAAACCTCAAAGCTGCCGCAGCCGGAGAAAATCTTGAGTGGACGAAACTCTACAAAGAAGCCGGAGAGGTTGCCGGCCAGGAGGGTTTCGAAGAGGTAGCCGTTCAGTTTCAAGAAATAGCCAGGGTAGAAGTAAAACACGAAAAAAGATACCGAAAACTTCTTAAGAATATCGAAGAAAGCAGCGTGTTCAAAAAAAACACGGTCGTAAAATGGAAATGCCGCAATTGCGGGCGCGTGCACGAAGGGAAAGAAGCCCCGGAAAAATGTCCCACGTGCGACCATCCGCAAGCGTATTATGAACTTTTGTGTGAGAACTACTAAAAGAAAGGAAGGTAAACCATGAAAGGATTTGTATGCAGTGTTTGTGGATTAGTGTCTATAAATGGGGTTGCACCCGATAATTGTCCGGTGTGCCATGCTCCGAAAACGGCGTTTCAGGAAAAAGAAGACGCGATAAAGACTCCCAAGGACGCGGCTAACTTAACCGAGGCTGAAAAGAAGCATGTTCCCGTGGTTAAAGTTGTAAAGACTTGTGGGTTAATACCTGAAGGGTGCATAGATGTCCATGTCAAGATGGGAGAAATTCAGCATCCCATGCAGGCTGACCATTATATCATGCACATAGACTTTTATATAGACAATGAGTTTATCTCGAGGATTGCATTGACGCCAGAAAAGCTTAACCCGGCGGGTGCGTTGCATCTTAAAGCAAAAAGTGGTAAACTGACCGTGATCGAGCTTTGCAATCTGCACGGAGCGTGGATAAGCGAAACAAGTTTGTAGTTATCTTGTAACCTGCCAAATCTAACCAGGTTACAAGGAGAGCGGAGGTAACTTATGGCGGATATATTTTCCGGGAGTGAAATTGTGGAGCTGGGGGTTCAGATCGAAGTGAACGGGAAGGATTTTTACACTGCCTTGATCGGCAAAGCCGTAAGCGCCAGGGCGAAAGAAATTTTTAAATATCTGGCGGATGAGGAAGAGAAGCATATTGCTAAGTTTCGCGAGATTTTAGATTCCGTTCACAAATACGAACCAAAGGAAGCGTATCCTACGGAATATTTCGCCTATATGAGTTCACTGGCGAGTGGTTATGTATTTACCAAAAAGGGAAAGGGTACCGAAATAGCCAAAAGCGCGAAAACCGATAAAGAGGCGATTGATCTGGGGATAGGCTTCGAAAAGGATTCCATAAATTTCTACGAAGGAATGAAAAAAATTGTGCCCGAAGAAGGCCTTGGTATAATCGGCCTCTTGATAGATCAGGAGCAAGATCACGTCAAAAAACTGACGAACCTTAAATCAAGTTTATAATCTTAAAGAAAGAGAGGTGTTTAAGATGGGGAAGAAAGTTACGGTTTATTCGACGCCCACATGTCCATATTGCATAAAGACGAAAAAATTCCTGAAAGAGAGCTCCATAGATTTTACAGATATCGACGTATCGAGCAGCACTGAAAAATCCCAGGAGATGGTGCAAAAGACGGGGCAGATGGGCGTGCCTGTCGTGGACATAGACGGAAAAATTATAGTAGGTTTTGATAAAGAGGCCATTGAGAAGGCCCTCGCCTCATAAGAAAGCGCTATAAATGGCAAAAGACCCGATATGTGGCATGTCGGTTAATGAAAAAACCGGCCTCAAATTAAAGAGCGGCGATAGAACATATTTTTTTTGCAGCGAACATTGCCTGAAGAAATTCGCGAGTAAAAACAAACTTTCGGAAAAAGAGATCACTTCCTGCCTTCTCCGGCCAAAACGCCCTTTTTACAAAAATAAAGCCGCAATTACAGCTTCAGTATTAGCGCTACTGACCCTTCTTTCATACGCCGTTCCATTTCTTGTGCCGTTCAGAAAATCCTTATTTTTGTATTTTGGAACCATATGGTGGGCTATTTTATTGGGCTTTCTCATAGGCGGCATAATCGATTATTATGTTCCGCGCGAGTACATCTCCTACATTCTCGCGAAACCAAAAAAGCGGACTATTTTTTATTCGGTAATTCTGGGCTTTTTCATGAGCGCGTGTTGCCATGGGATACTCGCGCTTTCGATAGAACTTCATAAAAAGGGCGCTTCAAATGCGGCGGTGGTCGCGTTTTTATTAGCCAGCCCCTGGGCGAACCTCGTGCTTACGATAATGCTCATAGGTTTTTTCGGATTAAAAGCCTTGTATATTATCGCCTCGGCCATCGTAATCGCGCTTATAACAGGATTTATATTTCAGCTCCTGGATAAACTAAACCTCATAGAAAAAAATCTAAATACCGTAAAAATCGATAAGAATTTTTCCATAATAGGGGACATAAAAGAGAGGTTTAAGGGGCACAAGTTTTCTTTGGCTGACATAAAAGGCATATACAACGGGACAGTAGCTTTAAGCAATATGGTCCTATGGTGGGTTTTTATAGGCGTAGGTATGGCGAGCCTGGTCGGGGCGTATGTCCCGAAAGTTTTATTCCAAAACTATATGGGGCCGACAACGCTCGGGCTTTTTGTAACACTGGGGCTTGCAACTGTAATAGAGGTTTGTTCCGAAGGCTCTGCGCCGATGGCGTTTGAGATATTCAGGCAAACAGGCGCTTTCGGCAACAGCTTCGTTTTTCTCATGGCGGGCGTTGTGACCGACTATACCGAAATCGGGCTTTTGTGGCACAATGTGGGCCGAAAAACAGCGATCTGGCTTCCTGTTATAGCAGTTCCCCAGGTAATCGTGTTGGGATTTATCGCTAATAGGATATTTTAATGATGTACGACCTTATCATAATAGGCGCGGGCCCTGCAGGCATAACGGCAGCCGTGTACGCTGCGCGGAAGAAGATGAATTTTTTGGTTATCGCCAAGGATGTGGGAGGCCAGACGGCCTTGAGCGGCGATATAGAAAATTACACCGGCTATCAATTTATTACAGGGCCGGACCTCACGATGAAATTTGAAGAACACATGAAAAAATACGGCATCAATTGGAAGGAAAACGAGGAAGTCGTAAAAGTTACGGGGGTGTCCGGCGTCATTTCCGTTAAAACCGCCGGGGATACCTACGAAGCAAAGACGGCCATAATTGCATCGGGCGCGCGATGGAGAGAACTGGGTATCCCGGGCGAAAAAGAGTTTAAAAATAAAGGGCTTACCTATTGCGCAACTTGTGACGGGCCACTGTTTGCCGGGCGGGATGTCGCGGTTATCGGCGGCGGCAATTCGGGCCTTGAGGCTACGCTTCAGTTGATGAAAATAGCAAAGAGTGTCCGCCTCATCGAGGCGTCACCCCGCCTTACGGGAGACAGGATAATGCAGGATAAGATAAGAATTGCGGAGAACGTAACAGTTTTAGAAAATACAAAGGTGACAGCCGTTCTTGGCGAGAAACTGGTAAGCGGAATAAAGATAAACACAAATGGAAAAGAGCAAACACTGCCCCTTCAGGGCGTTTTTGTGGAAATAGGCCTTATGCCCATTTCCGAATTTGCTGAAGGAATTGACAGAAACGAGTACAAAGAGATAAAAATAAATTCGCGCAATGAAACGAATATACCGGGCATCTTCGCGGCAGGCGACGTAACCGACGTGCCTGAGAAGCAGATTATAATCGCTGCCGGAGAAGGCTCAAAAGCCACTTTAAGCGCATTTCGTTATCTGGCCCGCCAAAAATCATGAGAGAACTTCTTTCGGAGTACAGCAAAAAGAAACACATTATAAAAAATAGGCTCAAAGAATTTAAAAAGGTGTCCAAAAATGAGGACATTTTCGGGGAGCTGTGCTTCTGCATATTAACCCCGCAGTCGAAAGCAGTCCATTGCGACAAAGCAATACGGCGCCTTAAAGAAACAGGCTTACTTTTAAAGGGTACTGAAAGTAATATAAAGCCTTTGCTTAAAGGCCTTGCGAGGTTTCACAACAAAAAAGCCTCATACCTTGTTGCCGCCCGCAACCTTTTCAAAAATAAAAACACGCTTAATATCAAAAGCCGGCTAAACTCAGACGATGTTTTTAAAACAAGGGAATGGCTGGTAGATAATGTAAAGGGGTTGGGCTACAAAGAGGCAAGCCATTTTCTACGAAACATAGGGCTCGGAAGAGATGTAGCCATACTCGATGTCCATATTCTAAAGAACCTTCAAAAACTGGGTGTTGTAGAAACGATACCTTCTTCTATTACCCGAAAAAACTATATTGAGATAGAGGATAAAATGCGCTCCTTTGCCAAAAAGTCCCACATACCCCTTGAAGAACTCGACCTTCTATTCTGGTCCGGTGAAACAGGGTTTGTATTTAAATGAAAAAGATCAAAGATTTTAGCTTATACTTTGTAGCAAGCGAGGAATATTCGGAAGGTAAGAACGCAAAAGAAGTTGCGGAACAGGCGATTTCCGGTGGAATTGACATCTTGCAGATGAGGGAAAAGAATAAAACTCGCGGGGAGTTAGAAAAACTGGGCAGAACGCTCTTATCGTTATGCAAGGAGAGGGATATTACTTTTATCGTAAACGATGACGCGTATCTTGCGAGAGATATTGGCGCATGTGGTGTGCACCTGGGACAGGAGGATATTAAGGGCTATGCTGACGGAGAGGTGCGTGGTATTATAGGAGACGACGGTATAATCGGTATTTCGACTCATTCGTTTAACCAATTCGAAAACGCAAACAAAAAGGACTTTGATTATATCGCATTCGGGCCTATTTTTAGCACCCCGACAAAAGATTACTCTATTGGCGTGGGCGACATAGAGAAGGTATCGGAAATTTCCACGAAGCCGGTCATTTTTATAGGCGGAATAAATCTATCTAATGTTGACGCAATTCTCGACAAAGGAGCAAGGAACATCGCGGCAATAAGGGCTATTGCGGCGGCGCAGGATATAAAGGGCGCTGCAAGGAACCTCAAGACTAAAATTAAAGCGAGAGGCTAATTGTGAGTGACATATTGACGATAGGCGACAAGGAAATAAAGAACCGATTATTTATCGGGACCGGAAAATTCCCGGATAAAGCTATGATTAAAATGGTGTTGGAGGAGTCGAAGGCCTCGGTTGTAACGGTAGCGCTCAGGCGGATAGATATGAAGTCCTCGAACGAAAACATACTTGATTATATACCGGAGGGTTGCATCGTTATGACGAACACCTCGGGCGCGAGGAATGCCAAAGAGGCGATTAGAATTGCGCGGCTCGCGAAAGCAAGCGGAGCCGGGAATTGGGTTAAGATAGAGGTAATAACGGACAATAAGTACCTTCTGCCCGACAATGAGGAAACCATAAAAGCGACTGAAACGCTATCAAAGGAAGGTTTTATCGTGCTCGCGTATATGAACCCGGATCTCATAGTTGCAAGGCGCCTCGTTCGGGCAGGGGCATCGGCGATAATGCCGCTCGGTTCGCCCATAGGGAGCAACAGAGGATTTAAAACCGAAGAGATCGTAAAGATCATGGCGAGTGAAATAAAAGCGCCGATCATAGTGGACGCAGGTATAGGAAAACCCTCGGATGCCGCAAGGTGCATGGAGATTGGCTGCGAGGCGGTGCTCGTCAATACCGCAATTGCTACTGCAGAGGACCCGGTGTCTATGGCAAAAGCGTTTAGCGGCGCCGTAGTAGCCGGGCGGCTTGCTTACACTTCGGGCATGGGCCGGGCAACCGAGCAGGCAAATGCATCCTCCCCTCTCACAGGATTCCTGAGATAAAGAAAAATATGAATTTTTACAACGTTTACAATAAATACGGGAATTTCAGTTTCGATGAATTTTTCGGCAAAGTAACCGATGAAGGTATAAAAAAAACTCTGCGGACTGAAAAATTAAACCTCAATCACTTCCTCACGCTTCTTTCTCCCGGAGCGGGAGGGTATCTTGAAGATATGGCAAAAATAGCGCATAGGATAACGGTGCAATATTTCGGAAAGGCAATCCAGCTTTACACGCCCATGTATTTATCTAATTATTGTGAAAATGAATGCGTTTATTGCGGTTTTAACAGAAAAAATCCCGTTCATAGAAAAAAATTAACCCTTGATGAGGTTGAGAAGGAAGCCCGCTTTATCGCTTCGTGGGGGCTCTGCCACATTCTTATTCTAACAGGCGAATCACGAGAGATGTCCCCGCTCTCTTATATAAAAAGCTCTATCAATATTTTGAAAAAATATTTCAGCTCAATATCAATTGAAATTTATCCGCTTACCGAAGACGAATACGGCGGATTGATAGAGGCGGGTCTTGACGGATTGACGATTTATCAGGAGGTATATGAGAGGACCGCCTATGATAGGGTTCATTTGAGTGGTCCGAAACAGGATTATATGTTTAGATTGAATGCGCCGGAAAGGGCGCTTAAGAAAGGCATGCGGACAGTTAGCATAGGGAGCCTGCTTGGGCTCGGGGGGTGGAGAGAAGAGGCCTTTTTTACGGGGCTTCATGCGCAGTATCTCAAGGAAAAATTCCCGGAAGCCGAAATAAGCGTATCTTTACCGCGAATCAGGCCGAGCTCCGGAGGATTTGAGCCCGAAGAGAAGGTGGAGGATGCGAGCCTTGTGCAGATCATTCTCGCTCTTCGAATTTTTCTTCCCAGGCTCGGAATTACGCTCTCAACCCGTGAATGTTCCGAGCTAAGAGAAAATCTAATGCCGCTCGGTGTTACTAAAATATCTGCGGGCTCAACCACGAAAGTAGGGGGGCATACTATAAAAACGAACGAAGGCGATAAACCTGCGCAATTTGAAATATCCGATAAAAGAGGTATTTTCGAGATCAAGGATATGTTGTTAAAAAAAGGATATCAGCCGGTGTTTAAGGATTGGATGGGAAATGGTTAAGGCGATAGCGTTATTGTCAGGTGGGTTGGACAGCATATTGGCTACGAGAGTTATGCTGGAGCAGGGGATAAGCGTTGAAGCAGTCAACTTTGTAACGGCGTTCTGCACCTGCACCGCAAAAGGCAAAAGCTGCCTCGCGAGCAAATCCGCAGCAGATAATTTGGGAATCAAGCTTAAAGTATTCGAGGTAAGCAAAGAATATTTTGAAATAATTAAAAACCCGAAATACGGGTACGGCAGCAACATGAACCCGTGCCTGGATTGCAGGATATTCACATTTAAAAAAGCAGCAGAATATATGAGGTCAACCGGCGCTTCTTTTGTCTTTACGGGAGAAATTCTCGGCCAGAGGCCGATGTCGCAGAGAAGGGATGCGATGCAGACGATAGAGAGAGATAGCGGCCTTTCCGGGCTCATCGTTCGCCCACTTTCGGCCAAGCTTTTGGAGCCGACAGCGCCCGAGAAAACGGGACTCGTTGACAGGGAAAAGCTCCTATCCATAAAAGGCCGATCAAGAAAACCTCAGATCCGACTCGCGAAGGAATTTGGCATCAACGATTATCCCTGCCCTGCAGGAGGGTGCCTGCTTACGGACCCGGGCTTTGCCGCAAGGATACGAGATTTGATGAAACATACCCCATCTTTTACAACCAATGACGTCCAGATCTTAAAAACAGGCCGGCATTTCCGCCTGACAGACAAAGCAAAACTTGCCGTTGGAAGAAACGAAAAAGAAAATAATCGCCTCACAGAGCTAGCGCAGGAGAATGACACACTCCTCTTTCCTAAAGATACAACCGGCCCAACCGCACTCCTCCGCGGCACCTCTGACGAGAAAACCCTCCTCCTATCCGCAAGCATAGTAGCCAGATATAGCGACAGCAACCCAAACGAACCCCTAGATATTTCATACAAAAAACCCAAAGAAACTACCGCAAAACACCAAAACGTCTCCCCGGTCAACGAACCCAAACTAACCAAAATAAGAATCTAACCACGCAACCAAATCCAATGCATACTTCAAGCGTAGATCCAGGTGTCGATTGTTTTATATAGTATATTGAAACTATTTAGGACTTTCTCGAGTTGGCTAAGGTTTTCTTTTGGGAGCATAAAGGTTCCTATGCCGATTTTCCTACCACCCAGTTTTTTTACCAACCCCGGTTTTGTAGCAGTGTAGATTTTCTTTTTATGTTTTTTTCTGGTTTTGTAGCCAAAGAGGATGTTTCTTAGTTTCATCTTTTCAGAATGATCGAGCTTTCTAAGATCGTAAGATATAAACACATAAGGTTTCATCGAGATATTATTTAGTTTAAGAGATAGTTTCTTGGCGTAGAGGATAAGGCCTTCGCTAAAGACTTTTTGAACAAAATAGTCCTCCAAAGAGTCATACTTTCTATTGCTAATTATCACCTGAAGATTTCGGTTATAGCGATTCTCTAACATAAAAGCGATGGATTGAATTTTTTTTCTTTCAGGACGTGAAGATACTTCTTCGGCCGTATCTAATACAACAAAAAAGTCTACGTCTGATTCTCTGGTTTCTTTCTCCTTTAGAACAGATCCAAAGAGAACTATGTAAAGGATTTCGTATTGTGAAACCAACTCCGCAAATTCAAACACCAATTTTCTTAAAGATTCTTTCATTTTAAATCCTTCAGGCATACACTCTCAAGGGTAGATACAATCTTACGGGCTTCTTTAAGCTTTCCTCCGTTGATACGGCCGCCATAGATCTGGCCGGGCCTGATGCCTTTTTCTAGTTCTACAAAAGAGCCCCAAACTGTCTTGGTAGCTTCGCCAAAAATATCCGGATTGTTTTCAAGCACCCTCCTTAAATTCTTGTGAACATCAATATGGACATTGTGCTGAGCTGCTATCGTTTCGATAAGGTGAAGCATAGCATTGAAGTAGGCTTCTATGCGGGTGGGAATAAAAAGGGTGTCGTTTTCCGCATCATTTTTGAAGCGCAGGTATTTTTCCTTATGGATTTGACGCTTGGACATGCGCCAGCTCCTTTCGTTATACAATATAATCATTTCACAAATTAATTATACACTATTGCGAAAACCATGTCAAGAGAAACGAGGAAAATCTTAATTCAAAAGGGGACGTCCCCGATATCCTTTTTTGCTTGACACAGGGGATGGGGTGTTGTATACTTTACCTCTTTGGTAAAGATACTAACGGTTGGATACGAAGGAAGGAAAATGAAGATTTCTGCTAGATGTGAATATGCTTGCCGGGCGCTTTTGGAGTTGGCGTTGCATTGGCCGAAGAGGGTGCCGCTTCAAATTCAGGCGATCTCTAGTCGGCAGAATATACCTATGAGGTATTTGGTGCATATTTTGATACAGCTCAAACGAGCGGGATTTGTGGAGAGCGTGAGAGGTAAAGAGGGCGGATATAATCTCGCAAAGTCGCCAAATAGGATAAAACTTGGTGAAGTGGTCCGTGAAATGGGAGGGGCGCTCGGAGTTCGAGCAGGGCAGAATAAAAAGAAAAACTCCATATTTTTAAGTGTTTGGACGGAAGCGGGGGATGCGGTTTCCAGGGTTTTCAATAAAACTTCTTTGGAAGACATAAGAGACCGGGTTAACGGAGTTGAGGAAGCGATTCTCTATCAAATATGATCAGGAGGTAATGAGAGATGGATTTACAGAAAATAGTTGACGGGGCTGACATCAAAGAGTTAGTAGAAAGTTTAAACTTCAAAGAGAAAGTGGAGCGGTCCATGGCCCTTATTGATGCGGCGTATAAAAAATTCAAAGACGCGCTTGTGATCGCAAACAGCCTCGGGAAAGATTCTGTGGCTGTGTGGGATCTGGCGATGAGGGTAAGCCCCAAGATCCGCGGGTTTATTGTTACTACGCGATTTAAACCGAAAGAAACGGTCGCATTTATGAATGAAGCCGTAAAAGATTACCCCGAGCTCAAAGTCTTTCGAAATGATGCCGAGATACCCGAGAAGCTCTATGCAACAGACCCTGATAAATGCTGCGATATTCTTAAGGTAGAGCCTACGCGGGAAGCCATAGAGGATATGAAGGTAAAATGCTGGGTGACTGGCCTCCGTTGCACGGAAGGCCGGACGCGCGTTGACTTTAAGGAAGTGGAAGAACGGGATAAAGGCCTCGTTAAATTGAATCCCATACTGATCTGGAAGGAAAGGGAGGTCTGGCAATATCTGGCTCTTTACCGGGTGAAGGTAAACCCGCTCTACATGGAGGGCTACAGGTCTTTGGGGTGCTCACCCTGCACGCACATTGCAAGCGGGGACAATGAGCGCGCCGGGCGCTGGATCGGGACGAGTAAATGCGGGGGTGAGTGCGGAATTCACACAAGGCCCCTTAAGAAGAACATAAACGGCGACGGTATTTAGAAAGATTACGCGGTGATAAAATATAGCCTGCTTACCATACTTGTGATCTTTTTCGCCCTTAACATGGGCGGAGCGAATTTCGGCGCATCTTTTGCGGCGGCGCACGGCGGTAAGATTTTAACAAAAAGAAGGGCGCAATTACTTTTTATTATATTTGTTTTTCTGGGCGCGGTTTTTATAGGCAAGCCCGTAAGCGATACGCTCGCTAACAAAATAATACCGCGCGAATACCTGAAGCTGGACGTGGTCCTTATAATTCTCGCTTCGGCAACAGCGAGCCTTTTTTTGGCTAACCGGTTGCGCGTGCCTCAATCAACCAGTTTTGTGGCAATCGGTGCGATCGCAGGCGTCGGGTTATATTTCAAAAACCTATACACCGGGAACTTTTTGTATATGCTGCCGTTCTGGGTGCTTTTACCCATAATAGGCTATTTTTTAACTTTTTTTCTCGGAAAAATAGTATACCCTCCGAGAAAGAGTAATTTTTGGATCTATGAACGGTTGGTTAACCACAAAGACCGGCTGAGGAAGTTTATTGTTATCGCCAGCTGCTATAACGCGTTTTCTATCGGCACCAACAATGTGGCAAACGCCGTAGGCCCGCTTATGGGCGCAGGCCTTGTAAGCGGAATGCTGGGGCTATTACTTATCGCCCCTGTTTTCGGATTGGGGGGCATCATGTTTCACGAGTCGCTCAATACGACAGGCGAAAAAATAGTCCCGCTCGGGCTTTTTTCCGCGACGATCATCTGTTTTGTGACCGGGACGCTTATTATAATCGCGTCTATTTTCGGAGTGCCGCAATCTTTTGTGATGATCAAGGTGGCCGCGATCTTTGCCATAAGCGGGCTTAAGCGCGGACAAAGGACAACTTTTGCGAACCCCGTTACAAGGACGACATATTTAACGTGGATCATAACGCCGATCATGGCGGTTACTACCTCATACGTATTAACGTGGTTAAGATATGGTGTATTTGGATAAAGAAAAAACAAAGAAATTAATCGAACACGCCCAAAAAGAGAGCCCCAACGAGGCGTGCGGCCTATTGGCTGGCCTCGCAAAAGCGGACGAGAAAGCGCGCTTCGAGGTAAAGAAAATTTACGAAATGACCAATACAAATAAAAGCGCGACAAGGTTTTTTATGGACCCCGCCGAGCAGCTTAAGGTCTTGAAGGATATAAGGTCGCTCGGGCTCCAAATGGTAGGCATATACCACTCCCATCCTCACTCGAAGGCGTATCCTTCGGCGCACGATGTGGAAATGGCGTTCTACCCGGATGTTTCGTACGTTATTGTTTCACTTGAGGATAAAAAGAACCCCCGCCTTAAGTCCTTCAGGATTGCTGAGGGAAAGATAACCGAGGAAGTTATAAACTCATAGTTTAGGGTCGATAGTAATAAATTTAGATATAACATTGCGGGAGGCAAGGAAATGCCGCTTGTTAAACTGGGAAGATTAAGAGGAAAGAGCAGGGTAAGGAATTGGGTAAGCGAAACACGCCTTGGCCCGGAGCACATTATCATGCCTTACTTCGTCCGGGAAGGCCGGAATGTGAATGAGCCTATTCCTTCCATGCCGGGCCTTTCTCGTTTATCAGTTGAAAACCTCCTTCCGGATATTCGAAAGGCGCGAGGGATAAAGTCAGTACTTCTATTCGGCATCCCGAAGGCAAAGGACGAATCAGGCACTACTGCTTACAAGAAAAACGGGGTAATACAAAAAGCCATAAAGGCTGTAAAGGCGGAATTTGGCGATTTAATAGTAATAACAGATGTCTGCCTATGCGCGTATACCACACACGGCCATTGCGGAATAGTAAAGAAGAATACGGGAGACGCGGTCGACACAGACGCAACGCTCAAAACCCTGACAAAAATTGCCGTGTCTCACGCCGAAGCGGGAGCGGATTTCGTGGCGCCCTCGGCTATGATGGATGGCGAGGTAAAGGCCATAAGAGAGGCGCTGGATAAAAAAGGATTTAAAAATACCGGAATTCTTGCTTATTCAGCCAAATACGCCTCCGCTTTCTACGGCCCGTTCAGGGATGTTGCGGGATCCATGCCCAGGTTTGGAGATAGAAAGGCCTATCAGATGGATTATAGGAATTCGAATGAGGCGATGCGTGAAATCGCACAAGACATAGAAGAAGGCGCGGATATCGTAATGGTAAAACCGGCGCTCTCTTCCCTCGACATCATCTACAGGGCAAAACAGAAATTTGACGTACCTCTTTGCGCCTATAACGTGAGCGGTGAATACAGCATGATAAAAAATCTGGCAAACGGCGATAAAACCAGGGAAAAAAACCTCATCCTTGAGGTTCTGACCTCGATAAAAAGGTCCGGCGCGGATTTTATTGTCACTTATTTCGGGAAGGAAGTTCTTAAATGGCTCTGATAGCAAAAGACCTTTTCGACGAAGCAAAGCGGTATATTCCCGGAGGCGTGAACAGCCCGGTCCGGTCTTTTAAAGCGGTAGGGGGACTACCCGTTTTTGTAAAAAGAGGCTGTGGTTCTAAGATTTACGATGAGAGCGGTGC
>JAMXCZ010000083.1 GCA_024542975.1 Candidatus Omnitrophota bacterium | reverse complement strand
AGCAGCATCGCTGGAGACAACGCCGACATAATCCTTATGTTTGATATCAATTACCTGAAGTTGTGACCCGCCTCCCGTATTAAAATACTTCCCTCTTGAAGACAGACAATTCCCGTTTGTGCTCATTTTTTTATTTACCTTTTGCTTCACCCCGCTAGAAACTTGCTTCTAGCGGGGTGCCCGCTGCCAATGACTTTAATTATTTCTTATTCATGATATAGTGAGAAAGCCCGGTTCCCTTTGCCTTGCATTTTTTACGAAGGGCAACGATATCCCTCTTTTTTTTAGAACTTGTTTTTTTCACGATTTTCACCCCCTTTCACCTGTAAGAGACAACTATAGAATCAAGTGCCTTAAGTAGCCTGATGTTTTCCTTGCGCGTCCTGACAGCTATGCGGATAAATTTATTGCCTAAACCCTTAAAGTTGACGCAGTCTCTTACGAGAAGACTTTTCTGTATAAGTTTTTTTACTAATAAAGTTGAAGTCAGACTGTTATTTTCTATTTTTATCAAAATGAAATTTGTGAACGAAGGATATAAGGTTAAGCCTTCGATTTTTGTTATTTGTTTGAATAAAAAATTCCTTTCATTTACTATAAATTCGCAAGTTTTCCTGATATAACCCCTATCCGCCAAGATCATCCGCCCTGCCAGCTGAGCCAAAGAATTTACGCTCCAGGGAGGCTGGCATTCTCTCAACTTGCTAATAATTTCTTTGTGGGCAACAAGATAACCGATCCTTAAACCGGGTAAAGCAAAAAACTTTGTAAGCGTGCGAAGTACGGCTATTTTTTTACTTTTTACGGCCCGGGGAATTAACGTATGTTCTTTCTGGTCAGGTAGAAAATCCATAAATGCCTCATCGATAACGCATAATTTGGCCGGAAACTTATCAATGAGCCTGCCGGTTTTGATAAGTAAATTTCCCGTGGGATTATTAGGATTACACAAAAAAAACATGTCTGAGTTGCCGATTCCTAAAATATTACAGTTAAAAGCCTCACTTTCCTTGAGCCTCAAAATCTTAACTTTGCTTTTTACGGTTCTTGCCGCACGCTCATATTCAGAAAAAGTAGGCGCGGGGATCAAGGTTGTTTTTGGCTTAAAACAGGAAGTAATAAGATAAATAAGCTCGATTGAGCCATTGCCAACAAGAATATTTTCTTCATTTATCTTCCAATACTTGGAAATCGCGCGGGTTATACCTTTTGCCTCAGGGTCCGGATAATGAAGAATACGATTAAAGTTCTCACAAACGGCCCTTTTAACACGGAGCGGCAAACCTAACGGATTAATATTTGCGCTAAAATCAATTACTCCCTTGCGCCTATTTTTCTCAAGGCCATAAATATTTCCGCCATGCCGAAATGTTACATTAGCCATTTCAAAATGACTCCCATTGAAACCATTAGGACGGAGCTAACAAAACTTATGGTTAATGCCTCATTTATAAAAGAGATCGCGGTAACTCTCTTCATGTCTCCCAAATACGGCTTCCGGGAAAGCTTGCCCTGGTAGGTAGAGGGGCCGCCCAATTTTATTCCGAGAGCTCCAGCCATGGCCGCTTCGCAAATACCGCTGTTAGGCGACGGGTGTTTTCTTCCGTCCCGAAACATGATCTTAAAAGAATCCTTAAAATTCTTTTTCAGGATAAAAGAAGAGGCCGCGATGAAAAGGCCGGTAATGCGGGCGGGCAGAAAGTTAACTAAATCATCTAATTTGGCAGAAAACCATCCAAAATGAATATATTTTTTGCTTTTGTATCCCACCATGGAGTCAAGAGTGTTTATTGCTTTATAGGCAATGGCAAGTGTAGGGCCGCCCAACATGAGATAGAACAAAGGTGCGATAATCCCATCATTGGTATTCTCGGCAATACTCTCCACCGTTGCTTTAACAACCTCGCCCTCTGAAAGCCGCTCGGTATCCCTTCCTGCGATACGAGAAAGTTGTTTTCGCGCTGCACAGATATTTTTGGCTGTAACTTCTCTTACGACTTTCCTTGCGTGCAAAAAAAGGCCTTTTGTAGCAAGGCTGGTATATGCCAGAAAAATCCAGGCAAATGTTCCGGCAATAGGGTTTATTTTTCTCATAAATGTTAGAATCAGGTACGCGCTTAATCCGGAAATCCCCACAACAACCAATGCTAAAATTGCACCTTTGATACGCGAGATTTTCTTTCGGCAGTCAGTTCTTAATTTTGCTTCTAAAAAATTTATTAGATCGCCCATTATCTTCACCGGATGAGGAAGCCATTTCGGGTCTCCAAATGTCAAGTCCAGCGAATATGCTAAAATGATACTTAATGATTCCATATACTCACCTTATAAGGAAGGCGGACAGAAGAACTGTAACTTCCGCAAATTCGCTCAAGGCCCCAATTGTGTCACCTGTCATTCCACCGATTCGTTTCTTCATATATTGCATAAATAAAAAAGTGGGCAAAAGTGAAACAACAAATAAAATAAGTCCATTTAATTTCATAAATACACCAAATAGGGCCAGTGTAAACAGGGAGCTTAAAAGGAACTCTTTCTTCGCAGCAAGTTCTATAAAATACTTTGCCTTTCCTTCCCGGCGCGCGTAAGAAGAGCTAAAGCAGGCCATTACTTGCGCCCACCGTGAAAATACTGCCGAGAGAAGTAACGTTTTCCAAAGGAGTCCTTCAGGAAAACTGGCTATGAGGCTAAATTTTAAAAGCAAAATAGAAACTACGCCGGCTACGCCCATAGTGCCGATCCTGCTATCTCTCATTATATCTAAAATTTTCTCCTTAGGATTATGCCCGTAAAAGCCGTCACAGGTGTCAGCAAGCCCATCCAGGTGGATACCGCCGGTTATAATAATCGAGATTATTAAAATTATTGCGGCTTTAATGAGAGAAGGAAAAGAAGAAAAGATGAAGGCGCCTAAAACCAAAAGGAGCCCTATTAAAAGGCCTACAAGAGGAAAATATAAAAGTGAGGCTCCAAAGTCATTCTTTTCAACTTTTGACTTTATCCTTACGGGTAATACCGTTAGAAACTGCAGGGCGATTAGAAATCTTTTCATTATTCGCATATTCCTGTTACTTGTCAATCTTTTCGGAAACAGCTGCGCTTTGAAAAGTAGCCATTTGGGTTAAGATTTTGATACTGGCGTCGATAACGTTCATGGCTAAAGCTGCACCGGTCCCTTCCCCTAATCTTAAATCGAGATCCAAAGTAGGTTTTAAGCCAAGATAGTCCAAAACAATTCTATGCCCCCTTTCCACTGAACAATGGCCGGCAATCATATAATTTTTTACTTCCGGCTTTAACTGATAAGCTATCAATGCTGCAGCTCCTGAAATAAAACCGTCGATTACTACCGGAATCCGCCTGGAGGTTGCCGCTAAGATCACACCTGTAAGGCCGCCTATTTCAAATCCGCCTACTTTCGATAGGACATCCAGGCCGTCTTTGGAATTCGGTTTATTTACTTCAATGGCTTTTTCGATTACCTCGATTTTGGAGAACCGGCCATTATCGTCTATGCCTGTTCCCCTGCCTGTCATGTCTTCCACAGGTTTACCTGTTATAACGGACGATATAGCGCTTGAGGGGGTCGTATTACCTATGCCCATATCGCCAGTTCCAGCTATATCGATGCCTTTTTGGAATTCTTCTTCAAAAACCTCTATGCCGTTTTCTATTGAATTAACCGCTTCTTTCCTTGTCATGGCCTGGCCGCGCGCCATGTTTTTAGTGCCGTAACCTACTTTTTTTACGCATAAGTCCGGATGCGCATTAAGGTCACAGGCGACGCCCATATCAACTATGACAACCCTGGCTCCTACATGCTTTGCAAGCACGTTTATACCGGCGCCGCCCCGTATGAAGTTATAGACCATTTGCGGGGTTACGTCTTGCGGGAACGCGCTTACCCCCTCTTCCATTACGCCGTGGTCGCCCGCCATGGTAAAAATAACCTTATTTCCCATGGGAGGATTGTCCTTTCCTGTTATTTCCACTATCTGCTTGGCAAGCTCTTCCAGACGGCCAAGGCTCCCCTGTGGCTTGGTTAAGCTATCAAGCCTTTTCTGGGTTCTTTCAGCGAGCTTACCGTCAATTTTTTCTATTTTTTCTAATGTGCTTTTTAGTTTGTCCATTGGCTAACCTCCCCGGCTATTTAATCCGCATTGCGATCCCAGCCTGCATAACATATACTCTATCGGCATATTGCGCCATTACCTGGTTGGCTATTCCCAGTATGTCCCTGAAATTTCTAGCCAAGGGGTTATCGGGCACTATGCCGCCTCCTACCTCGTTGGATACCACTATCGGGGCAAATTTGCTTTTTGCGAGGATATGCGTAATTGATTTAATTTCCTTTTTTATTTCGGTTTCCTTTAGGTTGTTCGATAAAAAGTTCGATACAAGAATCCCAAGACAATCAATTATTACTACGTCAAATTTATTTTTCAACTTCAACAGAGCGGATTTTATGTTTTTTGGCTCTTCTATGATTTTCCAGTTACGCGGCCGAGATTTTTTATGCAGAGAGATTCTTTTTACCATTTCCTCGTCACCCGGGTTACACGTAGCAATGAAAGCGACTTTTTTTCCTATTTTTTTTGCTAATTCCTGCGCGTAACGGCTCTTTCCGCTACGCGCTCCCCCCATTATAAAAGTGAATTTACCCTTTCCCACCTTAAAACCTTATGATATTTACGTCAGCGGTTTTCACAGTTATGTCCCAAAACTTATCCCACCCCTGATGCCGCAATTTTAAAAGCATGATGCGTATTGCCCCACCATGACTTACCAACACTACCGTTCTTTTCGGATTTCTATCAAAAATCCTTTTGAAACAACCCTCAACCCTTTTTGCGAAATTTGGCAGATTTTCCCCGTCGGGTATTTTTGCTTCCAAAGGGTTACACATCCAGCGGCGATAAACGCGTGGGTAGATTTTGCTGGCTTCTCCAAAAGTCAAGCCCGAAAATTGTCCAAAATCGTTTTCCCTCAAGCCTTTTCTTTTATATATGATTCTCTTAGGAAAAGCAATTTTCGCGGTCTGTAAAGCGCGCTTCAGATCGCTGGAATAAATTATATCAATTTTTATATTTTTGAGTTTTGCGCGAAGACGCTTAGCCTGCTCTATTCCCTTGATATTCAGAGGGATATCTCCATGGCCGCAATACCTTCTTTGCCTGGTATACTCGGTTTCGCCGTGTCTTATAAGAATAAGTTTTTTCATGTACCCTTAGTAAAAACAAAAACCCCTGACATCTCTCGACATCAAGGGTCGCACCCTGTTTTACTTAGCCCTTTA
>JAMXCZ010000082.1 GCA_024542975.1 Candidatus Omnitrophota bacterium | reverse complement strand
TCTCCTGTCAGAGTTAGCTGAGACCGGAATTTTTGCAATGCACCCCGGAGCCATACCCTTACCCGTGGTGCGCAGGCAGGGTGTAACGCGGTATTCAAAGTCTTGATCTAGCCGGTACCGTTTCGCCTGTTTCTGCGGACTGTGGCGTGGTGGGCGATTCGTATTGTGATGTCGTCTACTACGGCATAAACGCACGGAATAAAAATTAGCGTGAGGATCGTGGCAAAAAGAAGGCCCCATGCAAGCACCAATGCCGCAGGCGCGAGAAACGGATCAAACCCGCCGAGGCCGTATGCCACAGGCGCGAGGCCAAATACTGTTGTAATAGTTGTAAGTATTACGGGGCGAAGCCTTATTCTGCCGGCTTCGATTATCGATTCGCGCCTGTCCTTGCCCTGAAGGCGAAGCTTGTTTATAAAATCCACGAGCACTATAGAGTCATTTACCACGACACCTATAAGCCCTACCATACCGAGAAACGCCATGAAACTAAACGCCACGCCATGCAGGAGCAAGGCAAGCAAGGCGCCAAAGACGCCGAAGACTATCGCAAGCATAATTATGACCGGCTGTACGAGGGAATTAAATTTTGTAGCAAGGATGAGAAATATAAGAAGGAGCGCTAGCAGAAATGCTTTGATAAGGTTGCCGAATGATTCCTGCGTGTCTTTTTCTTCCCCGCCGTAGGTCGCCGTATATCCGAGGTGGTCTTTTTCTATGTTTTTAAATTCCTTTCTTACGAGCGCATTCGCCGCTATCGAGGTCATATTTTTCTCGTCTACCGAAGCCATAACGCGAAGCGCGCGCCTACCGTCCAAATGTTTGTAGGATTCCAGTTTTCGCTGTTTTTTAAATGTTGCCACGTCCCGAAGATTTATTAGCTTTCCCGCGGCATTGGGGATGAATATGTTCTGAAATACGGATATATCTGCCCGATAGTTCTCGGGGAAGCGGACGAGAACGTTCACTTCCTCCTCGGCTTTTACCTGCTTTATCGAGGTAGCTATTCCGCCGCCCACGGCGCTCCTTACGGCATTGGCCACGTCTCTCACGGTAAGATACGCGGCGCTTGCCTTTTTTTCGTCGATTTCTACGGCTATTTCCTCTTTCCCGAATTTGTAATCCGTATCAATATCGGTGACGCCTTTTATGGATTTGAGAAAGGAGGTGAATTTTTGCCCTATTTCGTTCAAAACCGTGTAATCGTCACCTTTAATTTTAATATCAACTGCGCGCCCGGTAGGCGGGCCCTCCCGTATCTGCTCAAAATAGACTTTGTCGAATCCTTCGATCTTCTCTGCCTCATCCCTCATTGAGTCAATTATTTGGGAGGAGTCTCTTTTTCGCTCGGCTTCGGGAGTGAGATATACATTGATCTGGACAAGATGGCTGCCTCTTCTTGCGTAAGGGTCGAGCGCCCGCCCCTCAAATATATTTCCCACGGTAGTCACGTAGCTGTCGAGTTCATTTTTGGGCATTGTTTCCTCAATCAGTTCTTCAAGCTGCCGTGAGAGCTTGGCAGTTTTATCAAGGCTTGTTCCGACAGGCGCCTCGGCTCTCAGGTAAAATTCTTCAATGCCCTTTTGCGGAAATGCGACTACCTTAAGAAAAGATCCCAGGCATACTACGAGAACAATTACCCCGAGTACAAATATACCTATGGTTTTATATCGATGCGCTATCGCCTTTTTGATTACGTTCGTGTAGAAGCGCAAAAGCCTTTCGAACCAGGAGAGTTCGATTTTACCAGTCCCATTTTTCGGCACCTTTTGCTTTGCCCTCGCAAAATCAGCAAGATGAGACGGAAGTATCACGAAGGCCTCAAATGCAGAGGCAAAGAGAGCGGCGATGACAATGATCGGTATCGACTTTACAAACCGCCCGATTATTCCCGTCATAAATGCGAGAGGCAGAAACGCCACGATAGTGGTAATAATCGTCGTGGCTACGGCAGGGATTACTTCCTCGGCTCCTTTTATTGCAGCCTCACGGGGCGGCATCCCGCTTTCGATGTGGCGGTATGTGTTTTCAGCTATGATTATACCGTCATCCACTATCATGCCCAGCACTATGATGAGGCCGAACATCGACATCATGTTTATGCTCATACCCGTCAAAAGCATAAACCCCAGCGTTATCGAGAATGCGATGGGTATGCCAAGCGCCGTAAAGAATGCCACACGTTTTGTTAAAAATGTTTGGAGGGCGATTAAAACCAGTATGATACCGATTATCCCGTTATTTTTCAATATGTTTAGCCGGCGTTTTATATAAAAGGACATGTCGTCAAGGGTGTATATTTTTAAATTTTCAGGCGCGCCCTTTTTAAAGCTTTCGACAGAGTTTTTGACTTTAGCGGTGAGCTCGATGGCGTCTTCGCGCTCCTTTTTAAAGATGACAAGATTTATAGCGCGTGTGCCGAAGGACCTGATTATTTCATTTTCGTCACGAAAGGCATCTACAACGCGCGCCACATCCTTGATTTTGAGCCAATTCCCTATGTCATTAGCCCTCACAACCGTCTCTTCGACATCCTTTTTTGTAAGAAACTCCCCCATTGTCCTTACTATGTATTCGGTCTCCTTTCCTCTCATGGTGCCTGCGGGCATATTGAGGTTGTTTGCGCGAAGAGCGAGCATTATCTCTTCAAATGATATGTAATATTCCCGCATCTTCACAGGGTCTACCTCCACCCAGATCTCCCTGTCTCTCCATCCTTTTCTCGAAATACGCGCAACTTCGGGTATATTGAGCAGTATGCTTTCAAGGGACTCGGCATGTTTTTGTAACACCGCTTCATCCGCTTCGCCGCTTATGGCTACTTCGATAATCGGCATAAGCTTCATATTTACCTCATTCACAATAGTGTCATCCGCCTCGACAGGAAGGCCCTCGGTTTTATCTACCGCCCGTTGTATGTCATTTATTATTTTGTTTTTATCCTTTGCGTCCGGATTCATTTTTATGTATATGGTCGAGATATTATTGCCCGAAGTAGACCGTATCTCTTCAATATCATCGACTTCTTTCAGTTCTTTTTCAATAGGAGTCGTGACGAGTTTTTCCACATCTTCCGCTGTGGCTCCCGGATACGGCGTAGTTACCATGGCAACATCAAAGGGAATGTTAGGAAAGACCTCTTTTGTGAGGTTGAATACGCCTATAACCCCGACTATTATGAAAAATACGGATAGCAGGTTGATAAAAAGGGAATTCTTGGTTGAAAATTCTGATATCCTCATTTTGCCAGCACCCCTACAGTGAATAACAACGTGTCTTTTTCGTTCTCAAGATCTACCATGGCCGAATAGTATTCCAGCATGGCGCTATATTCGCTTAATGCCGCGCGGGTTAAGTCATTCTGGTAATCTATCACGGTCTTGCTGTTTGAGCGGCCGTATTTTAATTTCTTTTCTTCGTCTTTAAATTTTTGATACTGGAGATCTTTAATTTTTGCCCAGCGGAATGCGTTTTCATGGCTTAGATTTACATCCCGCACATCCCGGTCGACATTAACCGCTATTTCTTTCTCGATTTTGATGAGCTCGAGAACCGCCTTCTCTTTTTCCAGATCGGCCTTATTATATGCGCCGCGAGCGGCCCTGTTTTCGAGAGGAATGCTAATCTCTATGCCGCCGTAATACTCGGAATGCTTATTTGTGGTGAGGCGCCGGTTCGCTTTTGTGAACTTTCCGTGCACCCCGTTTATGGCAAGGGTGCCTACCAGGTCTACTTCCGGCCAGAGTTCGTTTTCTTTCATTTTCAGGGTTATTTTTTTCGCTTCCAACTCATTCTTTTTTATCCTGTAATCGCGGTTGGCCGTAAAGGCTTCCTTTAGTGAATCGGCAAGGTTCGCCCGGTATCCCAGCGCCATTAGTTTATTCTTCGGGATTATAATAAAATTATCGCCCTCATTGAGTAGAAGCTTGAGGCTATTGCTTGCGCTTTCAAGGTCATTCTCCGCTATCGCGAGCTCTGCTTTTCTGATTCGCATATTCGATTCTACTTCATAGACTTCTGTGGATTCCGCAAGGCCGGTTTTAAAATGCTTTTTGAAAATGTCATATAACTCCCCGGCGTCTATGAGGAGCTTTTTTCTTAAGCCCACATTGTTATAGTGGAACGCGAGGTTCCAATATGCTTTTTCAATGTCGGCGATCGCTTCTTCCACGCGGTCAAGCGCTTTTATGCCCGCTGTTTCCGCTTCGATTTTCGAGAATTTTACATTGTTTCTATCAACATAACCAAACGAATTCTTGAGAATAGGCTGTCTGAGTGTCAGCGCAAGCTCTGCCCTGTGCAGGGGATTTTGGACCGCGAAAGCAGAATCTGTCCATTCACGGTTGTCGAAATAATCGATCTCGATCTCGGTGCCGAGAGGTAATTTTGTTTCAACTCCGAACTCATATTCTGTTGTTATACTTTGAGTGCCGAAAATTGTGCTCGCCTGAGCGCGCTGGTCGTCCGTATAAGCCACTTTGCCCGTGATCGTGCTATCAAATATGGACCTTGCAAGCGTTACGTCTTCGCCTTTTAATCTGGACTCTATTTTGGCGATTTTTATGTCAAGATTGTGCCCCAGGCCGATGTTTAGGCAGTCGGAAAGCGAAAGCTCAATTTTTTCCCTGGCAAAAGTAAAAGCCTCCGGAGAGATCAAGCACAATATTAAAGGTATTAATAGTAGGGTGCGTTTAGCCATAAAACTTATACTCCAGCTTTGACTGGATATTTTTTCCGAGCTTCCGCAAAATCACAAGATATTGCATTCGCTCCTTTTGGCTTATGTTCGAAAAAAGCCCGCATATCGCGTTCAATTTGAAGTTGTCGATTTTTTTCGAGAGGCTGCGGCCTTTTGATGTAAGCGCTATCCTGACAACGCGCCGGTCAGCCTTGGAGCGCGAGCGCCTGATGAGTCCGGCCTTTAGAAGCCGGTCCACAATCCCGGTTGCGGCGCTTTTTGTAACGCCCAGCGTTTTTGAGAGATCCCCCATCCTCGAGTCGCGTTTTCCGCCTAAGATGCCCAGTATGACCATCTGCGAAAATGTTATTCCACTTTTCATAAGCGCGGGCGGCTGTTGCTTCAACATCTCAACGTGTATCTGCGGCAAAATTCCAGCAACCTCCCTAGAAAATTTTTTTATTTCCATTTTCCCCTCATTTAGTTTAGTACATAAATAGTTAAGCATATAAACTATTCACGTTATAAAGTATACCACGCCACCCACCCGGTGTCAAGCCCAGACTCGAAGCCCAGTATAGTGTTTGAACAGTTACGTTACACACCCCTCCGGCCCGGCAGGGAAGCCCGCCTGCCGGTAGGGAGGCCTTGTACCTGGCGCGCGAATTTTGGCTTCAGCTAACCCATCCAGGAGAATATACAAAAATA
>JAMXCZ010000081.1 GCA_024542975.1 Candidatus Omnitrophota bacterium | reverse complement strand
GAGAGAAGCGGCCCCTTTTTCCACATGGGTGTTTGTAATACTTTGAATGCCGTGCTACATCCGGCTTGCGCGCTCCGGTAAGGGTATGGCTCCGGGGTGCAGCAAATTCCGGCCTCAGCTAACTCTGACAGGAGAAAGCCGAAAATAAGGAAACCCTATACATTTCTCCTGTCAGAGTGGATCTTCGGCCGGAATTTTTGCAATGCACCCCGGAACCATACCCTTACCGGAGCGCGCAAGCGAACGTGCGCTCCGGTCTTGCAGAGAAGCCCACCTGTTGGTAGGGAGGCCTTGTGCTTGGCGCATTGCGAAAATTTTACCTCGGATCCACCCAGACAGGAGAACCATACAGAGTTTCCTATTTTTATGAGTTCTCCTGTCTGGGTTAGCTGAAGCCAAAATTCGCGCGTCAAGCACAAGGCCTCCCTACCGGCAGGTGGGCTTCCCTGCCTGCCGGCAGGCCTGCCGGACCGGAGGGGTGTAGCGTAACTCTTCACATATTATAAGAAAAAAACTAATTGCCTTGACAAACGAGAATACCTTGATACAATGTTGGCATTATCATGATACTGAAAAATAAAGTTACGATCATAACCGGCGGAGCGAGGGGGATCGGGAAGGCTATTGCTCTCAAATTTGCCGAAGAAGGTTCTGACATAGCGATATGCGATGTTAATGCAGATACCCTGAATGTGGCCCGGGAAGAGATAGAGGCCAAGGGCAGAAGCGTTCTTACCGGCAAAGTGGACGTCACAAAGCTCGAAGATGTCCAAAAATTCATCCAGAAAGTCCTTGACAAATTTAGCAAAATCGATATACTTATCAACAATGCGGGCATTACCCGCGACGGTTTGCTCGTTAGAATGAGCGATGCAGACTGGGATGCCGTCTTGAGCGTCAATTTGAAGGGCACCTTTAACTGTACGAAAGTGGTAGCGAAGTCGATGATGAAAAGCCGCGCGGGCAGGATCGTTAACATTGCTTCGATAATTGGCATAGTAGGAAACGGCGGACAGGCGAATTACGCTGCCAGCAAGGGAGGCGTAATTGCTTTTACAAAAAGCATAGCAAAAGAGCTTGCCTCACGTAATATAAACGTTAATGCCGTTGCTCCCGGTTTTATCGAGACGGATATGACCGCGAAGTTGTCCGAGGATGTGAGAAATCGGATTATGAAACAGGTGCCCCTTGCTAAATTGGGCAGCCCGGATGACGTTGCGAATGTGGCTTTGTTTTTAGTAAGTGACGCTTCAAACTATATAACCGGACAGGTTGTGCAGGTTGACGGCGGAATGGTCACTTAAGAAGGAGGATGTAAATGTCAAGTATTGCAGAGAAAGTCAAAACGGTTATCGCAGAACAACTTGGCGTGAAGCCGGAGGAAGTCACAGAGCAGGCTAAGTTTGTAGACGATTTAGGCGCAGATTCGCTTGACACTGTGGAGCTCGTAATGGCCCTGGAGGAGGAATACGGCGTCGAGATTCCGGATGAAGATGCCGAGAAGCTCACCACAGTCGGAGAGGCAATAAAATACATAGAAGAAAAGCTTGCCTCGAAATAAATAGATGAGCACGAAGAGGGTTGTTCTTACCGGGGCAGGAGTCATAACGCCGGTAGGTAGCACGATAGAGAGTTTTTGGAATTCACTCCTTGAGGGGCGAAGCGGCGTAAGAAGAATTCAATGCTTCGATCCCACGTATTTTTCTTCGCAAATTGCCGCAGAGGTTCTAGACTTCGACCCGCACAAATATCTCACCACTAAAGAAGCAAAAAAGACAGATAGGTTTGTGCAGTTTGCTATAGCATCCAGCGTGGAAGCCGTCCGCGATAGCAAGCTAAATTTTGATAACGAAAATAGAGCCCGTATAGGCGTTATAATCGGCTCCGGTATAGGTGGATTGCAGACGGTAGAGAGGGAGCACAAGAAATACCTGGAGCGCGGCCCTGAAAAAGGCCCGGGCAAAATTTCTCCGTTCCTGATACCCAAACTCATCGCAAATATGGCTGCCGGCCAGGTTTCCATACGCTACAAAGTAACCGGGCCCAATTTTGCCGTTGTAACCGCGTGCGCTACGGGTAATCATTCTATTGGGGAGGCTTTTCGCATACTCCAGAGAGGCCAGACAGATATAATGATCGCGGGTGGGGCAGAGGCTGCCATTACAGCGATGGGATTTGGAGGTTTTTGCGCCTTAAGGGCGCTTTCTTTGAGAAATAATGAACCGGAACGCGCTTCGCGGCCTTTTGACAAGAAAAGAGACGGTTTCGTAATGGGAGAGGGTGCAGGCACTGTAATTCTTGAGGAATTGGAACACGCGCTTAAACGAAATGCGCATATATACTGCGAAATTGTAGGGTACGGAACGAGCGGAGATGGCTATCACATGACGGCACCCGATCCGGAAGGCAAAGGAGCGGCGGAATGCATGAGATTATGCGTCGAGGACGCTTCGTTAAAACCGGAAGATATCGACTATATAAACGCTCACGGGACTTCCACGATATATAATGATAGAGTGGAGACTGCGGCGATAAAAATGGTTTTCGGTGAATATGCGAAAAAAATCGTGATAAGCTCCACAAAATCAACTATTGGACATTTATTGGGAGCGGCAGGGGGAGTGGAAGCTGTTGCCTGCGCTCTTGCCATAGAACAGGGCCTTGTTCCACCCACGATAAACCTTGAAAACCCGGACCCTGAATGCGACCTCGATTATGTCCCGAACAAACCGCGCAAAATGCCCGTAAGAGTTGCCATCTCTAACTCTCTGGGTTTTGGCGGCCACAACGCCAGCCTCGTTTTCAAAAAATTCACCCCATAATTAAAAAGAGCAACAAGCTATCTACACATCCCGGTAAGGGCAGGGGCGCCCTGCGTGCGCGAATTCCGGCCTCAGCTAACTCATACAGGAGAAAATACAATAAGGAAACCCTATACAGTTCTCCTGTATGAGTGGATCTTCGGCCGGAATTTTCGCAATGCACGCAGGGCACCCCTGCCCTTACCGGGATGTGTAAATAAAATTACCTTTCATTTTCCCCGGCACTATGCAAAAGCAGCATGAAGACGAACGCGTATAACTCGAGTAAAAAATAGTAGAAATGTGCCCTCCAGTCCGGTAGGCAGGCATGGTTCCGGGCGCATTGCGAAAATTTTGACCGAAGATCCACTCCGGCAGGAGAATGTAAAAGAGTATCCTTATCGTATTTTCTCCTGCCGGAGTTAGCTGAGGGCAAAATTCGCAGCGCCCGGGACCATGCCTGCCTACCGGACTGGAGGGTGTAGTGCAACTATTCATATCGTATATGCTTTTTGTTTGGCGTTTGCTTTATGTATTTTTTAGGGTATAATTAAAATTATGAAGAACGCGGAGATCGCGGAGATTTTTAATGACATCGCTGATATCCTGGAAATTGAAGGCGAAAATCGGTTTCGCATCAGGGCTTATAGGATAGCCGCGCAGAATATCGAAGACTTAAACGAGGACGTGGAAGCGGTTTTGCGGAAGGAAAAACTTCTCGACATACCCGGCATTGGAAAAGATCTCGCGGGTAAAATCGAGGAGTATGTCAAGCGCGGTAAAATCAAGTTCTATGAAGATCTCAAGAAATCTGTTTCAAGGCCCGTCTTAGAGCTCATGACGATTCCCGGGGTAGGGCCTAAAACAGCAAAACTTCTGTGCGATAGGCTAAAAGTAAAAAGTATAAATGACCTCAAAAAAAAGGCTTCGCAAGGAAAGATCGGCAATATATTCGGCGTTAAAGAAAAAAAAGTCGAAAACATATTAAGGGGTATAGATTTTCTGAAAGGCTCGGAAGGAAGAACGCTTTTGAGCCACGCAGTGCGCGTGTCCTTCGAAGTCATCTCGCAGCTTAAGGCGCTCGCCGCTGCCAAAAAAGTCGTTGCTGCGGGAAGCCTGCGCAGGATGAAAGAGACTGTGCAGGATATAGACATACTCGTAACCTCAAATGCGCCTCGGCGGGTAACCGATGCCTTTACGAAATTACCCGAGGTAAAAGAGGTCCTGGCGCACGGCCCTACGAAATCAAGCGTGATAACAAGGGACGCGATCCAGGTTGATTTAAGGGTAGTGGAGCCGCCCAGCTTCGGGGCGGCTTTGTGCTATTTTACGGGTTCGAAAAGCCATAATATAAGCTTGAGAAAAATGGCCAAGCGTAGGGGCTTGAAGATAAACGAATACGGTGTTTTCAGGGTAAAGACAAATAAAAAAATCGCAGGGCTTGATGAGGAAGGTTTATATAAAGCGATTGATCTCGCGTATATTCCGCCGGAGCTCCGGGAAGACAAGGGCGAGATAGAAGCGGCACTTCGTGGTAAGCTCCCTGCGCTTATTGAATCAAAGGACATAAAAGGCGACCTTCATGTTCATTCGGATGCAAGTGACGGCGCGCTTAGCTTTGAGGAAATAGCGCGAGCCTGCCTTAAGTTGGGCTACGAATATGTCGTTATAACGGACCACTCGAAGTCGCTTAAGATCGCAGGAGGCCTGGAACAAAAAGCCCTCTTCGAGAACATTAAAAAAATACGAAAGCTTAATAAAAAACTCAAAATACGCCTTCTTATCGGCACGGAAGCGGATATATTAGGAGACGGGCGGCTCGACTATCCGGATAGCGTTCTTAAAGAACTGGATTTTGTCATAGCTGCCGTACATTCGGGCTTTAAGCAACCCAAAGATGTTATTACCGGTCGGGTGATCAAGGCGATGGATAACAAGTACGTAAATATGATAGCTCATCCTACCGGGAGGCTTATAGGGAAGAGGGAAGCTTACGAAATAGACATGGAGAAGGTGTTTAAAAAAGCCAAAGAAACGAATACGACTATTGAGATAAATGCTTATCCCGAGAGGCTGGATCTGGACGACACCTCATCGCGCCGGGCCAAGGAACTGGGTATAATGCTCGGCATAGCTACGGACACACATACGATAAATCAGTTTCATAACATGATTTTCGGCGTAAGTGTAGCCCGTCGCGCGTGGCTGGAAAAGAAAAACGTTCTAAATACTCTTGATTTAGAACGTTTTCTTAAAAGGATCAGGAAGTAGCCTTAGTCGGTGGGATACCAGAATGTCGCTATTTTCCAAATGCCGCCCACGATCTTCACTATGCCTCTTCCGACATCATCCTTTGTGGCGTCGGTCGTGCTATCGTAGGCCTTTCGGCCCTTTGTATTGGTTTCGTTGATATTGTCCGGGATCTCCATCTCGCCGTAAACGATATCATTTAATCCACTGGCAAGCCGCTTAAAAGGCTCATTTTTTGAAATACCAAACGCACTAACAGCCGGTATAATAGCCACTAACGCCAAAATCGCAATTATTTTCTTCATAACCTACCTCCTTAAACTATTCTCAAACTATACCCGATATATCAGCCTTTGTCAAGATGGCCACTCCTCAAAGAGGAAAAGCGGGAAGCCGCGGTGTCTCTTTTCATGGGCCCCTCCGCCCGGTGTGGATCCTCC
>JAMXCZ010000080.1 GCA_024542975.1 Candidatus Omnitrophota bacterium | reverse complement strand
TTGGTAATCGCATTTATAGTTTCCGTAGCCGGTTGCGCGCCAAAGAGTAAATACGACCAATTGCTTAAAGAAAAAAAGGCGCCGGAGGCGGCAACTCAGCAAAAGGAGCGCGGTACATTTGAAGATAAGCTGAAGGAAGATAAAGCGAAACAGCGCATTGAAGATATAAACAGGGAAAAAGAAGACATATTTGACTATAAGCAAAGAGGGCTGTATTATTGAGTGGCCTCCCCGAATTGAGTACAAATAAAAAACCTCAAGGCATTACCTTGAGGTTTTTTATTTATTTTTCCGCCCGGCGTCTCTTATTTTGCTAAGGCCTTAAGCTGTACTTTTGCCTTCGCCAGCGAGCCGTTCAATCTTTTGATTTGCGCCCGGGCTTTATTTAACTGCTGTGACAGAGTGCGTAGCTCTTTTTTCTTCCCCTCAACTTCTGTGCTAAGGGCGGTTCTCTCTCCGGAAAGTTGCTCGTATTTTTTATCCAGTGCCGTTTTTTCTTTAAGCAATTGGTCGTATTTACTCTTTGGCGCGCAACCGGCTACGGAAACTATAAATGCGATTACCAACAATATAGACAAAATTCTTTTCATGCACCCACCTCCTTTTTTAAGTATACCACAAACTTCTCATTTGGCAAATTTTTTTGTAAGAAACAGATTTACCGCATAATCAACAAAGTGAAGGCAGATAACACTATTATAACGGCTATAACTATGATGACGCGGGGCGTCGGGTACTTCAGGCTCCCCATGAAACCGACTTTACGGTTTAAGTTCCTTCCGCAGTAAAGGCATAAAAGCGCGTCATCGTCATTTATGGGGCTTCTGCAATGAGGGCAAATGTATTCCGGCATTCAAACCCCGCCAGGCTTTGGTTTTAGTCCATTGATTTTACGGCTTCTTGAATAAAGGGAAGGATAATCTCCACCTCTTCCTTGGTCACTCTTCCCAGTTTCGCGAATCTAAATCCACCTTCGGCATCTCGCGTTTCTCTCGATATCTGCAGTTTTTTTACGCCTTTGTTATACGAAAAAACGCTTACCGTCAATCTTCCCGCCTCACTTTCCTCGGACTTTGAAAACAGGCGTTCATCCAAACTTGAATCATACGGCATTTTAACCTCCTATTTTTCTGCATTTTCCTTTTATGAACTCAAGATACACAGAACCGCAAAAAACAATAAATCCCAGCGTAAAGCCGACTATGTCTTCGAGGAAATCCTGCAAGAGACCGTATCTTTCGGCAAATTCGCTCTCTCGGAGGAATGCCACCTCATCCATGAAGTCAAGGAGATTCCCGAAGAACAATAGCGCAAGCCCCGCAAAAAAGGCCCAATAATACTTAAGCCCGAGGCTTTTTCGTTTAAAAACAAGGTAAACAAGAGGCGCCAGATATACAAGCGCCTTCAGCCCATCCTGAACGTAACCATTTTCCAGAAGCAACATGTCAGACTCCGTAAATATATTGCATAACATGTATGGTGAACACGCAAGAGCCTATTATTATCCTGAAGTGCCGTATGAGCTGATTGGGAAAATACGGTTCATTCCGGTAATGGTTGATTTTATAGAAACCGTCTACGATAAGAAATATGGCGGCGAAAAATGAAAAATAATCTATGGTGTTTCTGGCGAAATCCGTATTGAATATCGATGCACATGTCACAACCGCTATGGCAATGGCGAGCGCAATCCCGGCAGTAGCTATTTTAGAAATATTTTTTTTCATATTTACTTAATTTCGTGCGTACTTTTTACTCCTTGCCCTGCCTCGGTTGCTTAAGGCCCTTGCGCACGATATAGCCGAGAAGGACGATCATGTAGAATATCAAAATGAGAGATAGGATGAGCACTAAAAAGAATATCAGAAGCGATCCTATCCCGAGTATCAAGGGCCAGAATATAGCCCCCAATACCAGGAGCATAAAGAGCAGTGCAACGGCAAAAAGTCCGATCAGAAAATTTTTCAGGGTTTCCATGAGTTTTCTTACAATGCCTCCTGATTTCGTCTTCTACATTATCCCCAGAAGGAGCGCCCGTGTCAACTTGATTTTTAGCCCTTTTTTAGGTATAATAGCATTGGATGACAACAGCGCTGACCAGTTGTCTGGTCCTAACTGAAAAGTTAAAATGCCGTTGTCATCCGTGGATTCATGTATTACAATCTGACGCACCTCGCAGGGAGCCCTCTTCCCGGAGGTGCGTTTTTCCTTGCGTTATGGACAGAATAAGTGCCATAGCGGTAAGCGGAAACTGGGTTATTCGCGGTAGAAATCATCGATAAATTTTACCACATTCGTTGGCTTGTCGAGTGAGGTAAAAATAGAAAGCTCCGATTTGAGTATTGCACCTTTCTTAACGGGCCTTTCCTTGATCCATTTCAACAAACCCTTCCAGTAATCCTTGCCGATTAAGATAACCGGAAAAGGCTCTACGCGCTGGGTTTGTATGAGAGAAAGCGCCTCAAAGAGTTCATCCATCGTGCCGAATCCGCCCGGAAACACGCAGAAGGCTTTGCTGTATTTGGCAAACATAACCTTTCTGCAGAAAAAATAGTTGAAATCAATAAGCCGCGTTATGTACTTGTTCGGTTTTTGAATGATCGGGATCAATATATTCAGGCCTATCGATAGGCCGCCCCCTTTTTTGGCCCCTTTATTGGCTGCTTCCATTATGCCGCCCCCCGCGCCCGTAATTATGGAGTACCCTGATTTCGCGAGGGTGCAAGCTGTTTTTTCGGCCAATTTATAATATGGGTTGCTTGGCCTGCTGCGCGCCGAGCCAAATATACTGACAGCCTTTTTTACGTCCTTGAGCCCCTCTATCCCATCTACAAATTCGCTCATAATGCGAAATATGCGCCATGGGTCTTCTTTTGAAAAGTCATTTCTACGCAAAGCCATATCGCTCCTTTTGTCTCCCGAGTATCCTAAATCGCCTGCTCATAAGTATACTGATAATTACACATAATACAAGCTCACTGTCCTGTTGTAACCTGGTTAGAATTGCCAGGTTAGCTTAGCTAACCTGGCAATTCTAACCAGGTTACAGGTTGGCTGCGGCCTTTACGCCGTTTTGGAATATTCGGAGGCCGTTTGTGGTAGTGATTTTCTTTTTCATTCTTGTCCATCGAGGGTGTTGTGTTGCACGGATATACCTTTCAGGGTGAGGCATTAGTCCTAATATCCTGCCTTGTAGGCCGCATATGCCGGCTATGTTGCTGACGGAGCCGTTTGGGTTATGCGGGTATTTTCCGCTTTCCCCATTTTCGTCGCAATAGCTAAATACAATTTGCCCGTTTTTTTGCATTCTTTCCAGGGTTTCTTTGTCCCTGGGGATGAATTTACCTTCTGCGTGCGCTACCGGTAAATAGATAGGGCCTTCCAGCCCCATTGTCCAGACGCATTGCCGGTTTCCGGCCTTCAGATATACCCATCGGTCCTCAAATTTGCCTGAATCGTTTATGCTTAAGCTGGCCTCGATATCGCCGAAATTACGAGCCGTGTCAGGTAAGAGGCCTGATTTTACGAGGACCTGGAATCCGTTACATATTCCGATAATGAGTTTCCCTTTTTTTATAAAATCAAGGACCTGGTTTTTAAGTTTATATTTTATTTCATTTGCAAGTATCTTACCGCTTGAGATGTCGTCCCCGTAGGTAAAGCCTCCGGGTATGGCGAGAATCCGATACTTATCCAGCTTTCGAGAGGAAGCGACAAGTTTATTTATGTGTACGAGCTCGCAGGTTGCGCCGGCCTTTTCAAAAGCAAAGGCTGTCTCTCTATCGCAATTTGTGCCCGCCGTCCTTAATACGATTACTTTAACCCTAGGCATTTTTATAAATCCCGGAATGGCTTTTGCCAGCTTTTCTTTAATTCGTCTATTGTTGTCTTAACGCAAACTTTATCGCCTAAGCCTTTTATCTCGAAGGTGTTGCCGGGTTTCACCCTGCCCAAAAGCCCAATGGGCATTCCGGCCATAGTTCTTTCGAACGATTTCTGCTTTTTGTGTGGCACTTCCGCGATGAAGCGGGTGTTGGATTCGGAAAATAAGAGCGTTTCATCGTTCATTACACCCGCATTCCGCGGAGCTTTTTTTAAAGAGAGTTCCATCCCCAGGCCGCCGGCAAAAGCCATTTCTGCAAGCGCCACTCCCATGCCTCCTTCGGAGCAGTCATGGCAGGAGGCAATCAGGCCTTTTTGTGTGGCGGATGCAAGGCGCTCCATCAACTTTTTTCCTGTATTCGCATTTACGCGCGGAACGGAATTTCCCAAAAATCCGAGTGTTTTCCAATAATGGGAACCGCCCATTTCATCGAAAGTTTTGCCTACGACATAGACGTAATTCCCGGATTCTTTTGCATCCATTGAAACGGTTTTGGTTACATCGTCGATTACTGCCATTGCCGAGATGAGCAAAGTCGGCGGTATGGAGATAGATTTTCCGTTTACGGAATATTCGTTGTTAAGGCTGTCCTTCCCGGATATAAAAGGAATCCCGTAACCTTTGGCTATGTCATAACAGGCAAAAGACGCCCTTACGAGATCCCCGAGCTTAGAGGGTTTATTCGTATTGCCCCAGCAGAAATTATCCAGAATGGCTACTCTATTGAGATTGCCCCCCACAGATATAATTTGTCTTAATGCCTCGTCTATCGCGCTTGCTGCCATCCAATAAGGGTCGATGAGCCCGTATAAAAAATTTATGCCGTTTGAGACTATGATACCTTTATCGGAGTCGAGCCTTGGCCTTGTTACCGAGGCGTCTCCCGGGCCGTCATTTCCGATGCCCTGAAGCGGCTTCAGTACGCTTCCGCCCTGCACTTCATGGTCGTACTGCCTTATTATCCACTCTTTGCTGCAGACGTTCCATGAGGAGAGTATTTCGAAAAGCGCCTTGGTGAGCTCGGGTGACTTTGTCGCTTTTGGCGAAGGGTGCGATTTCTTTTCCCAAATCGCTTTTCTTTTTATCTGCGGTACGCCGTTAAACAGAAACTCCATGTCAAGTTGGGCAACGAGCTCGTTTTTATACAAGAGTTTCAGATGTTTCGTGTCGGTAAACTCGCCGATAACCGTAGCTTCGACATCCTCTTCTTCAAATATTTTAATGAGCCTTCCCACCTTCTCGGGGCGAACGGCCAATACAACTCTTTCCTGCGCTTCCGATATCCATATTTCCGTATAAGAAAGCCCTCTGTATTTTAAGGGGACTTTGTCCAAATGCACCAGGGCCCCGGTGTGTTCCCCCATCTCCCCTACGGCGCTTGATAAGCCACCGGCGCCGCAATCTGTTATTGCCTCATAGAGGCCTTTGTCTCGCGCCTTTAGGAGCGTATCGGTAAGTTTCTTTTCTGTTATCGGGTTTCCGATCTGTACCGCGGAGCCTGATATCATGTCTGATTCAGTTGTAAGTTCGCTTGAAGAGAACGTTGCCCCGTGTATGCCGTCCTTGCCCGTTTTCCCTCCCACGACCACGATAATGTCTTTTGGAGTGACCTTCTTTGAGGAGTGTTTTTTGGGAATCAGTCCCACAGTGCCGCAATAGACTAAAGGATTCCCTATGTAGCCTTTGTCGAAGAGCACCGCGCCATTTGTAGTGGGAATACCCATTCTGTTTC
>JAMXCZ010000079.1 GCA_024542975.1 Candidatus Omnitrophota bacterium | reverse complement strand
CCCAAAATCAGCCCCACTTTGCCACAGGCGCGAGCCGCGGCAACCTAAAGAGCAATCCGTAGGTGCGAAAAAGAGTGGGGTCTTTTTATTTAAGAATAGCGCGAAGAAGGCGGTAGCATGAGCGACAGGAAAAGCATGGTAAAAGTGGAGGCGGCCAGGCGGAAGATGATGGCCTATTGGGGCCCCTGGCACTTTACGAATATGTTGAACGAAATGGTGGATTCGCAGAAACAGTTCGCTACAAAATTCATCGCGTTCGGCAAGCTTACCTTGAAAGGAAAGGAGCGTTGGACAAAAGAGCTTGTCGTTTGTATGCTGGACGAGCTATCGGAGGTGCTGGGGCAGATAAACTGGAAGCACCATAAGAAGACCAGGCAGAGGGTTGACGAAACGGAGGTTAGATATGAGCTTATCGACCTTCTTTGCTTTCTGCTGAACCTAATGCTTGTTTGGCAGATGACGCCGGAGGACATATTCAGCATGCATAAGGCTAAGGTTTTGGAGAATTATAGGCGACAGAAAAAAGGAGGAGGTTACAGAGATGGCAAAGAAAACCATGACAACAAATAGCGCAGCGAAAAAGGAAGTCAAGGTGACAAAGGAGAGCAAGCTGGTGAAGCTGCTTTCGGGAAAAGAGCTTTACACCCTAAAGGAGATAATCGCGAAGACGGGTTTTGCGGCGGCCTCGGCAAAGATGTACACCAGCGCGGAATATTTAAAGAGGAAGAACAAGCCGTACAAGGTAGTCGAAAGTAAAAAAGGAAAAGACACCGCATACCGGTTCAAGATAAAAGCCGGTAAAAAATAAAAGGAGCAACATGGATATAACGGAAAGGAATGCAAAACTTAGCGGCTTCTTTAAGGAATGCGTAAAGCTTCTGGAGTCAAAGGGCAAGGACTACAATCCGACGGGCGTAGCCTTTGATGACCTTCAAGAAGCTGCCAAGGACATAGGACGCGGACCGGTGCAGGTACTCTGGGTGTATATGGGCAAGCACATCGCAGCCGTCAGGTCATTCGTAAAGAACGGCGCAGTGGCATCGGAGCCAATCGAAAAAAGGCTGATGGATCTAGCCAATTACTGCGGGATGATGTGTGTTTTACTAGAGTCTTTAAAGCACGAAAAAAAGGAGAAAGGCTGAAATGATAGTATTCACGGAACCAAAAGTGTATTTGATAGCCAGGCCGAGCCTGGTGGAAGGCGGCCTGAGCGGGTTTCTCGCCGAGGCCGGGCATATTTTGAAGAATAAGGCGCCGGAGTCACCGGCCGACGCCGTGGCGGAGGTTGGAGGGAGGGTCTGCTACTGTTCATTCGGGAAGCTTTTCGAGAACACCTCAAAGTTTTTAGCACACGCGCAAAAGCTCGGGCACGGCAGCATATTCGAGCATCCAGCCTTCACGTTCGGCGTGGCGAGATGTTCAAGAGGGTATACCCATCAGCAGGTTAGGCACAGAGCCGGGTTCGCTTACTCCCAGGAGAGCACGCACTACATAAAATACTCCAAGGAGACGGCGCGGTTCTATGTCGATAAGTACGCGTTCGCGAGGGGCAAGGAACTTTGGGAGAAGAATCTGGGCGCGGTGATAGAGGCCTATGAAATGGCGTTTAAAGTCCTAAAGGATAGCGGAGATATTGATAGGCATAACTGTTCCGGAGCTGCTAGACAGCTTCTTCCTCAGGCGCTAGAAAGCAAAATACTGGTCTCCGCCAATGTCAGGGCAATACGTCACCTTGTTGAAGACAGGTGCAATCGGCACAACACGCTTGAGATTAGGCTGGTGGCGACGCAAGTCCTGGAGATAATGAAGGTCGAGGCGCCGGCTTCGTTTCAGGACATGGACTTGTTCGTCGACGAAGACGGGGAGAAATCCGCGAAATCGGGGAAGGTAAAGCTATAGCATGAAGAGGATTCTTTTGGTGGACAGTGACGGAAAAATACCCAATATTGCTTTGATGAAGCTGGCCGCGATGCACAAAGGTCGGCGCAACGCGGTCAAATTGGTCCGTCTGGGGATGGGATACTATCCCCCGAACAGGCCGAAGTTCATATTGGCGAACAACTTCAACCGTGCGTACGTCAGCACGCTGTTCACCCCGAATCGCGGGTTAGTGGTTGTGAAAGGCTGCAAGGTAATGTATGGCGGAACGGGTAATGACTTGCATACGACGTTGCCGAATAGCGCGGAGGCGTGCAACCCGGACTATTCGGTATACCCCGATTTTAACTATAGTGTAGGGTTTATCTCGAGAGGTTGCATAAGAAAATGCTCGTTTTGTCTTGTACCGGAAAAAGAAGGAAAGTTGAAACAGGTGGAAAACCCGGTGAATATTATCAAGCATAAAAAGGTACTTTTTCTGGACAATAACTTTTTAGCGCTAAAGAATCATGCTAAGTTGTTATCGGTAATAGCTAAGACCGGGGCGAGCTTTCAGTTTAACCAGGGGTTGGATGCCAGGTTGCTGACCGAGCGTACGGCCAAGCTGCTTGCCAAGGCCAAAAGGTGGGGAGCGTTGTATTTCGCCTATGACTTGACTGTTCTTAAGAAGTCAATAGAGCCGTCTTTGAGAATGATGGCGAAAAAAATCCCGGTCTGGAGCATGCGGGTATATTTGTATGCGCATCCAAGCCAAGGCCCGTCCGACATATCCTACAGGGTTAGATTTTGCCTTAAATATAAGATTCTACCTTATGTAATGCGTGATTTGGTATGTTGGAAAGACTCTGATTCGAACTTTTGGGTGGACCTGGCCAGCTGGGCGAACCAGCCCGCGTTGATAAAAAACCTTTCCTTTCAGACTTTCTTGAGGCGAAGACATCCCAAAAAAGAACAAAGACAAAAGGCTTCTTTGAAATTATACGAAGAATAAAATGAGACCGACCAAACATAGATATTTGATGAATATAGCGAAGACCGCATCCCTAAGGTCTACATGCCCTGATTTAAAAGTTGCTTGTGTTATTGCTACCAAAGATGGCCATGTCTTATCAATTGGCTATAATGGATCTGTTCACGGTTCCAAGCATTGCCGAGTTAAAAACGGGAAATGCCTAGACAACGGACCAGCGCATGCCGTAGTTCATTCGGAAATTAACGCGCTTTGTCATGCCGCTAAATACGGTATTCCCTTAGCAAATTCCGTAGCTTTTATAACAGAACGGCCTTGCTTAAAGTGCGAAATGGCGTTAAAGCAAGCGGGAATAGTTAAGATTATTACTGATAAAGATGGACTACTTATATGATAAGAATAGCACAAAAAAAACGTAATGCCGATAAAATGAAAAAATGGCGTAAAAAAAATATTGAATATGCACGAGAATATGGTCGTCGGTATTCACGTCAATGGAAAATTAAAAATCCAGAAAAAAGTAAACAAATTAAAGATAATGCTAGTAGAAAACATAGTTACGGCATTACTAAACAGCAATATATTAGAATGTTAAAAAATCAAAAAAATAAATGCAAAATCTGTGCTCGCTTATTTTATCATACGCCTCATATAGATCATTGTCATAAAACTGGTAAAGTTAGAGGATTACTTTGTATGCGCTGCAATGTATCTTTAGGGATAGTAGAAAATGGTTTAAAAAATTTAAAATTATTTATAAGGTATTTAAAAAAATATGGATAACGTTACGAAGGCCCAACGCAGCTACATCATGTCCAGGATCCGGTCGGAGTCTTCCATCGAGGTCCTGCCCGAGGGGCTCAAGGGCCTGTATCTGAGGAAGCATCCGAAGGGCGTCTACGGCAGGCCGGACTTTGGGAATGTTGCGAGGAGGATAGCGCTGTTTATCGACGGCGATTGGTGGCACGGCCGGCTGAAGCTGCCGAAGAGCAACGTGGCCTTTTGGAGGGAGAAGTTCCGCAGGAACAGGCTGCGGGACAGGCGGGTTAACAGGAAACTTTTGTTAAAGGGTTGGAAGGTAATCAGGCTATGGGAATCGGAATTAAAGGCAGACAAAAAGGGAGGGACTAAGAATGGGCGAGCAAACATATAGAGACAATGGGTGTAATTTTTTTGGGTATTGCCTTAATGAGCTAAGGACAGCCGCGCTTAATTGCACGTGCATGAACGCAAGATACTATCTGGATAAGCTGCAGAAGAAAGACGGCTGTTGTAAAGTGCTGGAAGCACGTAAAGTGCAGCACAAGAAACGCCTGAGTGAGGAGGCCGCGAAGAAGGCCAGTCAGCCGGAACAGCGGGAAAAGCAGCCGCAGGAAGTCGAGGAAAAACAAAGGACCACCAACGCCGCTGAGTTTTACATAGGAATCTTTGACGAGTTCGAGGCGGATCCGCTTACCGATAAGCAGATAGCAGACAGGCTTTTCGCGCTGACCGGCAATAGGCCAACGAACAGGAATATCTCGTCGTATAGGTGTAACTACAATCAGGGAAAGATAAAAGGGCAGGATAAGGCGCCCAGCAAAAAAGTGGAGCGAAAACGCAAGTGAGACTGGTTAAAAAACACATACTTATAATAGATTCACGTGAACAAAAGCCTTTGGCATTTTATAAATCTAGTGTAAGAGTGGTTACCAAAAAATTGGATTATGGCGATTATCGTATGAAGTTTTTAGATGGTAAATTGGCTGATACTGTATTTGAACGTAAGACAATACCGGATTTATTTGGTACCATGACAAAAAATCATGAACGTTTTAAGAAAGAAATGAAAAAAGCTCATTCAGATGGTGTCCTCATGATTTTGATAGTGGAAGGCAGCCTTTCAAAAGTTGCGAAAGGAATAAAGCATAGTAAAATTCAAGGCATAAGTATTATCCGTACTGTGTTTAGCCTATGGGTTCGGTATGGCGTTATACCCGCATTTGTTGAAAACCGGTTCGAAGCTGCCGAATTTATTATTCAATATTTTATGGCAGAATATAGAAAAAAACAAAATGAAAAAATATAGAAAGGAAAAAAATGAAAATAGCTAAAAAACCATTTTATACTCTGGAAAAAGATGGGCTTACTCAGTCCTTACTTTCCATGTTTCTTATGTGTAGACAGAAAGCAAAACTTTATCTTAAAGGATGGAATAGTAAGTGGATGTCGGACGCGCTGATGTATGGGTCGCTCGGACACGGGATACTCGAGCTCGCGTACCTGGACATAGCGGCCAAAAGGCTCAAGGGAACGCCGTCTGAACGGCAATCCAGAAAATACGCGGACAGGGTAGAAAAGCAATGGCTTAAGGAAAATCCAAAGACCGATACTAAAGCCCTGCTTCAGCTTGATATATTCTTAGCAATCTTGGAAAAAATGTTACCACATTATTTTGATTTTTGGTCAAACGACTTTAAAAAGATAAGATGGGAAGCGCTCGAAGAACAGTTTGATGTCGTAGCTAAGCCTATGCCCGGACTAGCGATTAGAACCAGAGGGAAGCAAGACGGTAGATTTATCCTGAGAAATGAACTTTGGCTTTTTGAAACCAAGACCAAGTCTCTCGTTAATGAAGCAAATTTAATTGACACGCTGTCTCTAGACCTGCAGGTAAATCTCTATTTATGGGCAGCCTACAAAAAATTCTCGAAAACGCCAACCGGTATGCTTTATAATATAATTCGTAAAACAACACTACGGATAAACAAAACCGAACCCGTTCCAAAATTCGCAAAGCGGGTGGTGCAGGACATGGACGATCGCCCGGAATTCTATTTCATGAGGCTTGAAATTCCCACGTCAAAGGAAGACATTTTAGCGTTTGAAAAAGACTTTTTTGGGCTGTT
>JAMXCZ010000078.1 GCA_024542975.1 Candidatus Omnitrophota bacterium | reverse complement strand
AATGATAGTCGGCGTGTCTCTCGAAATAATTTTCTCTCCGTCCCTATAGCAGATACCGTTTAAATCGTGTAAATCGCGTCTTTCGCCGGTTATATATCGGGCCAATTCCACTACTGTTTTTTCGCCTTCCCCCAAAACAATAAAGTCAGCGCCCCACTCCAGTACCCGGTGTGGCATAAACGTAGGGTGCGCGCCACCCAGTGTTATTTTTAGACCGGAAAAATTTTCCTTAATCCATCCGGTAAGAAATTTGGCAAGCGGAGCCTGGGCTGACATGCAGGTTATACCTATAAAGGCTGGGTTAAAACCGGAAATTTTTTTCTTTAACTTCTGAAGAGACCTTTTTAAAGGTAGGATGACTTCGGGCTTTATTTCGTAAATTTCAACACCGAAACACGCTTTTTCAAGCGCGGCCGCTATATACATAAGCCCGAAAGGCGGATGCAAGCGCTTAATCGGATTTATCAATAAAATTTTCTTTGACATAATCAAAAATTACTTCCGCTGCTGGGTGATGCCCGTCATAAGAGCGGTTATTGTATTTTTCACGCGGTATCGTTTTGTTTTGAAAAGTACCTGTAAGCGGAAAATAACCCGTACGACAAAAACATTATCGAAAACGGTTTCACCGGAGCACTATATCTCATGGTGTGAGCTATGAACAGTATGGCGTGTATAAAGGTGTAGTAACCCATAAAAATCAAAATAAAGAAAACCGCGCTCCGCCGGGTCCCCCTCAAAGAGAAGAAAAGTCCGATAAAGAAAAATACTAGTGTGTAGAACTCCAGGTTAGAGGCGAAACGCGAGGGGAGCCTCGTTGGATTGGTCAGAAAAATGGGGTCAAAAGACCCGAAATTACCCCATAGGAAAAAATTTCGTATCCGGGTAGGAAAAACCTCGAGGCCTATAGACAAGACCTCTCTCGGGTTATTGAAAGCGATCTTAATGGATTCGATCGGTTTTGTGAACGGGTATATGCCCAGGGCCATAAACTTTCGATTGTCAGGATCTACCTCATAGTTGAATGGCGTACGCAACGACCAGAGATAATGCCCTGCTTCTTCGTAACCGCCCTTCCATGTCCCACTTTCCATCACGTATACGGCTTTAAGTAAAAAAAACGTAGCGAAGAAAAACGCAAAAAACGTTGACGCTATTTTTAGCCTTTTAAAGAATGGCCGCCGCAAAATCCTGGGTAAAATCATGAAAATAAACACTATTATGGGAAAAAGGGTGATTGTGCCAAGGGTCATGGCAGCCAATCCAAACGTAACCCCTGCAAGAATTGCTTTAGCATATATCTTTTCCCGGTCAAAATAAAGAGCGCTTAATGAAATAAATATAGCCGAAACAACCAGTGGAACATAGACAGCCTCAGTTCCTAAAACGGCTGAAAGAAAAATAAGGGGCTGGGCCAGGACGATGAGAGACGCCGCGATGATAGCCGTACTTTTATTAAAAATTCTCTTCGTCAGCAGGTATATTAAAATAGCGATGCCGGCTCCTAAAATCGACTGGATTATTGTCGCGGCATGAAAATTCTGCCCGAATATCTTATATATTACGCCCAGGAATACGAGATAGACGGGGGGCCATGGTTGTTTGGCCAATATTGCAACCCAATTTTTCACAGGAGAACCCGACAATGATACGGCTATCTGATCGTATCCGTCTCCGTCGTCACTGGCGAGCACATAGTCCGAGCCAGTTTTAGCTATAAGTATGAACGAAAATAGGATCCTCACAAAAAAAGCCACTAAGAAAATCGTCCATAATAATGCCTTTTCGTTGTTTTTAATAAACGCAAAGGCTGCATTAATAATTCGGAGAAAGGCATTCAGGGCGTTGAACAGCTTGCGAAAAAAGAATAAGGCCAAAATCGGCACTATACACGCTCCGAATATTATGATACCTACCGCGCTTCCCTTATATATGGAATAAGAAAGAGAGAGAAAAGGCGCAAAAACCAGCGGTAACCTCAACAGGATTTTACGCATATTTAAAATATGTAAAGGATACATAGCCCACAATGACGATGCCGCTGTAAAGAGGTATACAACAAAAAATATGTAGAGAAGATAACGCCCATCTATGGCAGAGCATATCCGGTCATTCCAAACGAGGTCGGACATGAATATTGTTAAATGAAAAATAATGCCTACCGGGATAAAAGCCCTAAGAGACGCGCCAATGCTATATTTGCATAAACTAGCGTATATAAAAACTAGCCCCGTCATAACCCAGGACCAGTAAGCTATCGGAATATTCAAGGTTCTGAAGGGCAGCTTGAAACGGATGCTTTCTGCGAGAGGTGATAAAATAAGAAAAAAAGCTGTAACCGTCCATAAAAAAATTAAGCCGATAATAAATTTTGTATTTAGTCTGGTCTGCATAAACCTCCTGTCATAGTATCATTTCACAACTTCGGATTTGACTAATATGCCCTTAAATTGGTTCATATATCGCGCGGCTATCAGTTTGAAATATGTCGGCAACATCCTGAACGTTTTTAAGTAAGATCCCCGTTGCGATAACCGTATTACCTGCAGATAGGTCAGGGGCGCAAATATGAATAGGGTTAACAAGTTAATACCATGTAAAAGAATTTTGAATTGAAGGTTTCTTGGATTTTTTTTATACAGGCGTACGATCTGCTTCATAATTCTTCGATCAATGAATGCGGAAGACCTTATGAGGACGTTTATGGCGTTACTATGCGGCAACAGATAATCTTTACTGAGATAATCATCCACGCACTGAGGGTATTCTCTCTTTAGCTTTTCATGTAATTCGGTTCCGCTATAACAAGCCAATGAATAGAAATCCATATAGAAGGGTTTCGGTGTTTCTATCAGGGTCTCTATGGTTTCGAGGCTGTCTTTCTCCGTTTCAAAGGGATTATCCAGAATAAGGTCATAATACGCCGCTATCCCGAGATCATTAATGACACTCGACGCCTTAAGAAAATGCGATCTTAGCGATTTACGTTTATAGACCTCCTTGCAGACACGATCGCTTCCGCTTTGTAGCCCTACACTAATCCAGGCGAGCCCGGCATCTTTTAATATTTCTAATTTATCTCTCGTAATAAAAACCGGAATTGCCTGGATTGCGAATGGCTTCCCGATCCTTTCTTTATAAATTCTACAAAACTCTCTTAAATATTCATCCCCATAAGCCAAAAAGCAATCATCCATAAATCCGAAATATTCAGTTTGCGGGCTATCTTTTAATGCCTTCGCAAGTTCCTCAATAACATTCGGCATACTTCGTTTTCTTATTCTGTTAGATCCATAAAGTCGTGTAATAAAATTATTGCAACAGTATGTGCACGAAAAAAAGCAGCCTCTGCCGATTCTTGTGATATAGCTTTTACCCAAATATCTGTCGTATGTCATAAATAATTTTCGGTTAAATTGCCGCACCCCTCCGTTTGCAAGGATGTAGCTATTTTGAGGAACCTGCTCATGAGATACAATCTCGTCTAAATTGTCAACAAGGGGATTGAGGGCATTTCTTCTTATGGCTCCTCCTTCAAGGTAACACAGATTATTTATGCGTTTTATGTCCTTGCCGGCGCTTATAGCCTCTACTATCGCCACAATAGTCCTCTCACCTTCTCCGATACAAACATAGTCTGCGCACTCCAGGCAATGTTCCGGCGATATAGTTGGATGTATTCCTCCCCATATGACCGGTACGGACGGAACATGATTCTTAAGATACCTGGTTAAACTGCGCGCCTTGTAATACTCGGTACTCATCAGGCTTATCCCGATCAGACCGGGATTTATTTCGCGCACAAAGCACCTGATAGCTTCAAGGTGATTTATATCGGCTGGATTAAAATTAGGGAGAAAAAGAATATGAGAGTTATATTCTTTCTTTAAGAGATAGAAGTGCAGGTACTTTAAGCCGACTGCATTCATGTCTTTCTGTAAGGATACAAGTAGCGTCTTCATGTATTTTAAACGTTCTTACTACATTCCTTTAAGGAACAGAAAACCCTCCATGTATTTGGTTAAATCGGACATTTTTTTTATGGATCGGAGTTTCTTTAACACGTATTTGGGCCTAAAATAAAACTTTTTGTAGGCCTTGCGTACCATTTTTTCCACTTCTCTTCCGTCTTTATACCCTTCGGGAACAAACGTGGCTTTGGTCATGCCGCGGTACTTCTCAAAGTCGCCATATGCCTTTGCTATGTCAAAAAGTTCGGTTTTTGGTTCAGGAAAAGCGGCATGAAACAATGCGTAGTCAAGGTCTAGTGAAATTGCGAGTTTTATGTTTTCCATCGCGTCACGCGGAGTTTCTCCGGGAAGGGCGAACATAAACGAACCCCTGGTCTCAATACCCGCTTGATGCGTCCATTTAATCGCATTTTTCACCTCTTCGACAGTAATACCTTTTTTGATGGTATCCAAGAGTCGTTGGACACCTGATTCAATGCCGTAAAAAACTGTCCAGCACCCGACGGATTTTACACTCTTAAGCATCTCCAAATCAACGGTATCCACCCTGCCCGTGCATGACCATGAAATGTCAATTTTTCTTTTCATCAATAAATCACAAAATTCCATTATCCAATTCTTGTTAAAAAGAAAGTTATCATCGCAAAATATTATCTCTTGTACACCGAAATTCCTGCTTACATGTTGTATCTCATCCGCAACCCTCGTCGGTGAATATCTCCTGAATCGCTTTTTCATTTTACCGGAAGAAAAACAAAAAGCGCATTTGCTATACGGGCAGCCCCTTGAGGTAATCATGCTTGTTGCCGGAAGCCTTTTATACGCATGTGGAAGTGGGGAATATAACGTATTCTTATATAAATGGCGCGCCGGCGGTTTAATTTTGTCTAGGTCGTATTCTATTTCAGCGATTCCGTTATTTATTATTGAATTTCCATTCCTGAATATTACGCCCTTGAGGCCGTGCGGTTTTGTTTTCTTCCTTATATGCGCTAACAACGGAAGTATGACCTTCTCGGCTTCGCCTTCAACAACAAAATCTACGCTTTGGCAGGTGCGTAAAATCTCCTCCGAATAACAGGTAGCATGCGGCCCGCCCATGATAATCGTTACATTCATTTTTTGCTTTAAAGCACCGGCGAGTTCAAATGCCTGCGCCTTGGCAGCGGTAAGCGTGGAGATACCCACCGCATCGGGCCTGTATTGAGCTATAGCACAAGCTGCCGCATCCCGGTCCAGGCCCAGAACTGAGGAATCCACGATAAAGGTTTCTATTCCCGCCTCCAGGGCAACCCGGGCGATGTAGCCTATACCAAGCGGCTGCAGATGGCCTTTTTTAATACTTCTCTTTGTGCTATAGCCGTCCCTGAATAAATCAAAGGGCGGCGTCGCCAGAACGAATTTCATGATTTAATTTAAATAGCCTTTTTTTATGCTTCATAAGGTATAGTTTGAATCCCACGAGATTGGTAAAATATGCGATTACTGTCTTTAAGATATGGACCGAACTAGTTTTGTCTTCCCTCCTGTCGAAAACGCCGGGAATCTCTTTTATTTTAAGCCCTTCGTAAATACAGTATGTCATGATTTCTGTATCCCAAAACCACTTGTTATAACGTGAAATATCCACAAGCCGCATTATCTTTTTTCTATTAAAGAACTTGAAACCACATTCTGAATCTTTCAATTCTTCTTCAAGGAGAATCCTCGATAGCAGCCGATATCCGCGGCTTAACGTATCCCGCCATATAAACATCGGATTGAATCGCATTCTATAAAATCTGAATGCTGTTGCTACATCGTAGCCGTCATTAATAA
>JAMXCZ010000007.1 GCA_024542975.1 Candidatus Omnitrophota bacterium | reverse complement strand
AACTCGGTAACTTTTTTTGAGAATGGAAAACTTTTTCTAAAGCTATTAGGTGCCCCATCAATTACTGTGTGTGCCCGTTTAATGAGAATTTCGCAGCAAGTCCAGGTACCTCACAACAAGTCGACTTATTAAATAAGACACTATCAGAAAAAGGATTATTTTCGATCCGAGAATCCCACAAGTTTACCTACAACTTTTATCAATATTTATTAGAAATCACACGCCCACTGCGCCATCGCTTGGGATTATATAAACATTAGTACCCTAATGTGAAAAGCCACTCAGAGCAGGTCTAAAAACCCGGCGTAGCTCTCTTCCCTTTGCATAATTCATCAGGTATACTATTACACGTATATATTAAAGAAATCTTATGAATAACAAAGAAAAGATCGATCGTGATTTTGCACGTGATGTTTGGTGTATCTTTGGATTACCATTTGATAATTATTCCATAGGAGACGTCTGTAAATGCATCGATGATAGCATAATCAATAATTACCACTGCTTATTATCAACGCCTAATATGGATTGGGTTACGATTTCACTCAATGATTTAGAGTTTAAAAAAGAAATTATAAGCAGTGATATATGTATTATTGACGGTTCACCTATCCTCTGGGTAGCATATCTTTTTGGTTTTCCTATCAAGAAGAAAGTCGCAGGCTCTACATTAATGGAATATATCATAGCCAACAAAGTAGATAAAAATTATAAATTATTCTTTTTTGGTGGTAAAAAAAATGTCGCAAAACAAGCTTTTATAGCTATTCACAATAGAAAAAAACAAATCAAAGCAGTTGGTTATTATTGTCCAAAATACGGTTCGGCAGAGGAGATAAGTACAGCGGGAATAATTAATGAAATAAATAAAACGGCCCCGGATATATTGCTTATTTCTCTAGGTGCCAAAAAGGGAATGTCTTGGATAAAAAAAAATATAAATAGGCTAAACACAAAAGTTATTTCTCATGTCGGAAGAGCAATTGATTTTATTGCAGGCACTGTAAAGCGTGCGCCCAGCTGGATGCAAAAAGTTGGACTAGAATGGTTATGGAGGATAATGCAACAGCCTATTTTATGCGGAAGATATCTGAAAGATGGCATATTCTTGATATTTCTTTTTATAACATCTGTAATTCCTTATATGGGTTTTTTGTTTGTGAATAAAAAATATCAACTGATTAGTAAATCACCAGTTATCCATATTATAGATAAAGAATCCAAATTGAAGATTGAAATTGCCGGCATCTGTAATTATTTAAATAATTCAGTGGCAAAAACTACCTTTAGGGATAGCGCCAAACAAAATAAAGACATTGTAATAGATTTTTCTAAAACGGAATATGTGGACAGCTCTTTTTTGGGCACACTCCTTTTATTACTAAAACATCAAAAAATGTCCCATAAAAAACTTATTTTAACTTGTCCCAATACCAAATTGAAGAAGATATTTAAATTAAATATGTTAACTAATCTATTTGATATGGAATGACCTAATGCTGCCATTATTCTTGCGTGAATATGCTGTTATAACAGGTTTTATTATAATCGGGAGTTTTATTTTCCGATTTTTCTTTAATGATAGAATTTTTTTACGATGGGGTCTTTTGCTTTTTTTAGTTATTACAGCTTTATATTGTTCAAGAAACTTTTTTTTGTTTACTGCTATATTATTCGTACTGGTCCGAAAATTCGTGCCAAAAAAGCCAAGCATTGAGTGTTTAAGTTATTATTTTCTTCTCCTGCCTTTGGTTCCAGAGAATTTTGCCCAGAAAATTCCACTTCCTGGATTACAGCAGTTATTTACTTTGTCTTATCCGTTAATGCTGAATATTTTCATTTTGTTACCAATTTTTTTAAATGTTTTTCCATATATAAAAAGAACAATTTTTTCTCAACGATGTGATAAATATATTATCATTTATCTTGTATATGTTTTTTTCTTAGGCTTTAGAGATACTACCCTTACAGATGCTTTTAGGAGTGGGTTTTATTTGTTTCTTGGGCCGTTTATGCTTTATTTTGTTGTAAGCCGAACTATATCTAGAGCGGAAGATTTCGCAAAATTATTTAAACCGATGATATTCGTAGCTTTTATTTTAGCACTTATGGGCATATTCAACACAATAAAAGGATGGAATATGTATGAGGCATTAGAATTTATTTCAGAAATACTTGCAACAAAAAGGGTAGGATATTTAAGAAGATTAGGCGTTCTAAGGGCACAGGCATCTTTTTCCCATCCTATATCTTTTGGAACATACCTAACGCTTATGATAGGATTTATGATGTTTTTAAAAGATTCATTTTATGAAAAGAAAACGCAATTTCATTTAGTCATAGGGACGTTGTTTTTTTCAATGCTTTTTACACTCTCTAGAGGACCACTGCTAGGATTTGCAGTTTTCTTTTTCATATTCATCATACTGATGAAACAAAAAGCATTTAAATTTACGCCAATCATTTTGGCGTTAGCTTTTGCCTTTTTATTTTCTCCTATTTCCAATATTACGCTGTCAACATTACCTTTCGTTGGAGAAAGACAGCAGCGTACAGTAGAGTATCGCAAGAAACTTTGGGTTAATTCTATAAAAGTAGCAAAAAGATCTCCTCTTACAGGAAATAATTCTTACATGGAAGAACCCGAAATACAGGAATTAAAAAAATATGGCGGAGTATTAATAACAGGTGGGGTTGATATAGTTAGTTCATATTTGCTTATTTTACTTCAACACGGGCTTATCGGTTTATGCCTCTTTCTATTGATATTTTTGAAATTACTATTTGGTATATTAAAAGCATTTTTTTCTACACGCGATGAAACGCTATCTCTGTTAGGAAAAATGCTATTTTCAATTACTGCTGCCACTCTAGTTATGATGGCTACCGTTACTTATCAGTCATCGTATTACTTATGGTGTTTATTTGGTTTCTGCGCTGTATATTTGCAAATTATCAAGGGGGAAAGTCGATTTTTATCCAGAACTTAAAAAGAATCTAAAATAACAAGTAGAACTGAATATCTGGCATATATGGATATAGGCGATAAAATAATAAAAAACACCGGGGCTAATGCAGTAGGAAAGTTCTTTGACATAGCAATGTTAATTATTACCACACCGTTGATTTACAGGTATTTGGGTAGTCAACTATACGGCTTGTGGTCTTTGGTATTTGTTTTAACCGGATACATTACATTTTTCGACTTCGGCATACGTCAATCTTATGCTAAGTTTATTGCTGAATACCATGCAAAGAATGATAATTTAACCATCAATAAAATATTAAGCACAGGACTTTTCTTTTATTTCTTTATCGGGATAGTCGCGACTCTTTTACTTTATGTTAACTTAAATACCATTGTATTCAGGCTCTTTAAAATACCCTTTGAGTATGGAGAAATTGCCAAGGCATCAATATTATTGGCCTTTTGTAGCATGTGTAGCGCAAATGCATTTGCCTGTTTTTCCGGGCTACTTGATGGCTTGCAGCGCATGGAACTACGAAACGCAATATTAGTTCTTACTCGAATCATAAGTTTTTTAGGAATTTTACTGGTGATTCGTAACGATTGGGGGGTGCTGGGCTTAACAATTAATGCCGCCATAAGGCTATTAGTGAGTGTAATTTTATGGATTATCGCTGGAATAAAGATTTTCCCTGGCTTAAAAATTTCTTTGTTTTTAATTAGCAAACAACTTTTTAGGAAATTATTTAATTACGGATACAAAGTGCAGGTAGTTCTGATTAGCCGATTTATTTTGGTTAGCTTCTCACAAATGGTTTTAAGTAGTGTTTTAGGTTTGGCCTATGTTGGATATTATACAATAGGATTTAAAGTTGCTCAGGCAGTCAGAATGGTCCCGATATTTTTATCTTCAGCACTTATACCAGCTGTCTCTCACCTTAATGTCAGGATGCGAAAAGATCTTATTGACAAAATCTATTATAAAGGCTCAAAATATTCGTTTTTTGTGATTTCTTGGATTTTTTTCGGCTCATCTACAGTTATCCCATATATATTTTATTTATGGCTCGGTACACAAAACCCAGAAATTAGCTATACATTCTATGTAATGGTAATCTCAGCTGCAATCAGTATGGCATTAATGGGGGTGGCGCCGTCAATACTACGTGGCATAGGCATCGTTGAATATGAAATGTACGGTGCGATAATAAGATCGCTTATAATAATTCCTTTGGGGATAGTTTTTACAAAAACTTTTGGCCTTATAGGACTACTTTTAGCTATATTTATCGGGATTATGGCAAGTTCTATCTATGTTTGCGTAAAATTTAACAAATTTTATAACACAAAGCCATTAGCGCTACTCAAAAAAATAACGTTATTTCCACTTTTACTTGGAGGAACATTATGTATTGGCCTAAAATGGATAGTTCTGGAATTTGGCTTGAGTAGTGCAAGTAAGGCATTAAATGTTTTTTATTTTACAATTTTAAGTTTAATTTTTTCCTTGATATATATAAGTTTCACTTTATTGTCAAATTACTTTACTTCTGAGGAAATCAATTATCTTAAAGATCGAATAAAACGATGGCGGGCAAGATAAATGGATTTGTCGATAATCGTAGTGGCTTATAACGTGAAAGATTTAGTTAAGAAATGTTTAACGAGGATTAGAAATTCCGAAGATAAACTAAAAAAAGAAATTATATTTGTAGACAATGCTTCTTCTGATGGCACCGCAGAGATGATCAAAATAGACTTTCCCGAGGTTGTACTTGTGGAAAGTACAAAAAATCTAGGTTTTATTAGAGCAAATAATCTAGCATATGAAAAGGTGAAAGGGAAGTTTATTTTACTGCTTAATTCTGATGCATTCATAGAGGAAGACACACTCCAAAAAACAATAAATTTTATGAAGACAAATCAAAGATGCGGAGTGTTGGGATGTCGTTTAGTTGATATAAATGGTAATTTGCAGCCTTCTGCCAGATATTTCCCAACTCCATGGCGAATTTTTTTATCCTATTCGGGTATTGGATATAAATTCCCAGATATTCCATTTTTAAGGGGTATAGATAATATGAAATGGAACCACAGATCTGTCCGTGAAATTGATTGGGTTCCGGGGTGTTATTTTTTAATACGCAGGGACGCGATTGATGAGATCGGCTTTTTAGAAAAAGACTATTTTTTGTATTATGACGATTGCGACTTTTGCCTGCGAGCTAAAAGAAAAGGATGGAAAGTATTATTCTATCCCGAAACAGAAGTGATTCATTTAGGAGGTGCAACTCTTAAAAGAATGAATGAGGTAACATCAAAAGGTGGCCAGAATGAAAAGTTTCGGCTGAGAAGCGAATTTATATATTTTAGAAAGCATTATGGTATACTATATACACTACTGGATTTCTTTTTTATTATAGCCCTTGATTATATGGAAATATTGGAAAGATTATTGATACAAAAAAAACACTTTAGAACATCAGATAAACTCAAACACATAAGGATGGCATACGATAATTTAGTAGTTACAAGATTTGGCGAAAGACCGGTTGATTAAAAATGGATTATGAAATTTAAAATCAAATCTATACATTTTGGTAAGATAGTAGTCATTATACCGGAGGTATTTGAAGATGAACGCGGTTTTTTTATAGAAGTATTTAAAGCAAACGAATTTCAAACACTTGGCCTTCCTTCAGTTTTTGTTCAGGATAATCATTCTAAGTCAGTTAAGAATGTTTTACGTGGTCTACATTTTCAATGGAATCCTCCCATGGGAAAGCTTATGCGGGTAACTTACGGAAGCGCTTTTTTAGTTGCAGTTGATATTCGTAAAGGATCACCAACTTTGGGAAAATGGTTTGGAACAGAAGTAACAGCTCAAAACAAAAAACAGATTTGGGCCCCTGCAGGCTTTGCGAGGGGCTTTTGCGTTTTATCAGATTATGCAGAGATCCAATACAAGTGTACGGGTATTTATAACAAAAATTGTGAATCTGGTATTCTATGGTGCGATCCTGATATCGGTATCAAATGGCCTATTAAAAATCCAATAGTATCAGAAAAAGACGCGAGAGCTCAGACGCTTACTGATTGGTTTAAAAAACCCGAATCAGAAAATTTTAAACAAATAAAACAAACCAAAAACCAACAGAGAGGATATTTATGAGAATTCTTGTTGCAGGTGGCGGGGGGTATCTTGGGTCGGCATTGGTTCCTGCGCTGTTAGATAGAGGTTACAAAGTTAAGGTAGCAGATCTTTTTTGGTTTGGAAACTATCTTCCAAAAAAGGCAGATATACTTAAAAGAAACGTATTTGATATGACCAAACATGATCTTAAAGGATGTGACCAGGTCATTTTTCTTGCTGGTGTTTCTAATGATCCTATGGCAGAATTTTCTCCTAGCAAAAACTTTATTTTTAACACAGCCGCACCTACCTATTTGGCTTATGTTTCAAAAAAGATAGGGATAAGAAGATTTATATATGCCAGTACATGTTCTATTTATGGGTATGGGTTCGAAGGATTATGTGACGAAAATTACCCCATATCTTGTAGCTATCCTTATGGTATATCGAAATTTCAAGGTGAACAGGGTGTTATCCAAATGACTGCTGAAAACTTTTCTGTTATATGTTTACGCATGGGAACAATAAGTGGCTATAGTCCTAGAATGCGTTTAGATCTGGCTGTAAATGCTATGTTTAGATCCGCAATGGTAGAAGGAAAAATTACTATCAAGAATGCCTCTCTATGGAGGCCTATCCTTGGTATGCATGATGCTATAAATATATATCTTAGAACTGTTGAAGTTAATGAGAAAATTTCAGGTGTTTTTAATGTTGCTTCTGGTAATTACATGTTGGGTGAATTAGGTGATCTTGTAAGAGAGGGCATTGAAAAACGATTAAATAAAAAAATCGGTATCAAAATTCTAGATAAGAAAGACTATAGAAGCTACAAAGTCAATATTAATAAAGCAAAAGAAGTTCTTAGTTTCAAACCGACCTATGATGTTGACTGTATTGTAAAAGATCTTGTAGACAACATGAATAAATTCAAAGATTACGATAACCCTAGATATTATAACATAAAGATTTTTACATCTTTGTTAGAAAAGCGTTCAAATAATACTCAAAAAAGCAGAAACAGAAAACGATGAAAGTCGCTGTCATAGGAGCAAATGGGCAATTGGGCACAGATATTTGTCAGGTATTTCGAGAAAATAACCATACTGTTGTAGAGCTTAATCACGATAGACTCGAAGTAAAAGACATTGATCAGGTGTCAACTTTGCTTAAAGATATAAAACCCGAGGTTGTTATAAATACTGCAGCCGCACATCACTTGGAAAAATGTGAACTTAATCCAGAACAAGCTTTTTTAATAAATAGTATTGGTGCAAGGAATGTTGCTCTTGTTGCAAAAGAGGTTAATTCGACACTTATTTGGATAAGCACCGATTATGTATTTAACGGCAAAAAAAGATCTCCCTATATTGAAAAAACCCCTGTTTCACCTTTGAATACTTATGGAATATCAAAGGTAGCAGGCGAATTTTGTATTAAAGAATCGTGTAGAAAATACTTTATTGTTAGGACATCGGGACTATATGGTCTTGCACCATGCAGGGCAAAAGGCGAAAATTTTGTCGTTAAAATGCTTAGACTGGCGAAAGAAAAAAAAGAAATATCAATTGTCAATAATGAAATTCTTACACCTACTTGGACATATTCCCTTGCAAAACAGATTTTGCATTTTTGTAAATGTAGTTCTATTCCTTATGGCATAGTGCATTCAACGGATGAAGGAGAATGTTCTTGGTTCGAGTTTGCCAAAGAGATATTTAGAAATGCGTCTATTAAAATTAAACTTATACCCGTTAAAACTACAAGTTTCTCTTCAGCAGTTCATAGGCCGAATTATTCAGTACTAGAAAATAAAATTCTTAAAAAACATAAAAAAAATATAATGCAACATTGGAAAAAATCTATCGCAAACTATTTAAAATTGTATCTTGGGCGGTAAGCTATTTTTAATGCAAGGATTAAAAGAGGAGTGTTTTATCCTGCAACACAGAAAAATTGGGTACGTAACAACCAGTGTAGGCACCCTTTCTCACACATTTATAAGAAGAGAAATTTCGGAATTACGTCGATTAGGAATGGATATTGAATTATTTGGTATTCGTCCTGAAAGCGCAGCAGAACTATCCAATGAAGAAATAAAATTACTAAACGGAACTACTTTTTTATATCCGCTAAAAATATCGTCAATTATATCGAGAAATTTTTGGCTTATCATAACTAAACCTTTATGTTATTTTAAAACTCTATTCGCAGCTCTTTTTAACGAAGAATTAAATATATATCAACACTTAAAGCTGATGTATCATTTTTTTATCTCGCCTTGCATTGCTTTAAACATGCAACAAAAAGGAATTCGACATATTCATGCACATTTTATGAATGTCCCCGCCACTATCGCAATGTATTGTTCCGGCTTGTTGGGTTTGCCCTATAGCATAACGGTCCATTCAGCAGGAATAAAAGGATTAAAGGAAATGATCGGGCTAAAGAGCAAATTAAAAAAAGCCAACTTCATATGTACAATCTCCAAGTACAATAAAGATTACATTAACGATAATCTATTTCCGTGTAGGCAAAAGACATATATTGTTAGGTGCGGTGTCGATCCTAATGAATTTGCTTGGAAAAATTCACATATAATGCAAAACCAAAAAGAAATAAAATTGATCTCTATAGGGCGTTTTGTAGAAAAAAAAGGATTTAAATATTTACTGGATGCAGCAGAATTATTGAAGAAGGAAAAAATAGATTTTGAATTAACTTTTATAGGAAAAGGCCCTTTAAAGTCTAAAATAGAATCACTAAGTAAAACTTACGGTTTATCGGATTGTATATTTTTTAAAGGATCAATACCTCATGAAGAGGTAAAAGAAGAACTAAGTAGATCCGACATTCTTATTGTTTCGTCTGTTGAGAGCAAAACAGGTGAAAAAGAAGGTATTCCAACTGTGATAATGGAAGCGATGGCTTCGGGAGTTTTAGTGATTGCAACAGCTCATTCCGGTATTCCCGAAATAGTTAAAAATAAACTTACTGGATTACTCGTTCCGGAAAAAGATCCTTTTGCACTTGTAGATGCGATTAAGTTGTTAGGCAAAGATAATAATTTAGTAAAGACTTGTGCCAATAATGCCAGAGAGTTGATTTCGGGAGAATTCAATATAAAAAAAATTGCTATACAGAAAAAAGAAATATTCGATAAAAACATTTAAAGATGGCCACGCCGGTAGATATACTTTATATTACATGTAACCGACGGGAATATGTCGAAAGATCACTCCCTGCTTTATTGGCTGATAAAGGGGATTTTCGCGTTTATTGTTGGGATAACGGATCAACCGATGGAAGTGCTGATATTTTGTTTTCGTATCGCGACAAAAGAATTATCAAGCGATATTTATCACCTAAAAATGCAAATCAAGCCAAACCTTTTTTTTGGTTTTTGGAGCAAAGTCAATCAGACGTTATTGGTAAACTCGACGACGATACATTGGCTCCAGTTGGGTGGACACAGAAGATTAGCGAAGCTGTGCGAAATGAAAAACGGTTAGGTATGATCGGTTGTTGGACGTTTATGCCCGAAGATTTTGAACGCAATCGCAAAGCTGCCATGCGCAAGGTTGTAAAGATCGGTCAGTATCAAATATTGCAAAATCTCACAATAGGTTTCAGCGCGGTATTAATGAGACGCGAAGTAGCGCTTCGATTTTTGATGAAAAAATATTATGAACCCTTTATGCCAATTGACAAGGCTAAAATGACTCTTAAGGGTTTAATTAATGGGTGGTATTTTCCGCTCTTATATACAGAGATGATGGATGATCCGCGGTCAAAATATTGCCTGATGAATAAGCCAAATGCAAGAAATATAACATCACTTTGTGCAAAATGGAGGCATTTTAAAACTTCTCAAGAATATCAGAAATGGCTTATGGAAGATGTAGATCGATCATTTAACAATAATATTGGCCAACAAATAAGAGAATATCATTGGAATCACTCGATATGGAAAAAGATATATAGAAAGGTTATAAATCAAAAGTAAACATTAAATGGATGCAACGATTATCATCCCTTCCTATAGATCTGAAAGGACTATCGAACAGTGTTTGCAGAGTTTATCGACACAAAATACCAAATTTACTTATGAAATTATAGTCATTGACAGTTCCCCCAATGGCCGCATTGACAGTATTACACGAAGATTTTCAAAGGTTAAATTACTAAGTTTGATTGATAAAGCATATGCAGGTATCGCAAGGAATATTGGGTCCATGCAAGCTCAAGGCGAATTGCTTGTATTTATTGACGCTGATATCGTTGTACCCAGTAATTGGCTTGATAAAGTTATTAAATATTACAAAATGGGCCATAATGTTTTTTCAGGAGCTATAGATATCTGGGATGGTGAGAGGAATAATCTATTGAATAAATTGGAATGGTTTTATGAATTTAGTGAATTTAAATCATCAATGCAAAAAGGTGAAAGATGGTGTTTGCCAGCGGCCGCTTTAGCTATAAAAAAAGTTATATTCCAAAACGAACAGTTTCATAATATGGAAACTTCCGAAGATGTAGACCTAACCATAAGATTGCGGAATAAAGGTAATGGGATATATTTTAACCCAGAGTTAAAAGTTTTTCATATATTTCATACTAATTTCAGAGGACTATTGAGAAAGGCCTTTAATTTCGGTATGAGCAATATGCAATTACGGTGCATATATCACATTTCTGGTTCTAGAGTTGTGAAAAATAAAGTCTTAATGCTCATTGCAATTCCATCTTTTGCCCTTATAAAATTTATAAAAATCTCATGGCGTAACATAAAATACAATGAGCAATACGATAGCTTATTATATATACGCACATCACCGCTCATGATTGTGGTCATTATAATGTGGATGTTAGGGGCATATAAAATTATTTTCAATTGAAAATAAAAAGATGAACATAACTTATCTGCCTATTTCTTGTGTGGTAATCGGTATTAATAGTGAAAGAACTATTGCTGTCTGTCTCGAATCGATAAAAAAATCTACATATTCAAATATAGTAGAAATTATCTATGTCGATGGCGGTTCCAAAGATCAGAGCGTTACAATTGCAAAAGGAATCAATGGTATTAAGGTTATCGAACTTAATTTGCACACACCTACGCCAGGAAAAGAACGCAATGTGGGATGGCAGGTTGCAAGGGGAGAATGGATACATTTTTTTGATAGCGATATAGTAATTGACAAAAACTGGTTTCTTGAGGCAGTTAGATACGTTGAGGAAAGGACAGGGGCTATTTTTGGTTGGTTAAAGGAAGCATATCCTCGGAAGAATTTTTTTCACTTTGTGATAAATTTAGACTGGACAAACCCTGGTAATAAAGGAAACTTATTCGGAGGTAATGTTTTGGTGAGACGTTCTGTTTTGGAAGAGATTGGAGGGTACAATGAAGATTTAATAGCGGGTGAAGATCTTGAATTGAGCGCTCGGATACATTATTACGGTTGGTATACAGTCGGTGTCAATATGATTATGTGCTACCACGATATAAATATGCGTGGTTTGATGCAATATTTTAAGCGTGCCTTTCGTGCCGGGTATGGTTTCGCTGAGGCAGGGACAAAAATGTTGAAAATCGGTGAAAAAGTATGGTTTTTAAAAACAATCTGTATTTCCATAAAGGTAATGTTTATTTTATTTTTGCTAGGTGTAACTGTACTTACAGAATTTAAAATAAGCGGGTTACTGGCATTAGTTATGATTTTTTTTCCTCTAATAAAAATCCCGTATTTCCGAAAAAAATTTAAGATAAATTTTAAAGATGCTCTTATCTATGCAATTCATTCTTCGATAGTTTTGTATCCACAATTTTGTGCTATCGTTGTATTTTTTTTAAAACAATTAAAAAAAGTGTATGTGGCTTAATAGCGTCGTGCTTATGTCGAGTAATTTCGGTAAGAAAAATTTTTATGAATGAAAATAAATTTAAAATTATGGGAATTTTTGGTTCCGGAAGGTCTGGAACTTCCTGGCTTGGGTCTATTGTCTCAAGCCATCCGGAGGTAGTTTATCGATTTGAGCCATTTCATGGGCTTCGAAATAATGAAAAAATAAAGTATTTTCTCAATCTTTTTAAGTCAGGTAAATTCGAAGCAAAATATTTAAAGGAACTTTATTTAACCCTTCTTCCGGCCAATCCATGGTTTGAAGAACCTCCATTTTTCCAGAAACGGTATGCTACACGCTCTAAAAAAGGAAAAATATTTTTTTACTACCTTGCTAAAAAAATAACTCTGCTTTCAAAATTTTACGAATGGAATTTTTCTCCGTTAGATTTTCCTATTTTAGCTTTTAAAGAAGCACATATGGAAGTGATATTGGAACAGTTGGTTACAAAGACAAATATTCCAATCGTATATATCCTACGACACCCATGTGCCGTTGTGCAGTCATACAATGTTGGGCATAAGAAAGGTATTATGCCGGCTGGCAGAGAAATAATTCTCGAAGATTTACTACAACAACAAAACCCTTCATTAGCTAAAAAATTTGAAGGAAAAATAAAACAAATGTCGTTAACAGAAAAAACAGCTCTTCTTTGGTACATGGATACTGAGCGGGCTTTTCATGCCATAACGAATCGACAAAATGTCAAAATTATTATCTATGAAAATCTATGCCGTGAACCTCAGAAGGTTGTGAATGAAGTATTTCAGCATTTTGGACTAAATTTTCCAAATCAAACAATTTCTTTTTTAAAAAATCCTCTAGCTTTTAGTTCGAAAATCGATATTGTTATTGATTATTTATTAAAACGCGGCTCTTATTATTTAGTATATAAAAACTCTAAAATAGCAAGCGAAAAGTGGAGATATTTATTGTCTTCAAGCGATCGCAAGCGTATACTCGACCTTGTAAGCGATAGTATAGCTTTTACCTATGGAACTACTTTTGGAAAGTGGGTTCATTAATGTGATAAAATATTTTCAAAAATAAATAAATTATGCATAACGGTAAACTGGTTTTTATCATTGGTAGTGAAAGGAGCGGTAGCACCCTTCTAAGGTTACTATTAAGCCATCATCCGCAAGTTTATATATTCTCAGATAGTTACGACTTCCTTATCAGCAGTTTACTTAAGAAAGACTCAGATAGCTTAAGAATATTTAATCCGTTTTATAGGAAGATCATAGTAAGGTTTCGGAATCTAATCAAATCATCCACACAGCCAAGTGAAAAAATAAAAAAAATAATAGCAATTTGCAGAAAAGAAACGAACAAACAATATATAGGCATTCAGATGCATCGGAATTATAAACTCGTCAATATGGCTTTTCCGAGAGCAAAATATATACATTTAGTGAGAGATCCGCGACCGGTTTGCAAGTCGATGATTAAGTTTAGATGGTGTGGAAACTATTATTATGCTGCAAAAAAGTGGTTAACATCCATAAGCGAAGTTAAAAATCTGCAAGAGGCAATTTTAAATGAAAACTTTTTAGAGATAAAATATGAAAAACTAGTGTCAAAAACAAAAGATGTATTGAATAAAATTTGCAAGTTTATCGGCATCGCTTATACCGATGAAATGTTTGATTATACCAAATACACGACTTATTCTTACCCAAGTGCAGAAAATGTAAATAACAGAAACCATAGCATAAGCAAAAAAGATATCTATTTAGTAGAGTCTATAACCGGAGAAACGATGCAATCATACGGATACACTTTAGTTCATTCACAAATTTGGAAACCGCATTTCTGTGGGAAATTTTATTTATGGCTTGATAATAGAATAAAAAGGTTTTTGCTACATGTACGATTTATTGGAATCACAACTTATCTGAGGATAAAAGTTAATCAAATATTGGGCGTTGTAATTTTTAGAAAAGCGGACAAGAAGTATACAAAAAAAATATCGGCTGAAATTAAATAGAAAACAATCAGAAACACGAATACACAAAGTGCAGATTTTGAACATCTTACTTGCTAAAGTCCTTCTTGCGGATATAATGATATCATAAAACAAATAAAATTATGCTAAGAGAAAGCCGAAAGCTTATAGACAAGGTGAATATTACAGCGAGCGGGGTAATCATATTCCTCTCTTTCGGCTTCTATCACTGGGCGATAAACGCAATCTCACCGAGGCTGGCGCCATTTAGCACATATCACGGCTCGATTGGTATTTTCATATTTGTAGTCATCGCCAGTTTGTTTATGCAGGGCTTCAGCGTTTCCAAGCGCTTTGCCCACCCGGCCGGCATCATAAGAGCATTATTCATTTGTTACCTGTTCGGGGTGCTGGGATTTGCGTTTTTCGCCTATGTTTTTAAAACAACTCATTTAAGTCGCTTGTATTTATTAGGCGGAATGGTATTTAGCTATTTAGTAGTTTCACTTTTCTTTTCGGCCCTTTCTTCGTTAAATAAGGAGCTTCGAAGTCGTGGTTTTAATTTTCAGAATGTGCTTCTTGTGGGAAACAAATACACAATGCCGCAGTTTATAGAAACTGTAAAAAACAACAAGGCCCTGGGCCTCAACATAATCGGCGTAATGTCCATTGAGGAATTCGGGAGCGAGGAATTCATGGGGTATAAGTACTTGGGCAACGTTAGCCGTATCAGGAATGTTTTGAACTCCAAGGCCGTGGACTTTGTGGTTTTTACCGTATACAGGCAGGGCCCCAAGGCAGTCGAAAAAGCGATGCTTGCATGCCAGGAACGCGGGATTGATACGTGGTTTAAGCCCGATTTTATGCAGAAAATGGTGCTTCCGCGCGTGGATTATCTCGAAGATATACCACTTTTTATATTTTCGCTTGGGTCAAAAAACGAATTTGCGCTAATGATTAAACGCTTAATCGATATTATGGTTTCTTTAGCAATTCTTATTGTTATGGCTTTGCCAATGCTTGCAATAGCGGCTTTGGTTAAAAAAACTTCCAAAGGGCCGGCTTTATTTGTGCAGAAGCGCATGGGCTTGAACGGTCGTAGATTTTTTGTATTTAAATTCAGAACAATGCACACAGATGCCAAGCAGAGGAAATTCGAACGCACCCTTAAGAACGAGATGAAAGGCCCGGCCTTTAAGATGAAAAACGACCCACGCATAACCCGCCTTGGCTGGTTTTTAAGAAAATACTATCTCGATGAACTTCCGCAGCTATGGAATGTGCTTATCGGAAACATGAGCCTGGTAGGGCCAAGGCCGCCTTTGCCGACGGAAGTTTCTCTCTATAAAGGGTGGCACAGAAGGCGGCTCTCTATGCGCCCGGGAATTACTTGCATCTGGCAGGTTTCCGGCGGAAACCGTATTTGCGATTTTGACGACTGGGCCAAATTAGACCTTAAATACATTGATACGTGGAATCTTTTATCGGATTTTGTAATACTTCTTAAGACAATCCCGACAGTTTATAAGGGGAATGGTTGCTAAAATGCGAAATACGCTTCAAGCGCGCCTCATAACATCTATGGTTATGTCGTCATTGTTTCTTATAGCCGCTTTTGCTGCTATTCAATTGTATAATCAGTTGCAGAGCTCAGCTGAATCTAATCTGTACCGGGCAAATGTAGGAGCGATTTTTACGAGAGACAAGCTGGAACGCCTCTTCTCCGGGCTTGACCGGGAGGCGTCGCCAAGCGTTGTTGAGAACAAAATAAAGAACATTTTTTTATCGGCGCTACATTCGCGCATTATTGATAACGCTATTCTCTTAGATGAAAATGCCACACCGCTTATCTCGGAAGGCAAAATAAAGTCTACCTTTACCTATGACAAGAAGTTCTTAAACGAGATTTACAGATCAAAGACTAAGTCCAAATGGCTTTTTCCCGTTATAGACAAGGACAATAGGGTAATCTATCTTTTCGTAATGCCGGAAAATATTTACGGATATTTTGTACAACTTACCTTTTCGCTTGGCAGCCTTAAAGAGGCGGTGAATGATGTTTACGCGCCTGTTAGGTTTATGGTGATAGCGGTGATCGTAGCCAATATAGTCGTGGCGGTTCTTTTATCGCGTGCATTAATATCACCGGTTAAAATACTAAACCGGGCGACAAAAAATATTGCCAGGGGCAACTTAGATGAAAAAATATCTATTAAAACAAAAGACGAACTGGAAGAACTCGCAGATACGTTTAACTATATGACTGTTGAACTAAAGAGGATGAAAGCAAAGGCTGAAAATGCGAACCCCCTGACTAAACTACCTGGCAATGTAGTAATTCGCGAAGAAGTTGAAAGAAGGATAAAGAGTAAAGAAAAATTTATTTTAATTTACTGCGACCTGGACAATTTTAAGGCATTTAACGATAAATACGGTGTGCACGCGGGTGACGAGGTGATCATGTTTACCGCAAAAATATTTGAAAAAACAATTGCTAAAAACGGCGCAAGGAATGATTTTATAGGGCATGAGGGAGGAGATGATTTCTTGCTTTTGACTTCACCCGAAAAGGCTGAGGTAATAGCCGGACACATAATAGTGGAATTTGACAAGGGTATTATAGAGTTTTACTCAGAAAAAGATGCCGGCAAAGGGTATATTGAGGCGACGGCAAGAGATAGCGATAGAACCGTTAAGTTCCCCATAATGTCCATTTCCATGGCAGGCGTAAGCAATGTCCTGCGGGAGATTACGTCATTTTCGCAGCTTACCAACATTGCTGCGGGACTTAAAAAGGCAGCTAAGAAGTATGGGAAAAGCAACTTCCTTATGGATAGAAGGGGAGATGACCTGGGTGCTGCGCATAGGGGTAAGCAAGAAGAAGAAAAAAAGGCAGATACTGAGCGAAGAGATCAGACGGGGGGGCGGCGCAGCTCGATTGAAGAGCGAAGAGACGCGCTGAAGAAACGAAGAAAACAGAATGAATAAAAATTTCCTTCTGGATTTTTTTCTTAGATTAACTTTCCGGTTTTATAAACTTATTATCGGAATCGTTTTTATAGTAGCATTTTTCGTATGTTATAACATTTTCCTCATAGACCACACCCTTGAGGGCCTGAAATATTCTCTGCAACAAAGCGTCCTTGCTTACGACATAGAAGATGTAAGCGGCCTGGATATGCTTATAACAAAAGCCATAGCAAAAGAAATACCACCCTACGGTATAAGTTCGCGTAATGTAATTCACCTTGAATTTGCAAAAAGCATAATAGAAGGTGGCAAGAGCTTTAAACAATTAAGCCATGTAAAGGTGGCGTTAGGCAGCGTCATAAAGGAGAAAGAAAAGGAAAGAGGGTTTATTCTGACGGTTATCGATAAGGTAAATCGCCCTATAAGAGAAGGGTTGATTTACCTGGCCTACATAGTCCGTTCCGCTTTCGGGCCCAAGCCCGAAGCGAGGCCTTCTTTGGAGGTGGTTGACACAAAGCTCTTTGATAAATTTCGCAAGTTAGAAAAAGGCAAGGATTTAAAAGAGCTCGTTACGAGCTATAAGGAATTTATTATGTCATACCCCGAGTACGAAAAGATATTTCTGGCAAAGCTAAGGCTTGCCTATACTTACCAGCGTTTAGGCGAATACAATATGGCAATAGCGCTTTACAGGGAAATTACAGGCGCATACCCCTCTGAGAAAGACGCAAAAATAGCCCAGATATTTTTATCCGCTTTAGAAAATCGGAAGGCGCTTGTAGAAAAAGCAAATTCATTGATCATTAAATCCCGCGCTTTACCGCTTGAGAAAATAGACGAAAAGCAAAAGATTTTCTATGAGATAGGCATAATTTATAACCAGCTTCTCAATATGAAAGAGGCCGTTAAATTTTTTACAAGAGCCGTTAATCTTAAGCCATCGAGCAGTGCGGCTATAAAAGCGCAATATAACGTAGCATGGCTCGCCAAGCAACAGAATGACTGGGAGAAAAGCTTAGGGGCATTTTCGAAAATAATGGGCGAGGGGCCTGCCGGTGGTTTGATTTTCGACAGCATCTATCAAGTAGCCGGCATATATCAACTGCAGGGAAAATACGATGAATTTATAAAATTGTCTCTTAAATTAGCGGAAGATTACAGAGATAGCCCCGGCATTGCAAGCCTCTGCCTTTTTCAGGCAGGGGCATCCTATCTCTATGATTTGAATGATCCGGAGAAAGCAGACGAGATATTCAACCTGCTGATAAAAAGATACCCGGACACATCTTATGCCAAATATCTTGCCCCGGTCTCTCCCGTGGGCCTGTTTGTTACTTACCTGGTGCCGAGGGCTACGCGCGTTGTGGCATGGAGGGTGATGGGGCTCCTGTGCTTAAGCGGCTATACGGGTGAGATATACAAATTTAAGGCGGTAAGCAAAGAAGCAGGATTTAACCTGGGCTTTAATGAATGGCTTAAGAAAGAATTGCCGGATACGGTCGGAAATATGTATGTAGATATAAGAGGCCAGGAAACGGATTTCAAAAGTAAAAAAGCTATAAGCCAGGCGAAAATTACAATGGGTCAATTTAGCGTACAGGGCAAAGTAGAATGGGCATTGGGTGTAAGCAAAGGGAATGCCCTGGATTTGATAATTAAAAAAGCGTTCCTCGAAAAAATACCCATACCTCCGATTCTTCTAAACAATTCGCTAACCGGCATAAAACGGGTAATCGAAAAGAATTTCCCGGTTATGATAACAAAAGCATCTATATCGGGAAGGGCCGCTACGGTAGAAGGCTTGGGCAGCAAGGCGGCGCTAAATCGCCTGAAGCACGATCTGGATATACTTTTTATGACAGATTTTAAAATCGAAAATATAAAAAGCCCGAGGAAGCGGCAAGAAGCGTATGATCTATTTAATAAGAAATTTCCCGAAGGAGATTTTGCCGTTAAACCTAAACGCACAAAAGAGCATTTGTTTTTGGATTTTTTCACAAGAATCTCCCTGTATTCTACATTTAAAATCCTGGAAACAGTGAAGGATTCAAGGCTTGATTTTGAAAGATCCATCCGCACCCTTGGCAGGCTCATGATAAGAGAAGATAGGTTTCGCGTTGACCTTAGCGAAGCCGGCATAAATAAAGACATGGCAAGATTCATTCGTTCCGAATTTCCATGGCTTATAGACGATGAATTCTTAATCGATCTCAAATCTTTGAAATTAGATTTTAAGGATACGGGGGATGTAAATTTTAAAGGAGGAATTACGCTCGGGTATGGAGATTCGCCCCAGTCCCTTAAACCACAAGATATGGCGGTGGAGGGCACCATGGTTTTTGACATCGATAGGGAAAGCGGGATACCGAGGTGGGTATTTAAAAAGATTAGCTTAGACGGCAGGCCTTTTTTCCTGCTTGATAAACTTAACATGCTTACGCTGCGCTGTCTCGACATGTTAAAAGATGAAAACATACCAATCACGATGGAAGAAGTGAGGCCGCATGAAAATGGAATTACTTTTAAGGGCAGGGGCGCCGGCGATTTTGCGGCGAGAGTGCTCTATAGCCCCCGTCCCTTTATCATATTCCAGATCAGGAAGGGAGACTTGACTATGGCGGGCGTGAAGCGTATCATGTCCCCCGGTGCTGACAAAGGCGCGCTTAAATTTCGGGGAAGAACTCCGGAAGGCCTGCGGCAACGGGATGTAAAAGAAAAAGAAAAAAAGCGAATCCAAAAACAATATATCGATTCCGGGAAATGATGATATAATAGTTGCTACGAACAAAAGGGCAGGATATGGAAAATAAAAATATATTTTTTATGACAATAACACTAGCAATATGTATATTTAGTATACTCTTTGCCGTGTTCTTATTCCGGCATGTTAAAAAAGTAGAATTTGTGTTCAATGAAAAAGAAGCGGATCTCATAAGAGAAAGTATGGATTTACAAGACCGGATAAAAAGCATAAAAGACACCGTAAAGAAAAAAACAAAGGAACTGGATATTGTAAAAGCCGAGAAAGAATCCATGTTTGGCAAGCTACAGTCGCTGGAAGCGAAAAACGAAGAGCTAAGAATAACATATGCCGAGAAAATAAAAACGCTGGAAGAAAAAACAGAAACACTTAATAATGAGCTGAAAAACCTGGCAGCAATTCCTATAGCCGAATCCATAAAGAAAGCTATAAACACAGAGGAAGACCCGAGTATTAAAAAAGTGCTCGAAAGAACGCTTCATAACATCGAATTGGTCAAAAGCGGTAGCGTGGTGGATCTTGAACCTATTGTTATAGCAGACGCCGGGGGGAGGCCAACCGTGATGGAAGAGGTTTCGAGTGCGGCAAACGCCTCTGTTAAAACAGAAAGGCCCGGAGAGATACTTTCCATCGATAGAGACAACAACCTTATAGTCATTAGTTTAGGGACAAAGGACAGGGTTAAAGAGGGGCAGCGCCTTGCAATCCTGGATGCCGGCGAGCAAATAGCTTCGGGAGAAATTATAAGTTCGCGCTACATGATATCAGCGGCATTTATCGACGATATAAAATATAAACATACTGTCCACGATATAAAAGAGGGCTATAAAGTTTTGATAGGCGAGTAGGAAGAAAAATGTTCAACGCGAAACTATATAATCCCTCAAGCTCAAGTTCTCAAGGTTAACGTCCTTACCGTCCTCAGGCTGCGTATCGTAGTCTTTGGGCAATCGAAGAACCCCCTTCCAGTCGTGGCGGTTCCATCTCAAGTTAAGATAATTATCCCTTGCCTGTCTCATTGCCCTAAACGGCCCTAAGGTGTCGGCCACGGTTTTGGTAACTTTTGCCATAAAGGTCATAGGAACATATATTACGTCGCCGTCCTGAATTCTCATGTTATTTTTGAGATTGCCCCTGTAGATAATATCAAACGCATCAACCTTCTTTATAACGGGACGCCGCTCAGAGGGCTTCATGACAACTACCCTCCCTAGTGCCCGATTGTCTCCCCAGTCGGATGTAAATAAGGCATCGCGCAGTGTAAAGTCCGGGCGGGTTATCGGATAAGGAGTGCAGGTTAGCTCATCAATGACATAAAAGGTCTTACTTTTGTATTCGATCGGCAGGATATTTACGCGCGCTTTTTGTACATATCGCCCCATGGCCTGTGTTACCTTTTCGGTTAATTCGTCTATGGTTAAATCCTTGGCCATCACTATGTCGTTTACAAGAGGGAGTTTTATTTCACCGCTCAAAAGCACTGTGACCTCCCCGCTTAACTCAGGATGGTCAAGGACGCTCATTTGCACAATATCTCCCGGGCCAAGCGTAAACTCGCGAGATCTTTCCTCTCTTGCTTTTTCAGCGGCTACTATCCCATCGATTTTAAAACCGAGTTCCGCCTGTTTCAGCAGGCTGTCCGCTCTTTTATTAAGCGCAATATACTTAAGTTCTTCCATATCTGCCGCATTTTCTGAAACCACATCAGTCTCTTTTTTCCCCGTTATGAAGCTTCGCGCGATATTTTCCATCTTAAGCTCTTGTGCATAATAGCGCTTTAGTTTTTCCATGTAGTGTTTCGCGGTTTGGTTTTTCGAATCAAGGGATAAAACGTTCACGAACTGAAGAAGTGACTTATCGTAATCCCCAGCCTTATAGTAATTACTGCCGTCTAACGCAAGGCCTTTTATTTTCTCCTCCTTGAGATACGCGGCATCTTTTTTGCTGTCCGTTTTCCATTTTGCTTTATGCCTTTGCATCTCCTTCTCGGCGCGCTTTAGATACGACTTTACGTAATCGTCTCCGGGATTTTTCTCAAGTATATATCCCAGGATTTCCACGGCTTCTTCAAGTCTGCCCTCTTTACGAAGGCCGGAAGCGACGCCGAAATATCTGTATAATTTTTCTCCTTCGCTCATCTTTTGGAGCCGGGCAGCAGCGTATTCGACATTTACCGGTCGGGAGGATTCTGACGTATAGGCAACACTCCCCCCGGCGGCAAAGAAAAACACCACCACACAGGCTAATAACCGTTTGTAATTAGCGGAGATTTCTAACATTGTGGGTTATTTTTTCTTGAGAATTTCATAAAGGACGAAATTGATGCTCAAAAGAATCAGTATCTGTGTCATAAACAGATAACTGGCCGGCTGCGCAATAGCAAGTTTTAAAACAAATTTAGACAGCAGTCCTAAAACAAACACAGTTATACCCCCAACAAGACAAATATGCGACAATAGTTTCATGATACGCACCTCCTTGACTATAAAATATACCTGATAAACACAGTAATGTCAAATTATAGTATTGCAATATCCCGACCCGTATAGTATACTTTAAATAAAATAAGCGGAATATAACCCAATGAAAGAAGACACTCCGGAAACCTTTTCCATAAAATCAGTTGAATTCATTTTTCGCCATCCATGGATATTCCTATCCTCCGTTGTGATTATCATGAGTTTAGTGCATGCCAAGGTGTCTCTTGACCCCGTTGAATACGAAAGCAAGGCCGTTCTTTCTTTTGAAATTGAAGAGGAGGGCATTTCCGATAGATGGGCCGAGCAAAAACTTACAAGAATTAAAAAAAACCTGGTGAGCAAAATTCTCTTGGGAGATAGCATTCGCAGCATTGTCAAACAAGTTTGGCCGGATTTAAGTGAAGAAAAAGATCCGATTGAATATAACGAATTGTTGGAGATGCTTCGCGGTTCCAAAGATGGCATACGAATCGGCGAGGACAAAAAGGATCCCGCCAATCTCATGGAGCTTTCTTTCAGGGATTCGGATCCTGAAATATGCTACATAGTGCTGCAGGCTACCATCGATGCTATAAAAACGGAAAACAAAAGAGCCGCCGAAGAAAAAATAGAAACAAAACTCGAATTTTTAAGAAACCAAATCAAGTTTTATAAAGGAAAACTGAACACGATAAACAAAGAAATGACAGAGATAAAAAACGAATTAGTCGAAAGATTTCCGGAATTAACCGAAAGGGAAAAGGATCTTGTGGCCGGGATAGATGGTAGAAGAGAAGGGGGCCTCGCGAAACAGAGCTCGGTCGAAACTTATGTTATGTACGACGAGATGCTGACAAAGCTGAATCTGGAATTATTGGAAGCTCAGCAAAAAAAAGAAACCCTGAAAAGGCACCTGGAAAGCGGAACGATGGCCCCTAAAATCAAATCCTCCAAAAGCCCGGAAAAGGATGTTTTTATAGAGCAATACTCAAAGGCGGCTGCAAGCAAGGAGCTGGAAATAGCAGATCTTATGGCTGGTGGCTATACGAAAGAGCATCCGGAAGTAAGAAAAATAAGAAATGAAATGAACAGATTGAAGGCATTGACGAGAGAGAGGATGAGTGCACTGAGGAGCGAGGGCCCGGAATTTATTGATGAAAATATTGCAAAAGAGAAAGTTGCTTCCGAAATAGGGGAGGTTAATTTCCAGATAGAAGCGATAAAGAGTAAAATAAACCTGACGGAGGAATCTAGAGAAGTTTCCAGGGAACAGCTTAAATCGCGTGAAGGAAAGGAAAGCAACATCTATGAAAGAGTGGAAAGGCTGAAGGAGCTGAAAAAGGAAAATGAGATCAACGAAGGGTACTATCTCGATATAAGAAAACAGTTGGAGGGGGCAGAGCTTAGAGCGCGTCTCGAAAAAGGAAAAGGCGGATTTAAAATAGACATTATCGAAGATCCATCAGTGCCCCTTAGCCCTGTATCATTCGAAAAAACCAAACTTTTGATGCTCGGGTTTATAATATCGCTTATGGTAGGAACCGGCCTTGCGTATTTTATTGATTCGATCGATAACTCGATAAGGTCAGCCAAGGAACTCAGGGAACTCTGCAACGTGCCTGTTCTCGCTTCCATCGATAAGATTTGCACCGCCCAGGAAGTTATCATGACGCGTGTCCGGAAAAATACCATAATCATAACTTTAATCGTTGTCGTGGTTGCGTCAAGGATTTTAGTTAAACTTCTTGCGGTTGTTTTCTAAGGTCAGATAACAAAAGAACCATGCTGGAAAAATTAAAACAAATATTAGAAACAGTTAATCCACCCATGTATATCGCTAAGAAAGCGAAGCGCAAAGAAGATATAGGCGGCCATATTGTTTCGTATGTTGATAGGAATTCTTATGTAGCTGAGCAATACAGGGTTCTGCGTACAAGTCTTTACTCCCTGTCCATTGATAAGCCGATTAAGAGCTTAGCAGTGACCAGTAGCCAAAGTGGGGAAGGGAAAAGCACAACATGTTGCAATTTGGCGATTACCCTATCGTTGGATCCTGAAAAGAAAACCGTACTCGTAGACAGTGACCTGAGAAAACCCGAAATCCATAGATATCTCAAGTTGCCGCGACAGCCCGGACTTTCCGACATTCTTATAGATAAAGCTGATTTCAAAGAAATAGTGAAAAAGCCTGTCCTGGATAGGCTCTATGTGATACCCTCGGGTAGCGTAGTTGCTAACCCAGCCGAAATGTTGCGATGTACAAGGCTTAAAAGGCTTATTAGCGAACTCAAAGAGCAGTTTGATTACATAATTTTTGATACACCCCCGACACTTAATGTGACTGATTCAAGCGTGATAGGGTCTTTGTGCGACAGCGTAATCCTGGTGGTAAAAGCGGAAGTGACGCAAAAGGCCATGATCGAAGAAGCGTTTAGCCTGCTAAAAAATGCGCAGGCTGCGCCTATAGGATGCGTGCTCACTAATTTCCGGGTCCCGCCCTATTATGCATACAAGTATAAGCGTTATTACAAGTACAAATGACCGGTAAATCAATTTGACTTTTGGAAAAGGCTCATATATACTAAGGAAAAAGGAGGCAAACGCATATGAAAACAGCATGTATATTTGTCGTTATATCGATGGTTGTTTTTGTGAGTTCTTTTTCTTATGCAGCCGGCAAAAGTTCGAGCGACCTTCTTAAGGAAGGCCTCCTGGGAGCCGGTTCCGGTGCGATAGGCGGACTTGCTTCCGGCGCCAAAGGCGGAGATGTCTGGAAAGGCGCTCTTGCGGGAGCGGGCGTAAATATCGTAGGTGGAGCGCTCTTAGACGCCATAAGCGGGGAAAAAGTTGATACAGTTAACAATGTAGGTACGATGAACCCTCAGAATGCGTATGGTTCCGGGTACAAAGAAGGATTCAATAACGGCTACAAACAGGGCTACACCCAGGGCTATAAAGACGGCATTAGAGAAAGCGTAGAATAATAAATTTCTTCAGTTATTACAAAGCGGCCAAGAGCCGGCAAAGCCTGCCGGCAGGCAGGCAATCTTAGCAAATCGCCTTATGGATCGTACAAGGTGCGGAAATGATAAAAACAATTTCCGGTCCTACGCGGTCCGTAAGGCGGTATACTTTACGATAGCGTAAATATGGTAGTAGTAACCTTTCTTATAGCGGGTGTGCTTTTTACCTCCGGGCTATGCTCGATGACCGAAGCGGCCATATTGAGCTTGCCTTTTGTGCGGGCACGAATTATGTGTGAAAAAAAGCAGAAAGGCTCACAAGACCTCCTCTTTGTTAAAGAAAATATCCACTCCGCTATAGCGACGATCGTAATTCTCAATAATGCCATCAACATAATAGGTGCGGTATTTGTCGGGCAAGCGATTGCGGGTATGTTCGGAAACGAGTTTTTAGGTCTATTTTCAGCTGTTTTGACATTTGCCATTATAGTTGTAGCAGAGGTTATCCCCAAAACGATTGGCGAGCATCATAAAGCGGCGGTTTCCCTCGCAAGCGCTAAGATCTTAAGAATTCTCATGTGGCTCATGAGCCCGCTTGTTAAGTCGATATCTTTGTTAATGGTGCCCTTCAGAAAGAAATCGAAAAGGCCATGGGTGACGGAGGAGGAGATAAAAATTCTCTTGAGGCTTGGCAGGGCTGCCGGGACTGTTGAACTCGATGAAGAGACGTTGATAAACAGGGTATTCAAGCTGAACGATTTGAATGCGCGCCAGATGATGAAGCCGATAGGCAACATATATGCCTTAGACGGAAATAGAACACTTCTTGAAGAAAAAGAAGCGATAGCGAGCTCTATCTACAGTAGAATTGCCATTTACCTGAAGGATCCGTCCCACATAATAGGCATTTCGCAGCAGAGGGTTCTTTTGAGGGAAATCGCCAACGACAACTACGTGGGGCGCATCAAAGATTTTATATCAAAACCCGTATTCGTGGAAGAAGATGAAAAAGCCGACGCACTACTCGAAAAGTTCATGTCTTACCATCAACACCTTTTTATTGTGCGCGATAAACGCCACAAAAATATAGGCATTATCACAATGGAAGACGTTCTGGAAGAGCTCTTTGGCGAGATCTACGACGAGACCGATGCTCTTTCGAAGAAATAATTCTTTTGACATTGTGATTTCTTTGTGGTAGTTTACAGAAAAATTGCCGGGATAGCTCAGTTAGTAGAGCGCGGGCCTGAAAAGCCCGGCGTCCCCAGTGCAAATCTGGGTCCCGGCACTTTATTTATTAGCCAGTCAAGAGAATCCGCCCGCGTAGCTCAGTTGGTAGAGCAAGCGCTTCGTAAGCGCTAGGTCGGTGGTTCGACCCCACTCGCGGGCTCGTTTTTTTATGTCCAATTTTACCAAACTCATAAGGAATAGAAGCTTTGTTCTTTACTGCGCCGGGCAGGCTTTTTCACAGTTCGGCGACAGGCTTGTTCAGATTGTTCTTATCGGTTATGTATACCAGAAGTGGCCCGGCTCTACGCTCGAGCTCGCCAAACTTTTTTCCTTCACGGTTCTCCCCTCGTTTTTTATAAGCCCGATAGCCGGCGTTTATATTGATAGGTGGAACAAAACGTACGTGATGGTTCTGAGCGATATATTCCGGGCCCTTACGATTTTGCTTATTCCGCTTTTTTTAATTTATCAGGATAACATAGCCCCGATTTACGGGGTTATATTTCTGATTTTTACCGCTGCGTGCTTTTTTCTTCCGGCACGGCTTGCGGTTATACCGAGCCTTGTATCCCGGGAAGATATTCTTATCGCGAATTCGGCAAGCACCATCGTTTGGGTTATCGCAGGGGTTGTGGGATTCAGTCTCGGCGGGTTTTTGGTAGAATGGACCGGGATAAAAAATAGTTTATATCTAAACTCAATTGTTTATTTTCTTTCTGCCGCAAGTTTCCTATGTCTCATATATTCGATAAAATCGCGAAAACACGCCGAAAGAGATAAGAATACAATTCATTCAAAGAAAACGTTTCCGGAAAAATCATTCCTGCACGACCTTGTCGTAGGATTAAAAGAACTTTTTACAAATGGAAAGATCAGATTTGTTATGTGCGCTTTTTTTATTTTTGCCTCTGTAGTCGGAGCTTGTTACATAGTTGTGATCGTGTTTATCCAGGAGACGCTCAAAACTATGACGCAGCACGTAGGGTTATTCGGCATGTGCATCTTCGCGGGGGCGCTGATAAGCTCCTACATATACGGGAAAATGGACATGAGCTTTTCCAGAATAAAAACAGTCTTTATTTCGGTATTTTTTGTCGGGATTTCAGTCAGCGCTTTTGCTATCAGCCTTAAATCTACAGGATCGTTTCTACTCGGGGCGGCGTTCGCGTTTCTTATCGGATTTTTCCTTTCACCGGTCTATGTAACCGCGAATACGATCGTGCACGAAACAATAAGGCAAGACCTCAGGGGGCGCATATTTAGCTCCCTGGGTATCGTGATGAACATAGGCTTTCTTTCGTTTATGTTTTTATCTTCGATTTTAACCGAACACGTAGGGAACTTCCTGATACTTGTTTTTTGCGGGTCTGTTTTTGCACTTTTCGGATTGATCGGATTTGTAGCTGTATCGGCAGGCCGCTTGAAGGACTTTACTTCTTTCTCTTAAGCTTTTTTTCGATGGGTTCCGATTCGTTAATACACACCCTGTAAAAATTGCAGAGCGGACAGCAAATATTTGCCTCGCCTCGCTCGCCCCTGTACCACTTGGTCTCGCAAGTCCAGTAAAGCTGGCACTTTTCACAACAATGTAACTTTTTTCCCATCTTTTCTCCTAAACAATTTCATTTTACAGCATTTTCCCAAACTGTCAAGATTTTTATCAGCGAAAATTCAACTTGCTTACAAAAAACCTTTCTCTAAGGCACACCCGGGGTCGCATGCAAGGGTAGTGTGCTGGGCTTTCTGCACAGATGCCAAGGGAGAATTTTTCTTGTCTGCATTTTTGCAGATGCTCATTGCATATCCCCTCTTCCGGTCAAAGCTCCGTATGCTCAAGAGAATCAGGAGGTTCCCCGGGACAATCTATTACACGCTTTTGGCTGGCAGGAGGCAACTTTTAAAGATTTTGACAAATGAGGGTATTTGTGTATAATTATACTCTATGTTGACTAAGACGTTTCGGGGAGGGGTGTCTCTTACGGAATGCAAGGAATTGACTGTTGATCGGAAAATACGGCCGGTTCCTGCGCCGCCTGAGATTGTGCTGCCTTTGAGCCAGCACATTGGCTCGCCCAATCAGCCTATCGTAAAAGAGGGCGATATGGTGAAGGTCGGGCAGCGTGTGGGAGAGGCTAAGGCCTTTATCTCGGCGCCCGTTCACTCGCCTGTATCTGGTAAGATTAAGGCCATCAGAAATGTGCTCAACCCTGTTTACGGCAAAAGGCCGGCGCTTATTATCGAAAATGACGGGAAATACGAATCTGTTCCCATGGTGAAGAGGGACAGTGGGGACCGATTGTCCAAGGACGAGCTGATAAATATAATAAAAGAGGCGGGACTTGTCGGATTGGGAGGCGCGGCTTTTCCGACGCACGTAAAACTGAATGTTCCCAAGGACAAAAATGTCGATAGCCTTATTATAAACGGAGCCGAATGCGAGCCGTACCTTACCTGCGATCACCGGCTTATGGTAGAAAGTACCGGCCACATACTGCGTGGTATATATCTTGCAGCCGGTATTTTGGGCGTAAAAAATATATTTCTCGCCATTGAGGAAAATAAGCTAAGCGCAATATTTGCAATGGAGAAAGCAGCGCGGCGTATGAATAAAAAACTGCCGCATGCGCAAATCCGGCTGATAATGCTTAAGACAAAATACCCCCAGGGCGGTGAAAAACAGCTGATAAAAGCGGTCCTTAAGCGGGAAGTCCCCCCGGGAAAATTCCCGATGGATGTGGGCGTTGTTGTGCACAATGTCGGAACGTGCCTCGCTATTTACGAAGCCGTGGATGCCGGGAAGCCGCTTATCGAGCGGCCCGTTACGTTTACGGGTAGCGCGCTTAAAGAACCGGGTAACTTTATGGTGCGGTTCGGGACTTCGATAGGGCATGTAGCCCGGCATTGCGGAGGCTTCAAAGAAAATCCCGTCAAGATAATCGCGGGTGGGCCCATGATGGGCCTTGCGCAGTATACGCTGGATGCCCCGCTCACAAAGGGGATAAGCGGTGTCGTTTTTCTATCAAAAAAAGATGCCGAGATTCCGGAAGAATTCCCCTGTATCCGATGCGCCAAGTGCGTGGACGTATGCCCCGTTAACTTGATGCCTACGGAATTGATGCGTATGGTAAAATACTCAAGGTGGTATAATTCATCCGCGCTTTATCCGGCCGATTGCATAGAATGCGGAGCCTGCGCCTACGTATGCCCGAGTAAAATACCCCTGGTGCAGTATATAAAACTCGCTAAAGAAAAGGAATTGCAAGAGAAATAATGCCGGAAAAACTTTATATTTCACCAAGCCCTCATATTTTTGAAAATCAATCTACTCCTGGGATGATGAAGGACGTTATAATCGCATTGACCCCTGCGATCTTTGCCGCTTTGTATTTTTTTAGAGGAAAAGCGCTTATTCTGCTTTTAGTTTCCGTTGGGTCTTGCTTAGTTTTTGAAGCCGCCATTCAGTTTTTAATGAAAAAGAAAGTCACTGTTTTCGACCGGAGCGCGATTGTGACAGGTATTCTTCTGGCAATGGTTATGCCGCCTTCGTTACCGGTCTGGGCATGTATGCTCGGATGCCTTATCGCCATAGGCCTTGCGAAACAACTTTTCGGCGGATTGGGCTCTAACATATTCAATCCCGCTTTACTCGGAAGGGCTTTTCTTATGGCGGCTTTTCCCGTATTTATGACGCGCTGGAACATGCCCGTTACGCTCGATGCTGTAACCGGGGCTACGCCTTTGGAACTTGTCAAATTCGGGCACAATCTGGACGTAAATTATTGGAATCTTTTCATTGGGAACGTTTCGGGCTCTCTGGGGGAGACTTCCGCGCTCGCGCTGATAATAGGAGGGGTATATCTGTTAATCAAAAAAGTGATTGATTGGCGAATACCGCTTGCGTATGTAGGCATGGTTTTGTTTATAAACTTTATAACAAATTCAGTTGCGCCTGAAACATATGCCGGGCCGTTATTTCATATTGCAACAGGGGGCCTCCTTCTTGGCGCTTTGTTCATGGCGACCGACCCTGTAACATGCCCTGTTACTAAAACCGGCAGGTGGATTTTCGGAGCAGGATGCGGCTTGATCACGATGATCATAAGGATATGGGGCGGGCTTCCGGAGGGGGTCATGTATTCTATCCTTTTAATGAATGCCATAACGCCTATTCTGAACAGGGTAACAAGGCCCAGGAGGTATGGAACGTAATGCGTAATACGCTGAAAATGATAAGTGTTTTAACCACCGTAGGGCTTATTTCCGGAGCGGTGCTCGTATTTATGTACGAATACGCTAATCCGCTCATACTGAGCAACCAGGAAAGAGAGATAAAAGAAGACGCTGTCTTTAAAATTTTTCCCCGGGGAAAGAGCGCTGAGGAGAAAATTATAGAAGGAGAGGTAACTTTCGAAGTCAGAGACGCCTCCGGCCGGTTTTTAGGATACGCCTTTTTAGCGGAAGGAAACGGCTATCAGGGATTGATAAAAATGATAGCAGGCATAAAACCCGATCTAAAAACCATCGCTGGAATAAAAATTCTTGAATCGCAGGAAACCCCTGGCTTGGGTGGGGAGATAACCGGGGATAAATTTAAAATGCAATTCAAAGGTCTGAAAACAGAGCCCGGGATTACCTATGTGAAAAATAAGCCGGCTACAAAGCCCGGCGAGATCCAGGCGATAACGGGTGCTACCGTGTCTTCCGCCGCCGTAGTTTCTATATTGAACAAAAGAATCAGCTCTATCCGAAAAGCGATTTCTAAACAATGAAAAACTTACAAGAGATATGCCCGAATTGCAATAAAGAATTCTGCAAGGGCCTATGGCGGCAAAATCCTATTCTTATTCAGGTGTTGGGGATGTGCCCGGCCCTGGCTGTTACGACCAAAGCCGTTTTTGGTTTTTCGATGGGAATGGCTACCACTTTTGTTCTTGTATGCTCGAGCTTAGTCATATCAAGCGCGAGAAAGCTTATTCCGCCCGAAGTGAGAATTGCTACCTTTACCGTGATTATAGCGACTTTCGTTACATGCGCGGATTACTTTCTTAAAGCGAATTTTTATACGATAAGCAAAGAACTCGGGCCCTATGTCCCTTTGATCGTAGTAAACTGTATTATTCTCGGCCGCCAGGAAGCGTTTTCGTCAAGGAATAACGTTCTTGCGAGTTTTATGGACGCCCTGGGCATGGGGCTTGGGTTTAGCGTTGTTTTGGTGCTCCTTGGCTCTATAAGGGAATTGCTCGGATTTGGGACAGTTTTTTCTTATCAGGTCTTAGGCGGGTGGTTTCAACCATGGGTTGTAATGGCTCTTCCGGCCGGCGCATTTATTACGCTTGGTTTTTTAGTAGGCTTTTTTAACTGGATAAACGCAAAACGTAAAACTTAATAGGTTCCGGTAAATGATAGCAAACCTGGTATTAATATTCATAGCAGCAACGATCACGCAAAATTTTGTACTTACATATTTTTTAGGCGTATGCCCGTTTATAGGTGTATCAAGAAAAATAGAACATGCCCTGGGAATGGGGGCTGCCACTACATTTGTTATGACGCTGGCGGCCATGGTTACGTGGCTTATTTACCACCTCGTGCTTATGCGTTTCGGGCTTCCGTTTCTTCAGTATGTCGCTTTCATTATTGTGATAGCGAGCCTCGTGCAGATAGTAGAGATGTTTATAAGGAAAACCTCTCCGACTTTATACAGAGCGCTCGGAATATATCTTCCGCTTATCACCACAAATTGCGCCATTCTGGGGCTCACACTTTTTATGGTGCTTAGGGAGTATACGTTTTTGGAAAGCGTGATATTCGGCCTCGGCGCAGGAGCAGGTTTTACCCTTGCGCTCGTTATCATGGCCGGCATAAGAGAGGAGCTCGAATGCTGTGACATACCTAAGCCGCTCGAGGGTGCGGGTATTACGCTTATTATAGCAGGGTTCCTGGCGCTCTCATTTATGGGGTTTGGAGGATTGATCAGCCGGTAAAATGGGAAACACTATTGTTACATCGATACTAAGCATGGCGGGCTTGGGTTTCTTCTTTGCGTCTCTTTTGGCATTCGTGAATCAAAAATTGGCAGTAAAAGAGGACCCTAAGATCGGCAAAATAGAAGAGGCGCTTCCGGGTATAAACTGCGGCGCGTGCGGATATACAAGTTGCCACCTGTACGCGGAGGCGCTCGCAAAAGGCGAAGCCAACCCTGCCGAATGCAAAGCGGGCGGGGATAGCGTTTCAGGCCTCCTTTCGGGTATTTTAGGGGTAGCCGTCGAGAAACGGACAAAACAAATTGCCCTTGTCCACTGCGGTGCAGACGGTTCTGTAAGAAAGAAAAAGGCGGTTTATTTTGGAATAAATACCTGCGCTGCGGCAAACAACGTATCCGGCGGAGAAAATCTTTGCGGATATAGCTGTTTTGGCTATGGCGACTGTATGAGAGTCTGTCCTTTCGGAGCAATAGAAATGAAAGACGCCCTCCCCCGGATCGACAAAGAAAAATGCACCGCGTGTGGAAAATGCGTCCTTGCGTGCCCGAGGGATATTATAACGGTTGAAAAAATAGCCGCGAAAAATTTTATATTTGTCACATGCAACAACCCGGAGAGAGGGCCCGATACGCGGAAGGCTTGCAGCGTAGGCTGTATCGCCTGCGGGCTTTGTCAGAAATTTACCGGCGGCGTGTTTCACGTAGAAAACAATCTTGCGCTTGTAAAGTACGATAACATGGCCCGAATAAGTAATACCGAAGAAGTCAGAGGTAAGTGCCCGACGAAATGCATCGCAAGATTATAGTAGCGACTTGAGAGATACAGATCAAAAAAACAGGAGGAATGATGGATCAAAAAGTTATGGACATCGATTCAGAGAGTTATAAAAAAGAGATCCTGGATTCAGATACGCCCGTTCTTGTGGATTTCTGGGCAGAATGGTGCATGCCGTGCCGCATGATGACACCCGTAGTAGACGAACTTTCGAAAGATTACGAAGGAAAAGTCAAATTTGCGAAGATAAACGTCGATAACAACCCAAAACTCGCAACAGACCTCCAGATCTTAAGCATACCTGTCCTCATTCTTTTTAAAAACGGAAAAGAGCTTACCAGAATGACAGGAGTCAATTCGAAACAAAACGTAAAGAGGGACATCGATATCGCGCTAAAGCAATGACAAAATCCAAAATTTTAAAATGTATATATTAGGAATATCCGCATATTATCACGACTCCGCCGCAGCGCTACTCGGGGATGGCGAGATATTGGCTGCGGCGCAGGAAGAGCGGTTTTCGAGGAAGAAACACGATTCGCGCTTCCCGAAAAGTGCGATTGATTTCTGCCTCAAGGAGGCGGGTATATCCATAAAAGACGTGCAGTATGTCGCATTTTACGATAAACCGTTTATTAAGTTTGAGCGAATATTGGAGACGTACCTCGCCTACGCGCCGTTTGGAATTGCGTCTTTTATTAAAGCAATACCTCTCTGGATTAAAAAGAAGCTGTGGATGAGGGAGCTCATAAAGCAGGAACTGGGCTACGACGGCAAAATCATTTTTCCCGAGCATCACCAGTCCCACGCCGCAAGCGCGTTCTTTCCGTCGCCTTTCAAGGAGGCGGCTATTCTTACCGTAGATGGCGTAGGCGAATGGGCGACGGCCAGTTTTGGCGTAGGGTCAGGGAATTCCATAATGCTCAAAAAGGAAATAAGGTTCCCGCATTCTCTGGGACTTTTATATTCGGCGTTTACATATTATACGGGGTTCAGGGTAAATTCTGGAGAATACAAGGTCATGGGCCTTGCGCCCTACGGCAAGCCCAGGTATAAGGATCTCATCTTAAGCGAACTTATGGATTTAAAACCGGACGGCTCATTTAAATTAAACATGAAGTATTTCGACTACTGCGCCGGGCTTACAATGACAAACAAAAAATTCCACAGGCTTTTCGGAGGCCCTCCGAGGAAACGCGAATCACGTATTACCGAGCGTGACATGGACCTGGCGCGTTCGGTTCAGGACGTTACGGAAGAGGTGATGCTCAGGATGGCCAAGTACGCTCATAGCGAAACCGGCAGGGACAATCTCGTTCTTGCCGGCGGGGTTGCGCTAAATTGCGTCGGGAACGGAAGGATTTTGCGCGAGGCGCCCTTCCGCAATATATGGATCCAGCCGGCCGCAGGTGACGCAGGAGGGGCTCTCGGGGCTGCGCTTTTTGTGTGGTATCAATACCTCGGGAATGAACGTAAGGTTGGGGGAGGAGACGATTTGCAGAAGGGTTCGTATCTTGGGCCTTCATACGGAAAAGAAAAAATAATAGATTTCCTTAAATCCAAAGCCGTTCCCTACACCGAGCTTCGTGACGAGGAAGTCCCGGAACGCATAGCGGATCTCGTAGCCAAAGAGAAAGTCATAGGGTGGTTTCAGGGGAGGATGGAGTTCGGGCCGAGGGCGCTTGGCTCAAGAAGCATAATAGGGGACGCAAGGTCTCCGAAAATGCAGGAGACTATGAACCTCAAGATAAAATTCAGGGAAAGTTTCAGGCCGTTTGCTCCATCGACGCTCGCGGAGCGATGCCCGGAATATTTCGAAATGGATAAAGAAAGCCCCTACATGCTTCTCGTAGCCCCGGTGAAAGAATCCAGGAGGCGCAAGACAGAAGAAAGCGCGGGTAAACTTTTTGGCCTTGCGAAACTTAACGCCGTGCGCTCGGAAATCCCGGCTGTTACGCACGTGGACTATTCCGCCAGGATCCAGACGGTAAACCGCAAAAACAATCCCATATATTACGACATGATAAAAAAGTTTGATGAAAAATACGGATGCCCCGTGATCATAAATACCTCTTTCAACGTAAGGGGCGAACCCATCGTCGCAACGCCGGAAGACGCATATCTCTGCTTTATGAGGACAAACATGGACTATCTTATAATGGGGAATATCCTTCTCGAGAAAAAAACACAGAAACCCCTTGATCACGATATCAACTGGCTCCGCGAATTCGAACTGGACTAAGAAATGTTAGAGGACCTTAAAAACATAAAAAGCGGCAAAAAAGAACTTCGCGAATTTGGCCTTGTGGTTGGCGGGATTCTTCTTATCCTTGGAGGCCTGGTATTTTGGCGTGGCCGGAGAGAGCTGGCGCCCTATGTCACATCTGCGGGAACGGCGCTTGTCATTTTAGGCCTTATGCTTCCCACTATTTTAAAGCCCCTGCAAAAAGTGTGGATGGGATTTTCCGTAATAATGGGCTTTTTCGTAAGCAGGGTAATTCTTTTTATACTTTTTTATGCCGTTCTTACACCGCTTGGCCTCGTAGCGCGCCTTTTTGGTAAGGACATATTAAACCAGAAAATCGATAAGTCCACCGGGTCTTACTGGTGTGATAGAAATCCGAAAACAAAAAGTAAAGAGAGCTACGAAAACCAGTATTAAAGTAGGGGAGGTTTAAACCTCCCCTACTTTAATTTAGGAGGAAAAATGAGTAAAACAGCGCTTTTCAGGGAACTATGGGGTTTTCTTGTGACCCGTAAGAAGTGGTGGCTTCTTCCTATAATTATTGTTTTACTGCTTCTCGGGCTTCTAATAGTGTTTACCGAGTCTTCTGCCGTCGCACCGTTTATTTATACGTTGTTTTAATATGAACATTGCAGTATTCGTTTCCGGCAACGGAACCAACTTGCAGGCCATAATCGACGCAATCTCGCGCGGCGAGATAAACGCGAAAGTAAGCCTCGTTGTGTGTAATAACGAAGCCGCTTATGCGCTTACGAGGGCCAAAAAAGCCGGAATAGAGACATTTGTCAAAAGCCACAAGGGCTTCAAAACCAGGGCAGATTATGATAGAGAAATAACAAAAGAACTTAAAAAACGCAATATCGAGCTCGTTGTTCTCGCAGGCTTTATGCGCCTCCTTTCCCCGAATTTTGTAAAGAAATACAGGAATAAAATTATAAATATACACCCCTCTCTCCTCCCGGCGTTTAAAGGCACACACGCCATAAAAGACGCCTTTGAAAGCGGTGAAAAAACAACCGGCGTCACAGTGCATTTTGTAGACGAAGAACTGGACCACGGCCCGATAATATTGCAGGAAAAAGTAAACATAGAAAAAAATGATACGTTAGAAACACTCGAAGAAAAAATCCATAAGGTAGAGCACAAGCTCTATCCAAAAGCGATCAAACTCTTTGTTAGGAGGCAAAGCGACAATGTCAACGAAGATTAAAAAGGTGCATGGACGGGAGATTTTGGATTCGAGAGGAAACCCCACCGTTGAGGTGGATGTTATTTTAGAGGATGGCTCGTTTGGCAGGGCCGCTGTCCCGAGCGGCGCTTCGACGGGCGAGCACGAAGCCGTTGAGTTGAGAGACAATGACAAGTCGCGCTATCTCGGGAAAGGCGTTTCTCGTGCTGTTTCAAATGTCAATGGGGAGATTGCATCCGGAGTAAAAGGCAAAGACGCGCTGGGGCAGGAGAAAATAGACAAAACACTCATAGGCCTGGACGGAACGGAAAACAAGTCGCGCCTCGGGGCCAATGCTATTTTGGGAGTGTCACTCGCCGTGTGCAAGGCTGCAAGCAATTCTAAAAAGGTTTCTCTATACAGGTATATAGGCGGAGAAAAAGCAAATATCCTTCCCGTGCCGATGATGAATATATTAAACGGCGGCCAACATGCCGATAACAATGTCGACCTCCAGGAATTTATGATAATGCCGATAGGCGCGGCGAATTTCAAGGAAGCGCTGCGGATGGGAAGCGAAGTTTTTCACAACCTGAAGAGCATATTAAAGTCTGCGAAGCACTCCACCTCTGTCGGCGACGAAGGCGGATTTGCCCCTGATTTAAAATCCAATGAAGAAGCCGTCGAGGTAATATTGCAGGGCATAGAAAAAGCCGGATACAAACCGGGCAAAGATATTTTTATTGCGCTTGACCCTGCGGCGAGCTCATTTTTCAGCAAAGGCAAATATACCCTTCAGGCGGAAAAAAAGAAGGAAAATTCGTCCGATGACATGATTGAATTTTATTCAAATTGGGCCGGCAAGTACCCGATAGTTTCGATCGAAGACGGCCTTGCGGAAGACGACTGGGATGGATGGAAGAAACTGAACGAAAAATTAGGCAAAAAAATCCAGATCGTCGGAGACGACCTTTTTGTAACAAACACGAAACGCCTTAAAATGGGCATTGAAAAAGGAGTCGCCAATTCCATTCTGATAAAAGTAAACCAGATAGGAACCCTGACCGAGACGAAGGAAGCAATAGAGATGGCAAGGTCCGCCGGATATACCGCCGTGGTCTCACACCGTTCCGGCGAAACGGAGGACGCGACGATCGCGCACCTCGCAGTAGCGATGGCAACAGGGCAGATAAAGACCGGCTCGATATGCAGGACCGACAGAATATGCAAATACAATGAACTCCTGCGCATCGAAGAGGAATTGGGCGGCAAGGCAGTCTACGGAAGCGCCATATGGCCAAAAAGAGGCTGATATACATACTAATAGCAGTTTTTGTATTCGGCGCAATTTTTTTGCCCGGGTTTTCCAAGCTGCAGGAACTTAAAGAGGAAAACCGCAATCTGGGGAAACGCATAGAAATACTGAAAAAAACAAATAAAGAACTAAGAGAAGAAAAAGAAAAGCTCGAAAACGACCCAACCTACATCGAAAAAATAGCCCGAGAAAAACTAGGTATGGCCCGAAAAGGCGAAATCATACTCAGATAAAATGTAATACTTTGGATGTCGTGTTACATCCAGCTTGCGTGCCCCGGTAAGGACATGCCTCCGGGGTGCAGCAAATTCCGGCCTCAGCTAACTCTGACAGGAGAAAACCAAAGTAAGG
>JAMXCZ010000077.1 GCA_024542975.1 Candidatus Omnitrophota bacterium | reverse complement strand
CGAGAGCACCTTTATGAGTCGGAGAGGCATAACGTTGTGAGGCTTATATTGGGGAAGGAAGAGGAACTCGATACAAGAGGTTACAACAAATACACGCGCTCGGCGGCATTATTCAATGAATGGCTAAAAAAAGAAATTCTCATAAGAGACCGGTATCCCTCCATCTACATCTACGCGCAGCAGTATTCCCATAAAGGAAAAGCCAGGACGCGGTTCGGGTTCATAGCTCTCATGAAGATAGGAGACTCGAAGAAAAACGGCGTTCTACCCCATGAACACACACTTCAAAAGCCCAGGAAAGACAGATTGCGCCTTATAAAAGCTACGCGAGCGAATCTATCTCCGATCTTCAGCGTGTTCGAAGAAAAAGGCGGGGAGATCAACAAGATTTTGAAACTTACTGTAAAAACCAAAAAACCCTTGTTTACGCAGAAAACAGAAGGTGTTGTGCACCGGATGTGGAGGCTCGACGACAACGATGCCGTAAATAAAATAAAATATCATATGCGTGATAAAAAAGTATTTATCGCCGATGGACATCATCGTTATCGTGTGGCGTGCGAGTATCGCGATAAAATGAAAAATACAAAAAAATTTAAATATACCATGAATTATGTAATGATGTATTTCTCGAGCTTAAGCGAAGAAGGTGCCCTCACGGTTCTTTCGACCCATAGGGCCGTAAACAACATAAAACAGTTCGAAGAAAAAAAGGTACGCGAGAAATTGGAGAGATATTTCCGCATAACAAGCCTCGCTTCTATCGAGGAGATGGTGGAATCCGTTGAAAAAGGAAGAGCGTCCAAATGCGCGTTTGGGATGTACACGGGTAAGAAAGGTATCTTTCTCCTCACGCTAAAAGACGGCTATCTGCCGAACAAGCTTGTAAAATCAAAAAAACCCCAAAGCCTCAAGCAGCTTGATGTCACAATTCTGCATGACTTGATAATAGAAAAAATATTAGGTATAAAAAACCACAAAAATAGTATAAAATACGTAAGGGATGAAAGAGACGCTGCCTCGCTTGTGGAAAGCGGCGGTTATCAGGTGGCTCTTTTCTTGAAACCCACGACCGTTGCTGATGTGAAGGCCGTTGCCGAAAAAGGCGAGATGATGCCTCAGAAGTCGACATATTTTCACCCGAAACTTCTTACGGGACTCGTGATTAACAGGTTTTAAACGGGCTCGGTGGGGACACCCTGCTACTGCAGAGTATCCCCATCAAGAAAACAAGATGGCGCTATTTCGAAAACCAAAATATACAAAGGTTACCGTGTCCAAAAAAAGGGACATTCCGGGCGGGCTCTGGACCAAATGTACTGATTGCGGTGAAATCATATATAACAAAAAACTGGAAGAGAACTTGCATGTATGCCCGAAATGCAATTTTCATTTTACGCTGGGAATAAAACAGAGAATAGAGTGCCTGCTTGATAAGGGTAGTTTCAAGGAATACTACGATGATCTCGAGACGCTGGACCCTCTAAACTTCAAAGGGCCGAAGACCTATTTGGAGAAGCTTAAAAAAGATCGCGAACTGACAGGATTGCGTGAAGCAGCGCTTGTAGGCTCAGGCCTGGTAAATAAAAAGAAGGTTGCTTTCGGGCTTACCGATTCCAGGTTTATAATGGGCTCCATGGGCTCTGTCGTGGGAGAAAAAATTACGCGAATTACAGAATTTGCGACCGAAAATAAATTGCCCGTCATAATTGTTTCCGGTTCGGGCGGTGGCGCAAGGATGTATGAGGGCCTTCTTTCGCTTATGCAGATGGCGAAAACCAGCGCAGCGCTCGCTCGGCACGCAGAAAAAAAACTTCTATTTATTTCCATTCTTACCAATCCCACAATGGCTGGGGTATTGGCAAGCTTTGCATCTCTCGGAGACATAATTATGGCCGAACCAAGGGCGCTTATAGGGTTCACGGGCCCGCGTGTTATCGAACAGACTATCAGGCAAAAATTGCCGGAGAATTTCCAAAAATCGGAATTCCTGCTGGAGCATGGCCTCATAGACCTGATAGTTCCGCGCAAAGATTTACGCGAAACTTTATCGACGCTGCTCGGCTATCTCTCGTGATTTGCGATTGACACTTCGACAAAACCACCGACCTTACCATTGTCTAACCTTACATCATCTCAACGGCCTTTTTTATCAAAAATGTAATACTGTGAATGCCGCGTAACATCCTGCCTGCGCGCCCCGGTAAGGGTATAGCTCCGGGGTGCAGCGAATTCCGGCCCGAGCTAACTCTGACAGGAGAAAACCAAAGTAAGGACACTCTATACATTTCTCCTGTCAGAGTGGATCTTCGGCCGGAATTTTTGCAATGCACCGGTATAAACTGGTAACATAGGTAACAAAACAAACCGGGGACATAGGTAACAGATCATAGTAGAATGCATGGCAAGGAGGTGTGCCATGCCATGGAGAAGGATGGAACCTATGGACCAAAGGCTTAGACTAATAGCTGATTGGAAAGAATCTGAATATTGCATAACGGATCTTGCCCAAAGGTACGGAGTAAGCCGTAAGACTACCCACAAATGGATTCTGCGTTATCAGGAAGAAGGTATTGACGGCCTGAAGGAAAAGAGCCGAGCCCCAAAAGAACAGCCCAACAGAACCAAAGAAAACGTCATAAGCGCACTTATCGAAGAAAAATGCAGACATCCCAAATGGGGACCGAAAAAGGTTATAGCCTTCTTAAAGAGAAGGCGCCCAAAAGAGGCCTGGCCTGCGGCAAGTACAGCCGGGGAATGGCTTAAAAGAGCCGGTTTAACAAGAAAACGAAAATTACGTAGGAGGGTACCGCCATATAGTGAGCCGTTTGAAAAGTGTGACCTTCCAAACGATATCTGGAGCGCTGATTATAAAGGGCAATTTAAGACACGTGACAGGAAGCTATGCTATCCGCTTACAATAAGTGATAACCGCAGTAGGTACCTCTTAGCGTGCAAAGCATTAGAAGGACCTCGCCATAAAGAAACAAAGGAAGCTTTTGAAGGAGTATTTAAAGAATATGGCCTGCCTATGGCGATACGTATAGACAATGGAACACCCTTTGCGGGAAGGAACGTAGGCGGTTTAAGTAGGCTGTCCGTATGGTGGATAAAACTTGGGATAATCCCTGAGCGTATAGACAAAGGAAAGCCTCAGCAGAACGGCCGGCATGAACGAATGCATCGTACGTTAAAAGAAGAAGCGGTTACCCCATCAGCGATGAATCTAAAAGAGCAACAGGAGAAGTTTGATTGGTTTCGAATTGGATATAATGAAGATAGGCCCCATGAGGCATTAGGACAAAAGCCACCCATAAGCGTATATGGGAGGTCGAGAAGGGAATATATCGAAAACTCCCGTGTGCCGGAATATGATTTAGACTTTTCAGTCAGAACTGTAAGGCGCAGAGGCCAAATCAAATTTAAAGGCAATCTTTACTTTTTAACACATGTTTTAGGCGGAGAACGAGTTGGCTTAAAAGAGACCGCTGAAGACAAATGGCAAATAAACTTCAGCTTTCAACCAATAGGAACTCTTGACTTACGCAAAGGAAGGATAGAGCCTATTAAGAACAGCTGGAAAGTGTAACCGATGTCTCCGGTTTAAAATGTAACCTATGTTTCAGTTGCACACACCCCGGAGGCATACCCTTACCGGGGCGCGCAGCGAATGTGCACTTCCCTGCCGGACCGGAGGGGTGTGACGTACTCCTTCAAATATTATATAATATTAGCAAAAGACAGTTGAGAGTGCGGGGTGATTATGTTATACTCGGAGGACATGGATAGCGTAAGAGTAGTGAAGTGAAAAAAAATAAAACTATACGCATAACAATTTGTTTCTTTGTCGTAATTTTCTTTTCCCTTCTTTTCATGTCCTCCGCCCATGCCTTCGAGCAAGGACTCCTTAAAAAAATCAAAAAATCCGATCAACCCGTAATAGTCAAGGGAGATAAGGTAGAATATTTGCGGGGAGAAAAAAAAGTTGTCGGAACAGGGAATGTTTCCGTCAGCTATGGGGAGGCACACCTTAGTTGCGATAAGATCATCGTTTATACGGATACGAAAGAGGCCATATGCGAAGGAAATGTCATAATCTCCCAGCCGGGCGCGCTAATGAAAGGCAATAAAATAAATTACAATTTCTCCACAAAAAAAGGTTACGCACTGAAAAGCAATATCGAGGTGCACCCGTTTTATGGCAGCGCAAAACGCATTGAGCAATCAGGAGACAAAGAATTTGGGCTGGAAAGCGGATATATAACAACGTCTGACCTGGAGAAACCGCATTACCGGATAGAGGCCAAAGAGGTGCGTATTTATCTCGATGAAAAAATCGTCGCCAAGCACATCACGCTTTATATTGGAAATATTCCTGTGCTGTACTTGCCCCTGTACGTCCAGCCGCTAAGAGGGAAGTTTGCGGAGGTTACCGTGTCACCCGGCCGTACGAGTGATTGGGGAAATTACGCTCTTACGGCGTGGCGGTATTTTTTCAATGAAAATTCAAAGGGCCACGTGCACGTCGACTACAGAGAGAAAAAGGGGCTGGCCGAGGGTATAGATTACAGTTATGACGCGAAAGAATTGGGAAAAGGCCTGGCCACATTTTACTATACACACGAAAATGACGATCTTACAGTAAGCAAAAGTGGTTCTACGGACGACCGATGGAGGCTTCAATACAGGCACAACATTGAGTTGCCTGAAAATTCCATGGTTACGGTAGAGTTTAATAAATTGAGCGACAGGAATTTTATAAAGGATTATCTCTATCGCGAATTTGAAGGAAACCCGGACCCGGACAATTATATTTTATTCGAAAACCAAAGACAGAATTATGTTTTGCGCCTTCTTGCCCGCAAAAGGATGAATGACTTCTTTAACGTGGTCGAGAGGCTGCCCGAGGTGGAACTTGAGGTTTACAACCAGAGGCTTTGGGAGACGAAATTCTATTATCAAAGTGGCAATGCCATAACGAACTTCGTTAAACGATACGATGAGGAAAAAAATACCCCAAAAGAAGAGTCCTTAAGGTCCGACAATTTTCATAAACTTTCCTACGCAGCCAAACTTTTTAACTTTCTGTACACAACGCCTTTCGTAGCGACACGCCAAACCTTTTATACGAGAAATAAATGGAAAGAACGGTCCGAGCTTCGGAGCATTTACGAAGCCGGTGTAAACTTTAGCACCAAGTTCTACAGAATATTCGACGTAACTTCGGATCTTTTAAGCCTCGACATACACAGGCTGCGGCACATCATAACACCGACGGCGTCTTACCTCCACAGGCATCAGCCTACCATATCGCCCGACAATCTTTTCCAATTTGACGCGGTTGATAACATAGTGCGCCACAACGGTTTTGGACTGTCTCTCGAGAACAAAATTCAGACAAAGCGTCCCTACGGTGATGAAATGAAAACAGTCGACCTTGCCAGATTCATTGTAAGTAGCAACTATCTTTTCAGGCTGAAGAAAAGAAGCCTCGAGTCTCAGGGGGTAGGCAGGTTCGGGGATATACGATTTCAATTGGAACTCAGGCCCTACACATGGTTTTTTTTCGACTCCAACATGACACTTGACCGCAAGAATTACGACATAAAAACCGCCAACATGGACTTTTATGTCGATATGGGCGAAAAGCTCACCGTAGGCATAGGGCATCGCTATGTATCTACGGAGAACGACAGAAACAGCCAGTTTACCGGAGAGATATTTTACAATATAAACGATGAGTGGAAAATCAAAGTGTACGAGCGTTTTGACGTTGCGAATTCAAAGTGGGAAGAGCAGCAATATACCCTGTTAAAAGATCTCCACTCCTGGCTCGGCGAATTTTCCGTCAACGTAAGAAACGACGAGTATACCGCGTGGCTGGTCTTCAGGCTGAAAGCCTTCCCGAAGATTCCCATAGGCTTGTTTGAGACAACATACCGCAGGCCCCGTCCCGGCGGCCGCCACTAACACTGAACTCGCTATCTCCATTTAATAACTAACAAAAGCCGCCTCTCGAGCACGCCCGGGGTCGTATGCAAGGGTAGCGTGCCGGGCTTTATGCAAAAATGC
>JAMXCZ010000076.1 GCA_024542975.1 Candidatus Omnitrophota bacterium | reverse complement strand
TAAGCCTAACGAGCCCGACCTCCAGGCCTTCCCTAAGTACGAGGATGGCACACTCACTATTCACGTAACCAAAAACCACTGGGATAACGAGCTCTTGCATAACCAGGACAATATCCTAACCCAGATCATCGCCCACGAGATATGGGATAAGGTGTTGGATGACAACACGGAAGCCCACTCCCACGGCGCTGCATGTGACTTTGAGAAAAAGCCGGAATTTAGAGGATATTCTACAACCGCCGAAACATGGAACATGAGCGAGCGAATTAAGTTTTGCATAGATGAGGCGGCGAGAAGGGGTGATGCCGAATACCTTGAGCAGTTCATACCAGAGCATACTCGAGATCCGGAGAACAGATTTTACTATTATGTGCAGATGAAGCTAGCAGAGATTAAGGTAAAGGAGGTATTTATAGCGCAAGGAGTGCAGTACGCAGAATTTGTGCAGAATGTTGAGAGTAGTGAGTTGGATTTTTGCCTACTGAGTGGATTTGTCTTATCCGTATCCGGCAACGCAAAGGCAAGATTCTCAAATTTGAAGAAGAGAAGTTTGTTAAAAATGTTTCTGCACGAAGGCTTAATGCCAGGCTTCGAACTTTTATGCAGTTTGGAGAATGATATAGAAAACTCCCGAGATTTTATTAAGGCCCTGTCTGATTTCGTTGCTATATACGATATCTTTACATACGCTCTTGATAAGCCAGGGCTCAAAATTACCGGTGACAGAAATATGGATCCGAGTTCAGATGTCGATTCAAAGCCATTGTGCGATTTGGCATCAGGCAAAACGCCACTTTTATTTTTTAAGAATCTACGGGGGGATAGAAAACATTATTTCGCAGATAACAAATATTTTATCGAAGAATATCTTAAAAAAGGAGCGGAAATAATAGGCGTTGAAGACAGGGTCGAGGTCTTGCGGCAGGATGTTAGCTCTGCGGAAGCGTTGCGAACATTGATAGCTAGAGTAACAGCAAATTCGGGCGATGCAAAGATCGGAACATTGCGATTGTGTAACGTAGGAACCTTCGTTAGATTATGGGAAGCCGAAGATGAATATTTTAGTAATGTAGCCGAATGGGTCGAGGCCGGCGGCGAAATTATTATTGAATACGCGCAAAGAGCTCTTTCAACAGCAATGAACGAACGTCTAGCTACTAAATTCAGTGATGAGCTCCCTGGCTGGGGACATGTTTGGGGGCATTATGATAATAACGGTAACTTTGTGGAATATGAGTATGGATATGACCCTCCTCGCTCGGAACCAAATATGGTTCACATTTTCACCAAGCCCAAAGAATCTGTCGAGCCTACAGATGATTCGAGACAGGATGTAGCGGCTGCAGAACACACCCCGCCAACTGAACCCCCGGCGACCGACGAGGCTGTTAAGGCAGCTGCCGCGAGTTACGTAGCCGGTATTAGGCAAATTATACCCGACTACGTTGATGACCCAGAAGAGATGGCTATCTACTTAGCCGCGGCATTCGGTGAGAGGTGGCGGGAGGCGATATCGCTTATCGGTGAAAATGCTTTTCTGATAGAAAGGCGCCCACTAATCGAGCGCGCAATGGCAATGCAACTGTCCTATGCAAATATATCGAAATTATTGCTTTTTTCAAAAGTATTCAAATATCTTGGCGCAATTTCAATAGGATATTTTCCGCAGCGCCTTCAAAGTATGATACTAAGCCACAGTAGCGGTCAAAGATGCTTGACTATACAAGAAATCAGATTGTTATTCATATATTATGCTACTTACCGCATGGGATGGACAAATGAAGTTGATGCCAAGCATTTGCCTGGCTTACGAGAGTTGTTTCATCCTTCTCTTTTAAGTTCTGAAGACCGGCAAGTAACAAGTAAAACATATGATACCGATGAGGAACTATACGATAGCTTCAAGCGGAAATATTTGTCCCAAAGAGAGAGCCGTAGGATTGAGCCTGTATCAATTTTGGCACCAAGCTATGGCAGTCAAATCCGGAACGAGCAATACTTGCCTCGTGACAATATAATGCCCAATGACACTGGATGGCCGTTAAGAAGTAGTCAATTGAAATTTAGCGTAGGGGATGATTATTTGCATGGTCAGCACGTCGGAAATAAAATATTTTCAATTGAGCTGAATGATCCTGGATTGAATCACGAGATTGCGCTAAATACGGGACAGAACGCCGGGATCCTGGGCTCTGTAAATTATAGACAACAAAATGGCGCAATTTATGTATATAACGTTCAAACGTGGGTACGATTGAACGATAAACACAGAAACTTAAAAGACAAAATTGGGCCGATAGACTTAATGCTTAAGTCAGCTTTTTGTTCTTATGCGCGGCATAACGGTATAAGATATGTATATTTTCCTACAGGCGCAAAATTGCTCGAAGCAAAAGATATGCACCCTCGAACCGCAACGCGCATCAATGATCTCTACGCCGGTGACCAAGATTTTCAACTTGTATATCATAACGGGCGATTGCGTTGGATGATAGACTTGGACAAATTCGAACGAGATGGGCCTCCGATGGATGAACCAATTGACAGGATTGGCGAGTCCAAACCCTCGCCAACCGAACCCCCGGCAACCGACGGGGCTGTTAAGGTGTCCGCTGTGGCAAGCGAAAACGAAGCAGAGCTTATTCAAAGCATCATGGACATGTTTCGCGACATGTTCCGCCAGGGCGCGCCTACCCATATTATCGAACCAATAGCAAGCTTCCGAGACCGGGCGTTGGTTACGGGCTTTCTTTCATTCTTCAAACGAAAACTAAACGGCAATGGGCAGAATATACATACTGCAGTTTACGAATCCGGAAAATGGGATGAATTAAAGAAGCTTATAGAAAGCATGCTTGAAAGGAAGAATGGAGAAGGATTCAATAAAGATGTTACGGAGGATCCTAGAGCCAGATTGGTGATACGTCTTGCTTTTGACAACACGAATATAAATAAAAGCGAACAAATTCGAAATGATATGCTGGAGTTCATAAGGTCAAAACTTCTTGAGATTAACGGGTATTATGTCGATGGTTTAACCGCAGGTCAAAGGAGAATGATAAAAAGCATGGTAGAAAAGGATATAATGCCAAACAAGATCCAACTTGTCATAGTAAACACGCAAGGCGCAAAGCAAATAAATACAGGGTTGCTTTTTATGGCAGATTTAACAATGGCTGAATGCGACCGATACATAAAACGCAATTATAAAGATGACGGAAGCGTATATGCGGAACTTGAGGCAAGATTTATATCGCTTCTCAAGCTTTCTATTACAAACTATAGAGAGCTTATCGAGGAAGCGGGCCACGAGTCTGCCTCCTCCATAATAAACAGTATATTAAACGGATACGTTCTCCGGGTAAGAGGTATTGCCGAAGAGCTAAGCGCAGTGCTAAGCCGGTACCGCAAAATCGTTATATCGCTCTAATACGCATATATTTGCCCGGGCTGTCGGAACGTCCTCGGAGCTAACTCGCGTCGGCTCCGATGGGCCCCGTAGCCCGGGCATTTTTATAAGCCAAAAAGGGCCTGACTCCTTTTGACTTCTTTTGACTTAGATTCCCGCTTTCGCGGGAATGACAGAGAGGTTTTTGCTGAATTCCGCTTGCAACTTAAGTCCGATTGTGTTAAAATTTTGTTCTGCCTACCAGTGGATATTATTATACTATAATAGTAAGTACGGAGGCGTTGATGGTAAAAATTAAGAGGGCGTTGATCAGTGTATCTGACAAGAGCGGCATCGAAAGCCTGGCAAAGACTTTAAACGAATTTGGCGTTGAAATATTATCTACCGGTGGGACTGCGAAGAAAATCAAAGGTTTAGGTATTCCGGTAAAGGACGTTTCTGAATATACGGGGTTTCCCGAGATGATGGACGGGCGCGTAAAGACCCTCCATCCTAAAATACACGGCGGCCTTCTCGCGTTAAGAGGCGAGAAGTCACACATGGACCAGGCGCGGAAACACTCGATCGAAATGATAGATATGGTTGTGGTCAATCTCTATCCGTTCGAAAAAACAATCGCCAAACCCAACGTAACCCTTGAAGAGGCCATTGAAAATATAGATATCGGGGGCCCCTCGATGCTAAGAAGTGCGGCGAAGAACCATAAATCAGTGGCCATTGTCACAAATCCCGCAAGCTACCCTGATATAATAACAGAATTGAAGGAAAACGAAGGCTCTCTTTCCGAATCGACGCTTAAAGGCCTGGCCGTTGAAGTTTTCAGGAGAACCTCCGAATATGACAACGCGATCTACCAATATCTTGCCAATCATCCGGACATCTTCGCTGACATATTACCCAGAGTGGAAGCGGCGAGTTCGGCTTCGGCAAGGTTTCCGGAGAGCATGAACCTCGTTTTTAAAAAAGCGCAGGGCCTGCGTTACGGTGAAAACCCGCATCAAAAGGCGGCGTTTTATAAAGATCTATCCTCCGGGGAATCCGGAATATCGAATGCCAAACAACTTCAAGGGAAGGAGCTCTCGTTCAATAACATACTGGATTTAAACGCCGCTATTGAAATAGTCAAAGATTTTACAGAACCTGCCGCGAGCGTTATAAAACACACCAATCCCTGCGGCGCTGCGGTAGCCGATTCGCTGTCTAAGGCGTATGTGGATGCATTAGATTGCGACTGCTTAAGCGCCTTCGGGAGCATAGTGGGATTCAATGGCGTGGTAAACAGGAAGCTCGCCGAAACCGTTTGTAAGAATGCGGATTTTGTTGAATGCATAATAGCGCCTTCCTATGACGGAGAGGCCATGGAAATTTTTTCAAAGAAGAAAAACTTAAGGCTTCTGGAAGTGCCCGGCTTTAAAAGAACGAGCGAAAAGGAAATGGATCCCCGCTTTCGCGGGGATGACAGAGAAATGGACTATAAGAAAGTAGTCGGAGGGCTTCTGGTTCAGGATATGGATTCCTGCTTTCGCAGGAATGACAGAGTGGTAACCAAAAAGAAGCCCACAAAAGAGGAAATAAAGTCACTGCTCTTTGCATGGACTATCGTAAAACACGTAAAAAGCAATGCCATCGTTTTGTGCCAGGGAAGAAAGACAGTCGGCATAGGCGCGGGCCAGATGTCGAGGGTTGATTCCGTCATTATCGCCTGCCGGAAAGCGGGGGATAGGGTGCGGGGCTCTTTGCTTGCAAGCGATGCATTTTTCTCGAAGCCCGATGCGATAGAAGCGGCGCATAAGGCCGGAATTAAAGCTATAATACAGCCCGGCGGCTCAAAAAATGACCAGGCAATAATAGAATCCTGCGACAAACACGGTATTTCAATGGTATTTACCGGCGTGCGGCATTTTAAGCATTAAAATGGACAAGAAAAAAGCAGCTAAGGCGATAAGAGATATACTGGAGGCAGTGGGCGACAATCCAAAAAGGCCCGACCTTCTCGGAACTCCCCGCAGGGTTAGTGACATGTACGAAGAGATCTTGAGCGGGATGAAGAAAGATCCCGGTAAGGAATTGGAAGTGTTACTATCCGAGGGCCACGATGAGATTGTGCTTTTGAAGGATATACCGCTCTACAGTTTATGTGAACACCATATGCTCCCCTTTATAGGCAAAGCGCATGTTGCGTATATTCCCAAGGGAAATAGAGTAACCGGCTTAAGTAAGCTTGCGAGGGTAGTAGACATATTGGCAAAACGCCTGCAAGTGCAAGAGCGGCTTACGACGCAGATAGCAGATGTTATCGTAAAAAAACTGCGGCCCAAGGGTGTTATGGTCGTGATTGAAGCCGAGCATCTTTGTTTAAGCATGAGGGGAGTAAAAAAACCCGGGGTTACGACCGTAACGAGCGCCGTAAGAGGAGTGTTTAGAACAAATTCCAAGACGCGCGCCGAGACGTTGGCGCTTATAAAATGAAGATCATAACGCAGGTAGGTTCACTTCCGCTCGAGGATGTCGGCGAAGCCGTAAACTACAGCTTGAAGCACGATATTCCGTTTTTGCCGGAGTTGCCGCGGAGGGGGGATGCTATGATGGAGTATATTAAGAGCCCCGGCAAACTTAGTTGTTTGGCTGAATTTAAGAAGCATACATTTGAGGCTGTGAAGGTTCAATGTGTTGGGCCTACTACGCTTATTCTTGGTGGTTATAAAG
>JAMXCZ010000075.1 GCA_024542975.1 Candidatus Omnitrophota bacterium | reverse complement strand
CCATGAAAATGATTTTATTATAAGGCCCTTAATAGAAGATATACCTGAAAGCAAACAGGAGCTCTTCAACCTGAAAAACCGGGCTCTTTCAAACCCTCTCTATCTAAAAAACCTGATCTCAGTTGACGGAAAAACCACAGGCATAATACTGGAATTGGAGGATTTAGAGGAGGAAAAAGGCGCGCGCAAGAAAAAGGTGATGCAAAATGTTCAAAAGATAGCAAAACAAGAATTTCAGAGAGGGAGGCCCTGCTATATAAGCGGGCCTACGCCTATGGAAGTCTATTATTTTTCATATCTACAGCGCGATCTCAAGCATTTTATTCCGCTTTGTTTCCTGATAATAACTGTGATTGTTCTTTTTAGCTTTAGAAATACTGCGGGCTTAATACTGTCACTTGCTGTAATTATTGTCTCTCTTGTATGGACCATGTTTTTTCTCTATTCCTGCGGGTTCCTTATTAACAGTATAACGAGTATCGTTCCTATTATAATACTGGGCCTCGCGTTAGCCGGCAGCATTCATATTATAACAAAGTGCCTTGAGAGGAAGAGGGGCCTGGAGGAAATTATAGAAGAACTCGCCCTGCCGTGTTTGTTTACGAGCCTGACTACTGCGGCAGGATTTTTTTCTTTGACAGTAAGTGAGGTTGCTCCCGTAAGGGAGCTGGGATTAGTGGCGGGGGTGGGGGTGCTCATCGCTTTTATAATTACTTTTACGCTTATACCGGCCTTTGCAAAACAATTTAAGCTTTTCAGCCCATCGCGGGCCGACAGCCGTGAAAATGTATTCGATAAGTTCATGATAAAACTGGGAAATTTCAATGAAAAATACAAAGCTCGCATATTGATCGTAACAGCGATTTTTATCGGTTTATCTTTTTTCGGGATAAGTAAAATTAAAGTTGATACGAGCATGCTGGAATTTTTTAAAAAAACCTCGCCCTTCTATAGATCAACAAGTTTTGTCGAGAAGAATTTAAGCGGAACGCATTTTCTCGAAATATCACTGAAAGGGGAGAGGCTTGATTATTTTAAAGAACCGGAGGCCCTCGGTAATGTAGAAAAGCTTCAGGATTTCCTGGCTACATTGCCCGAGGTAGACAAGACCACCTCGCCTGTAGGCTACATAAAAGAAATTAACAAATCTTTCCACAATGAAAACCGAGAGTTTTATAGAATCCCCTCTTCGCGGAAGCTTATAAGCCAGTACCTTTTGCTTTACGGGTCAAGAGACCTCTACGACTTTGTGGATTCCAGGTGGCAGTGGCTTACTGTGCAGGTAAGGTTAACCGAGCACAATACCTCCAGGCTTAAAAGGGTTATCAATAGGATTGAGGGCTATCTTGATAAAAACTTCACCTCTTCTGTGAAAGCCGAAGTCCTGGGTATGCCTATTATGGAGGTAGAGTCCAACGAAGCAACTACAAAAGGCCAGGTGCATAGCCTCGGGCTTGCTATGATTATAATTTTTGGCATAATGTTTATTTTATTCAGATCCTTTACCATGGGGCTTATAAGCATAGTGCCAAATGCCCTTCCGATTGTGTTCAATTTTGGGTTGATGGGGCTTATGGGTATTTACCTGGATAGCGCTACAGCCATGATTTCCGCGGTATGCATAGGCATTATCGTTGATGATACTATTCACTTTTTGCACTGTTTCAGGGAAGAAATAAAGAAGGACGGGGACCATGCCCGGGCCATATGCAGGGTGCTGTGCATTAAGGGGAGACCAATTATCCTTACATCTGTCATACTATTTTTCGCTTTCGGGGTGTTTATCTTCGGAAGTTTTGTGCCGGTAGTGCATTTTGGCATGCTTTGCGCGGTTATGATGGTAAGCGCGCTTCTCAGTGATTTGATTGTCCTCCCGGCGCTTTTACTCTATTTCAGGCCAAAATTTAATAATTAGCGTGTTTCTTTTCTTTTGGAAATTTTTCAAGTATACTTATAGCGTGATATTAAGGTATATGAATACAAAAACTTTTACCCTGACAGTAGTTCTTTTATGCGCTATTGTTCCGGTTTTTAATGCCGACGCCCTCACCCCCCTTACAGGTGATGAGATAGCTCAAATGGTGTATAACCGGGATGACGGAGAGGATTCGTATTCAAAAATAGAAATGATTCTCATAGATAAAAACGGAAACGAAAGAGTAAGGAGCCTTATAACACATACGAAAGATTACGGGGAGCTTCGCAAAAACTTTGTCCGCTTCTTTTCGCCTGCCGATATAGAGGAGACGGGCTTTCTATCATGGGAAAATGAAGCCGGCGATGATACGCAGTATTTGTATCTTCCGGATTTGGGCCGTTCGAGGCGTATCGTCTCCAGCCAGAAGGACTTGCGGTTCGTTAACACCGATTTTACTTACGAGGATATGCAAAGACGCAGGCCCGAAAAGGATAGCCACAAGCTCTTAAAAGAGGAAAAATGGCATGGGTATTCCTGTTATGTGGTTGAGTATACTCCAAAAGAAAAGAAATCATCCCAATACGCGAAAACCGTGCAATGGATTGAAAAAGAAAGCCTTATTCCGGTAAAAGTCGAGTTTTATAATAAAAAAGGAAAGATTTTTAAAGAACTAAAGGTTGCGAAACTGGAAAAGGTAAATGGGATATGGACAAGCATGGATATGCTCATGGACGATTTTTCGGAAAAACACAAAACACGCATGCGTGTTTTGGAGGTTTTATACAACCGAGGCATGGATGACGAGGTTTTTACCCTGCAAAACATGGAAGACTATTAGTCTTTCGGCCATCTTATTTTTCTGCTTAAATCAAACCGGTGTTTACGCCGCCGGAGTGGGAAGCGTCTTTTTTTCCTTCCCGGATGAGTGGCAGAAGGCCAAGGAAAAAGAGATCGAGTCGAAGAGGGAAATAGAGGGAGCCCCCGCCAGAGTCGAGAAAAAGCAAAGGAAAAGCTCGCCCTTCCGGTCGAAACCGAAAAATTTCATGGATTGGCGATTAAGCGGAAATGTGCTTAACAGGGCATATTTCGACACTGTAGTTAACGATGAATTTGAGGGCACCTATGCTTTGCATTCCTGGTACACCGTAGAGAATAAAATCAGGTTTCCCAGGCATGACGTTGCCGGTTTTGTATCTTTTGATGCCCGGGGCGATATTGCAGGAAACGGAAAATCGCGCGGGAAGTTCGTTCCGCTGTTACAAGAAGCTTACATAGAGGCAAAGAGGAGCGGATTAAGGGTTCGTTTAGGCCGTCAGGACATTACATGGGGAAAGCTCGATGACTTTACCCTTCTTGATATTGTAAACCCCCAAGACTATACCGAGTCATTATTAATAGATAAACAAACGAGGAAAATACCGGTTTTAATGGCTAAGATAGATTATTTTGCGGGAAACGGGCAGTACGTAGAGACATTTTTCGCTCCGTGGTTCAAGCCGAACAAAATAGACTTTTTCGGCTCGGACTGGGCAATTTTCAGCTACTTAAAAGAGGACACGGAGAAGGGCAACTATACGCAGGCCATAAAAGATATGGTAGATGGCATCAGAATAGAAGACGGCGACGAATTGGACAATTCTCTCGCGAACTTCGAAACAGGCGTAAGATTTGGCGGAAGGAGCCGGGATTACGATTACTCTTTTTATTATATGTACATACATGAGCGTGTTCCCACTCTCAATAACGATTCCGGCTTGAGCGATACGATAAGAGAGCTTCTCTATAATCCGAGCGCGGCTGCATTAACCGCGCTGGCAGCAGCCGGCCCTACAACGGACGATTTAAAATTAAATGCAAACTACAACAGGATGCACGTTCTGGGAGGCGATTTTGAAACGACTATAGGAGAACTCGGCGTGCGCGGGGAAATAGGATTATTTTTAAGCCCGGGTTATCTTACGAATGATTTTTCGCTTACCGAGAGAAGCACCATGTCGGTGGGAATAGGCATTGACCACATAACGGCGGATGATTTATATCTGAACTTCCAGTTTATAGAGGATATCATCCTAAATTACGAGGGGTTATACGGCGCCGAGCAATTCGGGCACCAGCTTGTCGGCACCGTCTCCAAAGAGTTTTTACGCGGGAAGCTCGTTCCCGCTTTCTATTTCGGCTATAATTTTTCATACAAAGACTATTTTATGAATCCGAAGATAAGCTACACCTTTAGCGGGCCGGCCGGTGCTTTCATTCTTACAGCGGGGGCGTTTTTCTTCGAAGGAAAACCAAACACAGTCCTCGGCCGTTACGACAAAAACGACCTCTTTTACACAGAAGCGGAGTATAAGTTTTAAATGAAAGTTTTACTTATAAATTCAAACCGTTTTAAACAGCCGTGGCCGGTAATTCCGTTCGGGCTTTCGTGTATTGCTGCAGCTATCGAGAGAGAGAGAGAGAGTAAAGTAAGTGTTCTTGATTTATGTTTTTCGAGGAACTGCGCTAAAGATATACGCGATATGGTAAAAAGTTTCAAGCCGGATGTAATAGGAATAAGCATAAGAAATATCGATAATGCCGCGTATAATACGATATTTCTGTTGGATCAGGTTAGAGATGATATAATCACGCCTTGCAAAAAGGCGTTTTCAGGCCCGATTATCATAGGAGGGCCCGCGGCAGGCATAAGCGGTAGAGAAATGCTCAATTTTTTTGACTTAGAATATGCTATTCGCGGAGACGGGGAAGCTTGTATGAACGAATTCTTAAGACGGCTTAAGGAAGGTGCCTCTCGGGAAGGACTGCAGGGCCTTATTATACGCCGGAGTGGTAAAATTCTTCAGGATCCGGCACCTTTTTATGTTGAAAATTTAGACACATTGCCTTTTCCAAGGGTGTATAAATATTTAGATCTTGGCCCGTATAAAAGGTGCGATTCACCTTTGCAAATACAGACAAAACGCGGCTGCGGCCTTAAATGCACCTATTGCACATACAATCGGATTGAAGGGGATCATTACAGATTTCGTAGTCCGGAATTGATAGCAGATGAAATAGAAACACTTGTGAAGGATGCAAAAATCAACCATGTAGAGTTCACAGACAGCGCGTTTAATGTTCCTATTGATCATGCCAAAGCCGTGCTCCGGGCCGTAATAAAAAAAAGATTAAATCTCAGGTTGCGCACAATGGGTTTAAATCCCGGGTACGTTGACGAAGAATTGGTGGCCCTCATGAAAGAATCCGGATTCACAGATGTTGATCTGGGAGCTGAATCAGGATGCGATATAACCTTGCGAAGCCTGGGAAAGAACTATACAAAAAAAGATTTGTTGAAAGCCGGAAATCTTTTGCGTACGAGAGGGATATCAACAACGTGGTATTTACTTCTTGGCGCGCCCGGGGAGACAAGGGAAACTCTTAAAGAGACATTCGACACGATTACTCAAGCAGCCTCGCGATGGGATCTTATTAATATCGGTGCGGGAATTCGGGTATACGAAGGCTCACCCATAGCCGAAGGGATGAAACGAGAAAATCCAAATTGCACGAGGGATAATTTTTTGCATCCGGTACAGTACGAACCTAATGACATAGGGTTAGAAGAAATCAAAAAACTTACTAAACGCGCGAGTTTCAAATACCCGAATTTTTTTATGTACGATGAAGACGAGACTACGCCGACGTTTGTACTGATAGTAATGGTGTGGGTGATGCAGTTATTCAGGATAAACCGGCCGGTTTGGAAAGTGTTTATTTTGCTGCGTAAAGTAGAAATGTTTTTGGGAATACGGAAATTAAAAGAATTTATCTGGGAACAAAGGGGCAGGATAGCATGAAAAGAATATTTGAGGAATCCAAGATAATTTCTGGTTTTAAAGAGGTAATAGGATATGACAGAGAACTAAGGGTGTATTATCTATGGCTCTGTTGGCCGCATATAAAAAATGTACTTAAAAGCGTGAAAGAAATAAGGAAACAGGGGAAGAAACAGATTTCTATTTTGGATATGGGGTGTGGTACCGGCAGGGTTTGTATCGGAATTGCAAAGAGGGCCGGCAGTAATTGCAAGATTTACGGGGTTGATTTGTCGGAAAACATGCTTGAGGTTGCTTCAAAGAACGCGAAACAAGAAAAAGTTGAAGATAAAATTGTGTTCAGGAATGCGGATGCCCTGAAGCTCGAGTTTGAAGATAATTATTTTGATATTGTCAGTTCTTCGAATATGCTTCATCATCAGGAAGACCCTGGCCCTCTTTTAATGGAGATGAGGCGCCTCGTAAATGACAGGG
>JAMXCZ010000074.1 GCA_024542975.1 Candidatus Omnitrophota bacterium | reverse complement strand
CGCGTAGTTTCCCATTACCCTTAAAGGCGTAATCGCCCTCTCCGTCACCCCTCCAAACAAGCCCTGATATGAATATGGCTTCGTCCGGGTTTGCGTATGCGCTGGAGTGGCCTGAAAGCGCCAATGATGCAACCACCAATGTAGCCAAAAACAATTTCACTTTAACTCGCCTCCCATCGCCTGTGCATTTCGCCATGTTCATTCCTGTGCTGTGAATCCTCTGCGAACACTCCAAACGAGGCTATCTCTACGCGGGGCTTAGACTTGGGCCCTTTGGCATTCCTTGCGATCAGGAGCTCAATCCGTGCATAGGCGCCTACGCCATCCACTTCAACCATCCTTATGCTTCGCACGCTTACAAGTAACGCTTCGGGCTTCATCGTCTTCATCCCCCTTCTTATCTATAGTATAGCCTATCCCGGAAATGAAGTTGTCAGCCCTGTGTCTAGTCTTTGTCAAGAACTTGTCAAGCGTATCTCCTATTCAAGCCCTGTAACCTGGTTAGAATCGCCAGGTTAGCCAGCTAACCTGGCGATTCTAACCAGGTTACAGGGAGCTTAGTAGCTACTAACCTACCAACCGGCTAACCAACAAACTTATACCCAATCCGGTATATCGTGACTATCCGCTTGGGTTCGCTGGGGTTCGACTCCAGCTTCTCCCGCAGGCTCCATATGTGCGTATCTACCGTGCGCGTTGTAACCTCTTCTGAGGTCCATATTTCAGACAGTATTTTATGCCTGCTCACAGGCTCGTTTCTATTGGCGATCAGGAGCTTCAATATCTTGTATTCAGCCGCTGTGAGGTTGACCTCTTTATCTTTCTTGAATGCCTGATACCGCTTGAAGTCGATTTTTACATCATCAAATTGGTACACATCCTCTACCTTGCCCGGGGCGCTTACACGCCTCAGCACAGCCTTTATCCTGACTATCAGTTCACGCGGGCTGAAGGGCTTGGTAACGTAGTCATCGGCCCCTAATTCCAGCCCCAGTACCTTGTCCGTTTCCTGCCCCCTGGCGCTCAGTATTATAATAGGCGTAGTCACGCCATCCGCCTTTAGCTGCTTGCACACCTCAAAACCATTGAGCTTAGGGATCATCACATCAAGGACTATAAGGTCAGGGGCGCGTTCCTTGACCTGCGCTATAGCCTCTTTTCCGTCTTTGGCAATCACAACCTTATACCCTTCCATCGTAAGGTTGTCCACAAGCCCTGTCAGTATGTTCTTGTCGTCCTCCACTACTAATATTTTCGGCATCTTGTTGTTCTCGGTTTACGGTTTTCGGTTCTCGGTTTGCGGTTAGTGCCGCAAACTTTTTATTAAGTTTCTAATCATTCGTGAAACATGGTCTATCTTCTCTGACAATAGGTCTAATTCCGCTTGTTTTATGAAGTTCAGTTCTTTTGCAATTATTGTCTGAGTGTTTATTTCAGAACAGGAACCTAACGCAATATACAGAAACTGAATGTACTCGTTAACATACTGTCTCGTTTTGCCCTCCGATATATTAGATGAAATTGATATCGAACACCTTCGCATTTGGCTTGTGATTCCGAATTGTTCCTCTTTTGGAAATTTCTTTGTGATATTGTAGATTTCCTTAACTAACTCTACCGATTTCTTCCACACTTCTAAATCTTTATAACTTTTTATCATATTTTACATTCCGCAAACCGAAAACCGCAAACCGAAAACCGAGTCAAACGGGTAAAATGAGCGAGAATTTAGACCCCTTACCTTCCTCGCTCTCTACCTCTACGCGCCCTTTATGGGCATTGGCTATATACTTGACCAGCGTAAGGCCGAGGCCTGAACCCTCGGTTTCTGCAATACCTTTCTGCGATGCGCGGTAAAACTTGTTAAACACTCTTTTCTGCTCACCTCGGTTTATTCCTATTCCGTGGTCTATAACTTCGATGACAACCTCCCGTTTTCTCTTCCTCAGGTTTACGGCTATCTCTTTGTCAGGAGGCGAAAACTTGTCGGCATTGGTAAGCAGGTTCATAAGGGCCTGCGAAATTGCGTCACCGTCTATTTTTATCGCAGGTATGTCCTTGTCCAAATTAAATTCCAACCGGCGGTTTTCCCCCATGATGTGTTCCCTGAAATGGTTGACGGTATCCTGCGCAATTCTTGAAATGTCTTCATTGTGAAAGCTGTATTTTTTTCGTCCTCTTTCAATCCGGGAAAAATCCAGTATATTGTTGGCAAGGTGCGTAAGGCGTTCGCTCTCTTCGGTGATGATCTTATAATAGTGCTGCTTCTTATCCTCGCTCGGCAAGCGGTTATCCCGCAGCATTTCGGAAAACATGCGGATGGAAGTAAGCGGACGCCTGAGGTCATGTGAAAGGTGCGATACAAATTCGCTCTTAAGTTCTGCCCGGCGCCATTCTTGAAACAGTGCGCCGAGTGTGAAAAACCCGCCGCACAGGATCGTAAACGCTGAAAACCCGATAAGCGCAATATACAGTAAGAGCGCCTTTTTCCGCTCTTTGAGTTTCGCCGTAAGTAGCGGATGGCGCTCATAAACCGCGATTGTGTAGGGCAGGCCTTTTATCGGATGCAAAAGAAGTGGTTCCTCTTTCTCTTTTTTCCCGGCATCGGCTGTAAAGCTTCTCGCAGGGCCCGATATGTCTCTTCCGTTTCTGTTAAGGATCTTGACCTCATCCTTGAATATGGCCGCTTCGCCGAGAAGCACTGACTCAAGGTATCTTGTGTTTCCCACGAGGTCCGCGGGCATGTCGGCGATGGCTCTTTTAACTTCGCCTTCCACTACATTTACCATCGCGCTATAGCGCGCCTGGATACTGTCCTCTACGATCTTTTTCTCGCTCCTCACGGCGCGCAATCCGAAATAGGCAAGAAGCGCCGTCGGGATTAAAACAGACAGCATGAATAGAACTAATAATTTTAGTCTCATTATCGCATAAGCGGGCCTATGCGCATCTCCTGTTCCAGGTTAAACAGCCACTGCTTGACATGGCCCGCGTCTTCTCCTTTGGGGCGAAGTTCCAAAAACTTCGTATAATGCCTAACAGCCTTCTTGTTCTCGTTCAGCTTATCGTCATAAAGTATCCCCAGATTGTAGTGCACCCCCACGTCCTCGGGGTTGATATTCAGGCACTTTAGGTATTCACGCCTGGCGTCTTCGTACATGCCGTTTTTGTCAAATACAACAGCGAGGTTATAGTGTATGTCGAGCCTCTCCTTGTCAAACGCATCCTTCTCCTTCGCTACTTTCTTCCGGTTCAACTCTTTTATTGTGTCACGAGCTCTGTTCAGTTCTTTCTCCAGGTTCCGCGTTTTTGCGCTGAGCGTTTTATTTTTTGCGACGAGCGACGACCTCACCTTCCCGTGCTCAAGTTTTATGCCGTAAGCCGCCAGTTTTTTCTCGATGGCCTCGGCTTCCTTTTCTTTGGATATTAAGATAGACTCCGCGTCCTTGAGCCGGCTATTGAATGCTTCGTTTTTCACTTTGAGGCCTGCTATTTCTTGTTCCAACTTTTTTTCCGTCTCGTTTATCCCGGCAATTTGTTTTTCCTTATTTCGCGCGTGCGAGCGCTCCTTTTTAAGTTCCCGCTCAATCTTTTCCTTGTAGGAAACAGCTTCTCTCGCCTCTTGCTCAAGAGCCTTTATTTTCATCCCGAGTTTTTTGATCTTCAGGGGTTCGGATTTTGTTTTTTTGTATTGCTTTTTCAGTATCTCGAGAATTTTGGTTCTTTCGGCGTCCTGCGTTTCGAAGTCATCTATCCTCGCTTTCAGCACGGAGATTACCTTATCTTTCAATGCCCTGTTCGTAAGCTCCGACCGTAGGCGGCTGATTTCGGAAGCCTTTGCGCCCGCGGAAGACTTGATCTTTCCCAGTTCCTCCTCCAGTTTTTTCTCTTTGGCATGAAGCTCGGCAAAGGCCCTATCGACTTTGGCCTCGAGTTTTTCCTTTTCCTCGGCAAAAACTCCGCGTGACCCTTCGAGTTTCGCTTTTTCGGCTTTGAGCGCCCTGTAGCTTACTTCCCGGGTCTTGGCGCTTTCTTTCAATTTTGCTATTTCGCCGGAGAGATTTTCTTTGCTGTCCTTCGCTACCATGCGCGCCGCTTTTTCTGACTCAAGTCCGGAGCGGAGCGCCCGGCGTTCTTCCTCGAGCTTTTGCATCCGGTTGCCTGTGGCATCCTGCGTTTTTTTCATCGCAAGGATTTTTTTCTCTTTCGTTTTGAGCGTAGCGCTTGCGACCCGGAACGCCTCTTTCTTGGCGCTAAGTTCCGAACTCACTTTTTCGAATGCAGATTCAAGTTTCGCTATTTTTTTGTCGCTCGTTTTTTGCGTTTTTTCCATTGCCGATAGCGCTTTTTCCAGCCCCTTTATCCTGGGCTCCACTTTTTTGCCTTTATTTTCCAGCGCCTCTATCATTGCCTCCGCGGTGCGGAGTTCAGAAATCACCTTTCCCTTTTCCGCTTTCGCAACAACACCTACGCGTTTTAGCTTTTCTTTCGCCGCCTTTAAAGCGATGTTCTCTTCTGATAGGGCCTCCGCGGAGGCTTCGAGGCTCTGCACCTTTCCCTGAAGCGCCGGGATATCTATTTTTGAAGTTTTGGATTTTTTAAAAGCCTTTTTCGCAAGCAACGCACGGAGCTCTTTAATCTCGCCCGTTAAGCCTTTTATCCTGTCGTCGCTCACTTTTGCGGACATATCAAGCGCGAGAACCTCTTTGTTTTTTGCCTCAAGCGCCGCGCGCGCTTCTTCAAGTTCCTTTTCGGCTTTCTCCGCCTTTGCGCTTTTTGTCTTTTCGCGTTTTTTCTTCGCAGCAGCCAGTTGGTTTTCGAGGCTCTTTATCTTGGATTTTACTTTTTTTACCTCAGCCTTGGCCGTCTTTATTTCAACCCCCCGGGTTTTCGCTTCGGCTCTCGCGGCCTTGAGTTTTTCGGCCAGGTTTTTGTTTCTCGCGATCAGTTTCTTCGTTGGCGCCTCGTCAGGCTTTTTTGCAGCTTCGGCCTTCTTTCCGGCTTCCTTTACGCTATCGAGTTCGCCTTTGATCCGGCCTTTTTCAGCGCGGAGATCCTCTACCTTCTTTGCAAGCGCTTCACGCTCTTTCTCGAGTTTCTTTACCGCTTCGCTCTCCAACGTCGCTTTCGCAGCTTGCGGGGCTCCATTTTTAAGCTCCTCTATCTTCATATCCCTCGCCGCAAGCGCCGCGCGCGCGCGCTCAAGCTCCTTAGCGCCCATCTCAAGCCGGGCGTTCATCGGTGCCAACTTTTTTTTGGCGTCATTAAACTTAAACTGCAGCGACTCCCGTTCCTTTAATAGGTCTCCCCTCACGTCCTGCAACGATTTAACTTTTCCGAGCAGAAGCTTGTGTATCTCCTTGATGTTCTCGTACTCGTTTGTCAGTGCATCTATTTTACTCTGAAGCATTTTATTTTCCTGCTGAACGGCTTCGTAAGATTTGCCGGGCGGGGTCGACTCCGCTGTCTCTCCGTAAGAATTTTGCGCCAGCAGAATGGCCAAAAGCAAAGCCCATCCCGCTCGCAAAGTGTAGCGCATTATTTTGTTTCCCATATTTTTTTCTCCGTGTTTATCGCCCAACCGGTTATTCACGTATTCCTTTAATCTCCTTGCGCCTATCCCTCTGGAGGAGGAACGGTTCCTCTCCCGTCACAATTGTCGGCGTCAGGAAAATTACCGTTTCTGTCCGCCTCACGTCGTCGCTTATGCTCTGGAACAATTTCCCGAGAATCGGGATATCGCCAAGAAACGGTATTTTTTTAACTGTCTTCGTTTTGTTGTCTTTTATGAGTCCTGCTATTATTAAGGTAACGCCGTCTTTTACGGTTATGGTCGTTTCCGCGTCGGCCGATTTAACTACGGGAACCGCCCCGGCTTCCTGCGCGTCCCCGCCGTACCAGGTTGATATGGAGCTTACCTCGGGCTTTATGAGCATATTTATAAACCCCTCTTTGTTGATAGTAGGGGTTACGTTAAGGATCACGCCCACATCTACCCATTGGAAGGTCTGCGACGTCGTTGTCGTGCCGCCGGATGCGGTCGTAGTTGTCTCTTCCTGGTAAGGTTGTTTTTCAATTACTTCGATCTTCGCTTCCTTCCCTTCTTCAACCGTAAGATGTGGATTCGAGAGTATCCTCGTATCGGTAATGGTTGACAGCACTTCGAGGACGGAATTTACTTTCTGGCCACTGAGGGTGCTTACCGTTATTTTGCCGAAATCGTTTGTAAGGCCGAGCGGAAAAGTAAATTCGGG
>JAMXCZ010000073.1 GCA_024542975.1 Candidatus Omnitrophota bacterium | reverse complement strand
TTCACCCGAAGAGCTTTTGATATTTTTGATCCTGTCGCGAGAGAGCGAATAGACAAATATCCCGCCGTCCTTGCTTACAATAACAGCGTCTTCCGTTTCCTTTATTATGTCGCCTACAATAGTTTTCCCATCCTTCAGCTCTATGGTTTCAGCCATAGCCCTGACAGGCACCACCATCATAATTACAAAAACCGCCAACAAAAGGGGGCGTCCCCCTTTGCCGCAACCCTTTTGTTGCCAACAAGTTGCAGATAGCCTTTTTCCGATTTTTATGTACCACAAATTGGAAAACGCCATGTTATAACTCTTTATGCTGGAAGTAGTTGCGGCAAAGGGGGACGTCCCCTTTACTACGGACGGTGGGCATATCATCGATTCCAGCTAACGATTTCGATACCGCTGGGCACTACTGCACTGGCAGTTACTTTGCCATAAGTTAAGGTAAGGGGAGCGTTTGCGGTTGTTGTCAATGTCCCCCCTGCTATAACAGTTCCTAATACCGTAGGGCTTCCGCCGGGAGTCTGAATCTTAATATCGTTAGTTGCGTAAATGATAGATGGCACAGTAGGGGCAGTGAATTGACCAAAAAGCATAATTTCATTTCCGTCTTGGCTCATGAAAATCGGATATGGGTTGGTAGCGCTGATATTCTGGGTCAAAGAATTTCCTCCTGCAAATGTCAGTTTTATATAACCCCTTGCCACGAAACCACCGTTTATGGTGCATGCCCCGCTAAAATCCACATTGCCGTCTACATAAGTAAGGCCGCCTGTGCTTGCGCCTACTGTGGCGCCATTATAATTCTGGTTTCCGGGAATAACAGTCGCCGCAGCCATGAAAGCGGCAAAATCAAAGCTTGGCATAGAAATCGGGTCTTTACCGCCACCCGAATTAGCAGTGTCTGAAATCGTAAGTATATTTGAGCCGGTCGTGGACGCCGAATAAGAACCTACAGCTGTCGCCTTGCCGGTTACACTTAATGTGGTAGCCGGTCCTTGCGCCATTAAAAGCATATTCCCACCGGCGTGAAAGTCACCTACTATCGTTACATTGCCCTGATTGGACCTGACATCGACATCTCCGCTGGATACAAGCGAATAGTGTAACGCCTCCGGATACAAATTTTTAACCTCTGCCGATACAGTTTGCGAAACATTATTAACCGTGCCGGTCGCTGATACAAGCCATCGACTACCGGTTTTGTTTACAGTAACCGAGTATTTTCCTTCGCCTAAAGTGGTAGCGCTTGTGGGGCCGTATGCAGACCAGCCGGTTGTTGACTGATTGTACAAATTTACCAGCGCATCGCTTACGCCTGCCTCGGCAATATATTTTGCCTGCGTTGCATATTTAATATGGCGTATCATGCGCGTGTCCTGTAGGAGCATGTTCGAAGCGCTCAACGCAATTACAATCATAAGCATCGAAATAAACATGGTAATTATAAACACAGCCCCTTTAACATTTTTCAAAAATTTCATTACAGCCCTGTGTTCCTCGGTTCAATTTCAACAGCCAACGACTCTCCGTATATTTTTCCTCGCACGTCTTCGGAAAGTGTTAGATCGAATTCATACCCCTTTATTAGGTCATTGCCGTCAACTGTAAGCTTTATAATTCCGTAATTGGGCTTTTTCATGAAGTAGCCGCTTACATCGCATACCCTCGCCGGCCCCGGCCAATCTATGGTAACGTCATCAATCCACGGAGTGCTGACTGCCGGCAATAGCCACTCTGCTGTATTAATGGTGCAGGAGTAGCCTCCGGCTTTATATGCAGGGTCCAGTACTTTAACGGCGGAGTGGGCAACGGTAACGCATGTCCAATAAGGATTGGATGCGGGTAATGTCGATAGAACGGCCTTGAACTGGACATATCTTTTATTATCCATGCCCACGGGAAGCGAACCGCCGTTTGAGACAGTAGCCCAGCCCGAGGAACTACTCATATTAGAGTTGCTACTCGACTGCGCCTGGACAGCTACGCTTGTTCCGGCCGGCGTATTGTATTTCCAAGCTATTCTGCCATAATTCGGGTTGGTTAATTTAGTATCATATATAGACGATACAACTTCACCGGTCTCTGACCAGCCTTCTATGCTTGCGGTCACAAATATATTGGGTGTAGAAATATAATCGCCATCATTCACAAGAGATGAGATTGGCAGGTTGTCTCCTACTTTATTCAAATTCGTCGACCATGGTGCCACTAAAATCGAACTTTGCGTAGAGTCTCTAGCCAAATAGGAATGCTGATTTGTTGTTACAGCATCGGGCCAATAGGTTACATTGCCCGAACTTATGTGAAACGTAACGAAATAACTTTTAGTGGTAACAATCGGAAAAATCGCCCAGTTCGAATCAACCGAAGAACCGCCAGATATCGTTACTGAGGGGCTAACAACACCGCTGGAAGTAAAATAAAGCTGGATACGTCGGCCGGAGAGGGGGGCTGTCGCGTCAGCATCCTCGGCGCTACTTCGTTCCCAGAGATATGCCTTTGTAATTGTAACAGGAATAGAAGTTAGTGACGAATGTGCTTTAAAATTAACTCGGAAAACATCAGAATTTTTACCAATATCTGCCGCCGAAATTACATTCCTCACGGATATATTTGACATGATAATAGGCAAAGGAACAGCGTCATTATAATCCGTGGCACCGGTTCCCGTCTGCAACATGGCCTCCCATGTCGCTTCACCTCCTTCTTCAGGAGTCACCAGCTTCACATACAAATCATTCCCGGTAAGAATCGTGTTAGTCCTTACGGAATTCTGGAAATTGGACTCCCGCCATAAATCGTAATACATGCGCAAAGTTATAGAGTCGCCATTGCTAGTGCCGGAAGTTTCCAAAAAATTATTTCCGCTCGCGCTCAAATTATATACTTTCGAACGGCTACAGCCTACGGCAGTAACGGATTCACCGGAAGGAGCATAAGGCGTATTGCCTGGATCGTAATACTCTGCCTCCCTCTCGTAACCACTCGGAGCTATAGAAATCGAATCTATCCCAAGGTCGTATCCGGTAGCCAGGCCATTTTGGCCTACAGCGGTAAATGTGAAATCGTGGTAGCCTGAAGCGTAGGTAGGATCGAGATTGACACTTCCAAACTCAATACTATCGCTTCTTTTGGTTGTCAGGCTATACCCATCAAAAAGACCCAGGCTCGGCACTATGGTAAAAGCATCTACGTTTTTAACAATTGCCGGCGGGGTCGACGATGTTTCGCCATCAACCGCTGTCCACGCCGAACCATCCCCGTTTGTAACAACGCTTGCAAGCTGGAGATCCCTGTTGGTCGCGTTCAGCAGTACCGTGTTATTGCCCGTAAATTCTGTTCGCCGGAGTTCACCACTGTAGACATGATATATAATACTACTGCCCCACAAGATATTCCCATTTGCATTTAACGTAAGAAGGTTACCGGCATAAGTCGGAGCAGGAAAACTTATGGCTTTATAATTTGTGCCGCCGTCGGGGTCATAAAGACTCGCGTATGTGGAGCTTGAAAGGCGCGCCTCTGATTTAATCCTCTCCATTGCCACTTCTAAATTAACCCTCAATTTTGTCCTTGCCCGCTCGATTGCCCAGTTTTTATACGTGAAAATCCACATGGAAACAACAATGCACATTAGAAACATGCTTACAGCTACTGCGACAAGCACTTCGGTAAGCGTCATTCCAAGATTGCGATTTGCAGATTTTTTAAGTTTTAACATGTTTTTCTTTTTATTCTATGTTGGGAAATACGGTCGTCATCGTTACAGCGGCGTTTTCTTTCCAGGCACCTCTATACTTGTATTCAACCTCTACCTCCACTTTAGTCAACCTGGTATTGCTGGCGTGGGGATTGGTAACAGTGGTTGAGCGCCTGAAATCGCTGCCAAGCAGCGTATCGACCTCCCCGAAATCCGCCTGGGTCAAAGCGGAAAATCCGCTGGTTTCAACTAAGGATCTCGCCCTCTCAAGCCTGCTTTTCGAAATATTTGTCGCCGTGTAGTCAAAATCTATCAGTGTTGACATAGTTACAGTATGTATCATTACGGCTAAAACACCCACCATGACTGTTGAGATTATCACGACCGAAAGGAAAACCTCTATAAGGGTAATGCCTTTTTGGTTATTATTCAAAGTAAACGTCCTCCACATGAAGTTTCGGATCGGGTTTTAATGTTATTTTCTTCCTCGACCTTCTCTCCAATGAATGCAAAACATCCTGAAACGACACCCGGAGGCACTCTATGACATCGGGGTGCGCAGTGAAAAAAACCTCTCTGGATTTTCCGAGCGCGAGGCGCCTTTTCAGGCCCCGTATCGCCTCTATCGTTATGGTCTCGGGCGTTTTTACCATGCCCATTCCGCTGCAGTAGGGGCACCGCCTGAAAGTGACGCTCTCAAGGCTCTTTCTTACCCTCTGGCGCGTCATCTCAACCAGGCCTATGGGCGAAATAGCCTGGATGTTTATCCTGGCCTTATCGCGTTTGAATGCATTCTCGAGCTCCGTGTAAACCGCTCTCCTGTGGTTTTTCGCGTTCATGTCAATGAAATCAATAACGATGATTCCGCCAATATCCCGGAGCATTATCTGCCGCGCGGCTTCCGCCGCAGCCTCCATATTTGTCTTAAACGCCGTCTCTTCGGGATTCCGCTTCCCCGTAAATTTACCCGTATTTACGTCTATGGCAACAAGGCTTTCGGTCTGTTCGATTACAATGGAGCCTCCGTTTTTTAATAATATTTTCCGCTTGAAAATCTTTTCAATGTGTTCCTCGATACCGTATTTTTCATAAAGGGGGATATTTCCTCTGTAATAAAAAATTTTCTTTCGGAGGCGCGATTGAATAAGGCCCACAAAACGGGCGATCTTCTTAAACTCCTCTTTCGAGTCAACTAAGATCCTCTCGATGTCCTGATCGAAATAATCCCGCACGGTCCTGAGAGGCAAATCGTATTCTTCGTAAATCAGGCACGGCGCTTTATCCCCTCTCGCGCGGTGCTTTACGCGATGCCATAGGCCTAAAAGATACCTGAGTTCCAATTTCAGTTGCCTGGGGCCTGCGTCCATGCTCTGTGTTCTTACAATGCAGCCTGTGCCTTTAGGTATATCGGCCCTTCCGAGAAATTCTTTGATCTTGAGCCGCTGATTTCTGTCTTCGATGCGTTTGGAAATGCCAATGGTGCTATTGAAGGGCATGAAGACCAGATATTTTCCGGGAATGCTTATGTCGGCTGTAAGAAGCGGCCCCTTCGTTCCGATCGGCTCTTTGACCACCTGAACAAGAACTTCCTGCCCCTTCTTCAGGCGCGTAGGTCCGCTTTTTTCTTTCGAGGTGCGCTTTTCTACGACGATGTCTTCATCGATAAGCGCGGCTTTACCCTCGCCTTCCAGGTCATCGATATACAAAAATCCGTTCTTGCCGGTACCGATATTAACAAAAAGCGCGCCTATGCCGGGAACAACCGACTCAATTACGCCCTTGTATATGTTCCCCGCCAGGCGCGGCTGGCCTGCGCGCTCGACATGGAATTCCTCAAGCGCGCCGCGGTAGGTGATCGCAACCCTTTTCTCGTAGGGCTCTACGCTAATGAGAATCTGCCTCATCTCGCCGCCCTGGGCTTTACGGCTTTTTTGCTTTTGCCCTTCCGGTCTTTTCTTAAGTTGAAGATCGGCTTGTAAGGCTGCTTGGGCGCACTGGCCCCGGGTAATTCCACGAAAACCTCGTTAGCGGAAGAGGCTTCAGATGAAAAAACATTTTTTTCGGTTCCGAATGGCATTTTGACATCCGAAATGCCCCGGGCAGCAAATCTGTTAAACTCATCCAGGTCCTTGACTACGTGCACCGTTAGAAAGATGACAAGTTCGGTTTTTTCCTTGATTTCCGTTTTGTGTTTAAAAAAGAACCCTATGAGGGGCACATCGCCCAGGAAATCGCCCAGAATGGGAAACTTGGTCGTGGACTTTTTCACGCTTTCTTTTATGAGGCCGCCTATGAAAATCGTCTGTCTGTCTTTCACGATTACCTGGGTTTCTGCCTCTCTCGTAGTAAAAATCGGGAGGGAGAAAAATTCCGTAACCTGCTGGAATCCTATGACGTCTTTGATCTCAGGCTGCAATTCAACCTCGATGTCTCCGACGGAATTTATGTGCGGCGTAACCAAGAGCCTTATGCCGATCTCTTCCTTTTCTATGTGGTAAGTCCATCTTCGGGCTCCGGCAGTATCATCCTGTTGCTCCACTTCGGAGATGTAGTTGTAGACTTTGCCCACAAACATCTTTGCGGGCTTATTGTTTAATGTTGTAATCCTGGGGTTTGAAATTATATCCGTATCCGCCCTTGATTTCAAATATTCGAGAACCGCTGTAAACTGCGAAAAATCGAGCGTCCCGTACGCAAACTGATCGGCTCCGACGAAAGGAAAAGCAACATTTGCGCCGCGCTCGGTCATAAAATCGGCCGTCCCTGATACAGCGGTCGTACCAGCTCCGCCAGCACCTAG
>JAMXCZ010000072.1 GCA_024542975.1 Candidatus Omnitrophota bacterium | reverse complement strand
CGATTTCTTTAATGTGAACGGACTACCTGCAAACCATTTCCTTTTCCCTACGTTCACCGAAGGCTCACTTGTAGAAAGAAGTCCTGGTAGAACATGGCTTAAAGGTGTGATTTTAGCGCCGGATAATCCGGATATTACGCCTCAAGGGATAGATGGCACAGGCAATATCCTTCGTTTTACATTCAAGGCAAAAGGTAACGGAACAAGTAACATCACGATAGACCAGGTCAGGCTTCTTGACTCTCAGGGTAATCCAATCGATATTACCCTTACCCATGGCCAGGTTACAGTAACGGGAGGCGATACCCTTTATACCTTAACTGTAAACAGCGGTTCGGGTTCGGGAGACTATGCGGAAGCTACCGTTGTAAACATCTCAGCAGGCGCTCCTCCGGCCGGTCAGGAATTTGCTGCATGGACGAGTGTCACAGATCTGACGGGCATAATAGCTAATGTAAATGAGTCACCGACTACCCTTATTATGCCTGCTCATGATATAACTGTAACTGCTACGCATAAAGACGTGGCCGGGCCTGTTATCACTCTCGTAGAGGCGCCGAAAAACGATTCGACTGTTTCCGCGCCTTCCATATATATAAAAGGTAAGATTACTGCTGATGCCGGCGTTAAATCGGCAACAATATTCAACGACCCGAGCATGCCGGCAGGAGATAGCTTGCAGCTTGACGACGAAGGTAACTTCATTTATGGAAAAAACGACTACCTCGCCGAATTCGAGAACACGATTACGATACGCGCAGAAGACAACGCCGGTAAGACTACCGAGAAAACCATCGCGGTAAACCTGTTTACCCTCTTCCTTACAACCAAGCCTCTTGCTACGGAGATAGAGGGTATCGAGGCAGTAAGGGGCATGGTTCCGTTAGAGGTGGAGTTTGAGGCTATTACTTCGGAACTAAGAAGCATTGTCCTCTACGCATGGGACTTCGACGGGAAAGGCGTGATTGACGAACGTTCGAACGAGAACCGTGAGGCAACCTTCGCGTATACAGGAGAAGGTGATTATCCTGCGACGGTGCGCGTCATGGACAAAAATGGAGAAACGAACGAAGCTTATGCGCTGGTACTGCCGCAAGCGGATCCCGCAAGGTCCCCTGTTATAACGAGTATTTCGGCAAACCCGACAAACGGAATGGCGCCATTGACCGTGGAATTTAACGGTGAAGCAAGTGACCCTGACCCTGAAGTCGTCATGTCCAAATACGAGTGGGATTTCGACGGGGACGGCGTGTACGATTCGGAATCCGGGGTTTCAGCGAACATAGTGAAAACATACACTATGGAAGGCGCATACTCTGCTACCCTGCGGGTCACAGATGATGAGGGGCTGACGGCTACAAAGTCTAAAATTATAACCGTTGACTATAATTCCAACGCGCCTTCTATCGCCTCTTTAGCAGCTACTCCTTTAAGGGGCGAAGTCCCGCTTGCCGTCTCATTCGTCGCAGATGCCTCACCGGCAAATGAGATAACGCGTTATGAATGGGACTTCGATGGAAACGGTGCATATGACCTTATTTCGGAAAGCGCGACCGCAGGCTACACCTATACAAATGTAGGCAGGTTTACCGCCTCTGTCAAGGTAACCAATGACAAAAACCTATCTGCAGTTGAGTCTGTAGTAATTACGGTGGTAGGTGTGCCGCCCGCTGATCCAGGCTTGACTAAGCTGAAAATAAGCGGCCCTGCGCCCTTAACCGTTACCTTTTCAGATGTGATAGGCAAATCTACAATACCCGGTATTTCAGCATATCTCTTTGACTTTGAGGGAGACGGAGTCATTGACCAGAAGAGCCATAACCTGGATGTAACCTATACATATGTAGAATCCGGTATATACAGGGCAATTATCACCCTTGTGGGGGATGACGGCCGCAGTAACATAATAGTAGTCCGCATAACCGCAACCAAGCCTCTTACAGGCATAGCGCATATAAGGGTGCCCAAAGACGGATGGACAATCTCCGGCTCAAAGGTAACCCTGGTTGCTACCCTGAATCCGATGGCCAGAGCCAAATTGGAATCCCTGCAATTTCAATATAGCGTCTTCGGCGCAAATGACTGGGTTGACATAGGGGATAGAAAAACGGGAAGGCCCTTCGTTGCGTGGTGGGACACCACACTTCTGGACAACGTAGCGTATGACTTAAGATGCCTGGTTACACTTGCGGGTGATCCCGCGGTTGAAGTCGAAGATGTCATAACCGTCGATGTTGATAACACGACGGCTGACTACGACGTAAAAGAAGGGCTGAATGGCGGAGAAGAGCATACAAAAGAACAGAAGCTTAGAGAAAAACAGGCGAACAGGATTACCATGCACGATATTGAGGTCGTCCTCCCGTCCGCGGATATGGTCAAAGCAGATGGTATGTTTACCGTGACGAAAACGAAGGACGTTCCCAAAAAGTTAAGCGACTCCGCGAACACCTCGGTAGCGCCCCTTGACGTATACTGTGAGATTACACCCCCCGGGGATGGCAAGTATGATACAGACCTTTTGATCGGTATCAGGTATTCCGACGAAGATCTCAGGGCGGCAAACGTTAGCGAGGCTTCACTGAAGATATACACCTACGACGAAGCAGCCGGAGAATGGCGTCAGATATTCGACACGAAAGTCTATCCTGATGAAAACTATGTCGAGGCAAAAGTAAACCACGCGAGCTTCTTCGGCCTGGGTGGAATACTTGGCGGCATATTCGGCGGGGGCGGAGGAGGCGGCCTCTTTGGAGGCGGGGGCGGAGGAGGCGGCGGCGGCTGCTTCATCGCAACAGCTGCATATGGCACTCCGATGGCAAGTGAAGTGCAAGCGCTTTGCGAATTACGCGACAGGCACCTTCTCAAGAACGAATGTGGAAGAGAGTTTGTAGAGCTATACTATCGCACAAGCCCGCCGGTTGCGCGTTATATCAGCGCGAGACCGCACCTTAAGGCGCTTGTGAGAAAACTGCTTAAACCGCTCGTGTGGTTGGCGAAGAGATTGATTTAGATTGATTTAACAGGTATGACGATAGGAGAAGTGCAATGCCATGTTTAAGTTTATTGCCAAGAATGTATTTGTAATATCACTTGCTGTAATCGTATGCGGTTTTTCATCCCTTATATTCGCCTACTATATTATTAATAACAGGCCCTCCTCGCAGGAAACCGTTATAAGCTCATTCCGAGAACCGCAGGCCGGGACAATCCAGCCCGTTGAACAAAGTATCCGCAAAAAAATCATACCCACACCACCAAAAAAAGAATCTCTACCCCTCAGATTAGTAGGCATATACGAACACGACGGGAAGAAGGTAGCGTGCATAGAGGATCTCGTGCGATTACGTACGGGGTACTACGCGGTAGGCAGCAAAGTAAGAGGGGCCGCCCTGATACAAATCCTTCCCGGCGGTATCGTCCTGCTGAAAGACGGGCGCAAGATAATACTGACACTCGACAGGCCCTATAACTGGGCTACGCCGGGCAAGTGGATAGACATGTTGCCTCGCGAGAGGTTCATCGTGGGCAGGGGCCGCCTTAACGGGAAGATCCGGGGCATAAACGATCTTTTAGACGAAATCATTGTTGTGCCTAACATATCAAATGCCGGCATAGATGGTTTCCGCATCACCTCTTTGAAAGAAAACGGCATCATCAACCAGGCGGGATTTGAGAAGGGTGACATTATAAAGGGCGTAAACGGCGAGAGGCTTAACGGTCTCAAGAAGCCGCTCAAAACGTATGCAGCCCTCCGCCGCACAATCAACAACGAGGATGCTCCTGTCGTAAAAATCGAGCTTGAGCGGGATAACAAGGCCCTTACTTTTACGTATCGCATTCTACAGGATTGAGGGTTTATGAAACAGATGCAGAGCGCAATATCAAGAACAGGCTTATCCGCTTTAGCCGCCATATTAGGCGTGCTTTCAGTTACCTACAACGGCATCTTTGCATGGTTTTGTTTCATCCCGTTTTTTATTGCTATCCAGGGCCTTAAACCGAAAAGCGCTGCAAAATATGGGGCCTTGGCAGGCGCAATAGTCAGCGTTCTGATTTTTGCCGGTCTATATAAATACGGTGTCGGGATTATTGCCTTCATCACTTTTTATCTGATCATAAATATCGCGCTTTTTGGGTATATTTTGGGTTGGATTGGCGAAGCAGCATTTAAGAAAAAAGGTGTTCTTTTCATCCCGGCAATTTGGGTAATACTTGAATTCTGCCGCACGCTAAGCCCGATATCACTCCCCAGCAACATTGCGATAAGCCAATATAACAACTTTGTTCTTATTCAAATGGCCAGTATAACCGGCATATACGGGATTTCGTTCTTTATTGTGCTGGTAAATTGTCTTCTTTTTTCATTTACAAAAACACGCAAACAAAAGCTCGTAACATGCGCCCTCGGTTTTCTTCTTATCTCATCCACGCTTTTTCACCTGCCGGCAAACGCGACACCGTCTGTTAAAAAAAATAGTTTGAATGTATCAATAATTCAGGGAGGGATACCTCTCAGCATGTATAGGTCCGTAAATAAGAACCCGCTTGCGAAAGAAATCATCCGAAAGACATACTTCCAGTTAACAGATAAGGTTAAGAAAAAAGAAACGGACCTGATCATCTGGCCTGAGGGCGTGTTGGGTGAATATGCCATGCAGGATCCTGCCCTGAAAAAAAGACTGAAATCTATCCCTCAACGTAAAGCCGCCTTTTTTGTAGCCGGTATACCAAGCATGTCAGACAAAGAAATTCATAATTCTGCTTATGTTTTTTCGCCATCCGGAAAGGTCCTCGGCCGTTATGATAAAATGCATCCCATTCCTTTTTTTGAGGACTATAAACCCGGTAAAAAATCTCCTGTTATAGATACAACACTCGGAAAACTTGGCATAGCTATCTGTTTCGAATCCACCTATCCCGGCATGGTCCGGAATCTTGTCAAAAACGGAGCAGAAATAATTCTCATACTTACAAATGACGCGGGGTTTGGCAAATCCACACTGGTTAATCTGCATGCGCGAGAAGCCATATTCAGGGCGGTTGAAACCCGGAGATATGTTGTAAGGGCCGCGCAGAGCGGCATATCAATGTTCATTGATCCCATGGGGAAAGTTTTAAGCGAAACAAAGGAGTTTGAGAAAACCATACTGACAGGAAGCATTGAGCCGCTTTCCGGCCATACCTTTTATTCAAGGTATGGAGATGTATTCGTATATCTTTGCATAGCCGGGGCGCTCATAATGCTTCTACTTTCAAGAAAAGAAGAACCGGGGGGTCGTCAATATGAAAACAAAAACACTTCTTAAAAAGACCGTCTGCTCAGTCATAATTTTTGCGCTTCTTAATTTCTTCATCAACCCGTCTCCGGGATACGCTGCTCCTCAAAAACTTAATAAAAACGAGAAAAAAGGTTGGTACTGGTTCCGCGGCAAATCCTACTCGGAAATGCTCGGAGAGCTAAAAGGCGCGGAAATTATTGCCGAAGAACTTTCCAATCTTATCCGGTCCGGAAAAAAACCTAATATAATGGCAAGCCTCGTTTCCCTGGAAAGAGCCCGCCTGAGCGGCACTGACATTGCGTCACCCGAAGGAAATACACTTTACACCGGAGAAGACTTTACGATAAAAGAAAAAACAGAAACCAAAGGCACACTTGAAATAAGGACTGTCTCTGTTATAAGCCAATCCGGTGAAACCATATCAGAGGAAAGGATGGCTGCCAATGAAATAATAGTCGGCCTTGATTCATACGAGGATGCCCAAGCCCTTACAGAAAACGGGGCGTTAACCATTGCCGAAGCCCCTCCTGCAGGACAGGGCGCTTACAAAATGAAGATAGAAGACGAAAAAAGGGTTGAAGAGGCTCTGGCAGCAGTCACAACCCATGGGAACACTATCATACAGGAAAATAGCTTCGCCACTACCACAGGTAACATAAGCTTTGCCGAACCAAACGGTATTATAGGAGTAAGCACGAATATAAGCAGGATCCCCAGCGACCCTGAGTTCTGGAGCCAGTGGGGGCTTCATAACGTGGGCCAGGACTTACCTCTCTCGGATGAAAGATTTGATGTGCCGAAAGGAACGCCGGACGTTGATATAGATGCTCCGGAGGCCTGGGATATTACAAAAGGGAATAAAAATATCCCGATCGCAATAATAGATACAGGCTGCGATTACAATCATCCGGACCTCTATCCAAATATATGGAAAAACCTCGGTGAAGTGGCAGGTAATGGTTACGATGATGACGGAAACGGGTTTATAGACGACGTATATGGATGGAACTTTTCGGATGACACAAACGACCCGATGGATGACCACAATCACGGCACTCACGTGGCCGGCATAGTTGCAGCTTCCGGAGAAAACGGCAAAGGGATTTCCGGGGTCATGCAGAGCGCGAGCCTTATGATCATAAAAGTGCTGGATGATGAGGTCAACGGAACATGGTATAACGCGGCGCAGGGTATTAACTATGCTGTTGAAAACGGCGCGAAAGTCATAAACATCAGCTGGTCAGGAACTGACG
>JAMXCZ010000071.1 GCA_024542975.1 Candidatus Omnitrophota bacterium | reverse complement strand
GGAGTTAGCTGAGGTCAAAATCGCAGCGCCCGGAATCATGCCTGCCTACCGGCAGGTGGGCCTACCTACCGGACTGGCGGGTGTAACGCAACTATTCATATAGTCCACCGTACACAAAATAACCCTTGACAGTGCGAGCGCACTTTAGTATGATAAACGGGAAATAACGCTCAATTAGGAGGGAGAGTTATTTATAAGAGTGGGGAAGCCCACTCTTTATTTTTGGAAAATGCATATATTGGAACAAATAAAAGAACTGATTGCGCCGGAGGCCCTGGAACGCAAGTATTACATCGTTGATGTTACATACAAACGCGAGGGCAAAAATTTTGTACTGCGGATCCTCGCAGACAAAGAAGGCGGTATTACTATGGATGAGTGTGCCGAATTCAATAACGCGATTGGTGAGCTTTTAGACAAAAAGGGCGTAATCGAAGACAAGTATACCATTGAGGTGTCTTCTCCGGGCCTCGATAGGAGGCTTGTGAAGGACGGAGACTTTGTGTGGGCGATGGATAAAAGGGTAAAGATAACCACATATGCCCCATTGGACGGAAAAAGCGCGTTCTCCGGGCGGCTACTCGGCCTTGGCAAGGATACGGTGGTCATAGGCGAAGACGCCGCGTCAACCGAGATCCCGCGAGAAAAAATAGCAAGCGCAAAAGTGGATGAGATAGCCTCGGTTGCTTTACAGCCTCGCAATGACGATAGAAAGGTAAAACATGAACAATGAGATCTTGATGATATTGGATTCGATTGAGAGGGAAAAAGGCATCCCGAAAGAGACGCTTTTTGCGGCCATAGAATCCGCCCTCGCGAGCGCTGCTCGGAAAATTTTGGGTAAGGACAACACGGAAAATGTCGTTGTTTCTATCGACCGGGAAACCGGCGAGATAAAAGTTAAAAGCGGAAATAAAAAGATCGAGTCCCACGACTTCGGAAGAATTGCCGCCCAGACCGCAAAACAGGTTATTATCCAGAAGATACGGGAGGCGGAGCGGGATGTTATTTTTGAGGATTACCAGAAGCGCGTGGGAGGAATAGTTACAGGATCCGTGCACAGATTTGAGCGAGGAGCCATTATAGTTGAGCTTGGAAAGACAGAGGCTATCCTGCCGAGATCGCAACAGTGCCCTAGCGAACGGTACAAGCAGGGCGACAGGCTACGCGCCCTTCTCCTCGAAGTTAGTAAGACGGGCCACGGCCCGCAGATTATCCTTTCCAGGACTTCGGTTGATTTCGTAAAAAATCTTTTTGAACTGGAAGTTCCGGAGATTTCTCAAGGGATCGTCGAGATAAAGGCTATTTCCCGCGAGCCGGGAGAAAGGACAAAAATAGCTGTGCATTCTAAGGAGGAGAAAATCGATCCTGTCGGCGCGTGCGTAGGCATGAGGGGAACGCGGGTAAAGGATATAGTCAGAGAACTTCACGGGGAAAAGATCGACATCGTCCGTTGGAAAACGGATACGATCGAATACCTCAAGGCGGCGCTTTCTCCCGCTGAGATCTCAAATACGAATATAGACAAAGAAAAAAAATCTATCGAGGTAATAGTGAAAGAAGACCAGCTTTCCATAGCGATAGGAAGGCACGGCCAGAATGTGCGGCTGGCTTCTAAACTTATCGGCTGGGAACTGGACATAAGGCCTGTGGCAGAATCCAAAACCAAAAACCAAAAACCAAAAGAAATTACTTTGGCTGCGTTTCAAGCGCCTCTTCGCGATGACGCGAAAAAAGCGTCACAAATAAAGTTGCTCGGCGTGGGGAAGAAAACCGAAAAAACACTTTTGGAGGCGGGATTTGATACCATTGAAAAAATTTCACAGGCAAATCTCTCGGATCTTATCAAGTTAAGTGGCATAGGAAAAAAGACGGCGGAAAAAATAATTGCCAAAACCAAAATCGGAAACAAAGGCAAAAAGGATAAAGAATGAGTATACGAGTCCATGAACTCGCAAAAGAGCTCGGGTTTACGAGCAAAGACCTTATAGCAAAACTTAAGAAAACCGGCGTAAGCGTCAAGGGCCATATGAGCGCTCTGGATGCCAAGGTGGCCGCGGCTTTGCGAAAAAAGCCCGGGGTGCTGCCGAAAAAAGAACGCGTAAAGAAAGAGCGGCCAAAAAGAGAGTCGCGCCAAAAAGCGGCCGGTGTCGAAGAGAAGCCGTTGCCCGTCAAAAAAACACCTGCCGAAAAAGCTGCGCCCAAGCCCATAGAAAGCAAACCCGAGGCCCGGGTTAAACCGCAGGAGAGGCAAGTAAAGAAGCCGGTCGAAATAAAAGAAGCCCCGAAAGCGCCGCCTATGAAATCGTTAGAAGTAGGAGAGCGCCTTACCGTAAAACAGCTTTCCGCGAAATTAAATGTTAAGCACAACGACCTTATAAAAATGCTGATGAAGCGAGGTATTTTTGCGACCCTAAACCAAAATCTCGGCGGTGATACGATTTCTGACGTAGCGCGTGAATACGGGTATGAAATAAAGAAAGCGCCGACATTGGAAGAAGAGCTCTTGAAAGAGCACAGGGACGCGGAGCGGCATGAAGTAAAGCGCGGCTCCATGATACGGGCGCCCATAGTTACGCTGATGGGGCACGTTGACCACGGAAAGACGTCGCTTCTGGACTATATCAGAAAAACAAAGGTGGCTTCAAAAGAAAAAGGCGGCATAACCCAGCACATGGGTGCCTACGAGGTCAGTCTTGGCAGTAAGGGTAAAGTTACGTTTTTAGACACGCCAGGCCACCAGGCTTTTACGGCAATGAGGGCAAGAGGCGCCAGCGCTACGGATATCGTTGTTCTCGTAGTTGCGGCAGACGACGGCGTAATGCCGCAGACAGTGGAGGCGATCGATCATGCGAAAGCCGCGAATGCGCCCATCGTTGTCGCTGTCAATAAATGCGATTTGCCCAACATAAGCCTGGATAAAGTAAAAAAAGGACTTGCGAAACACGGCCTTATGCCGGAAGACTGGGGCGGAAAGACAATAACCGTTCCTGTTTCGGCAAAAACAGGGGAAGGCGTAGACAAGCTTCTTGAGATGCTTATTCTCGAAGCGGAACTTCTGGAGCTTGCGGCGAATCCGGATGCCCACGCCCGGGGCGTTGTCGTTGAAGGGAAGCTTTCACCGGGGCAGGGCCCCGTTGCTACGGTGCTTGTGAAGAACGGAACGCTTAAGGTAGGAGATGTTGTTCTGACAGGGCTTCTTTACGGGCGCGTGAAGGCCATGATCAATGACAGGGGCAAAAGGATTACCGAAGCCCCGCCGTCTACGCCTGTGGAAATTCTCGGCCTGTCGGGCGTATCGGAAGCCGGTGACGAATTTTTTGTCGTAAAGGACGAAAAAAAGGCACGCACCCTGTCGCTTCTTAAGCAGGAAGAAAATAGGACCGGCAAACTGAAAGGATTACAAAGATTTAGTTTGGAGGATATCCACAAACGCATACAGGACGGCAGCATCAAGGAACTCAAGGTTATCGTAAAAGGCGACGTGCAAGGCTCCATAGAAGCGCTTAAAGTCTCGCTCGAGGAACTTTCAACCAAAGAAGTAAAGCTTAACGTTACGCACATGGGGACCGGCAACGTAAGCGAGTCGGATGTGATGCTCGCGCTTGTTTCAAGCGCAATTGTGCTGGGATTCCATGTCAAGGTTGAACCCAGGGCCGAAGAGATAGCCAAAAATGAAATGGTCGAGGTAAAATTATACGATATCATATACGAGGCTGTCGGAGACCTCAAGGCAGCGCTGGAAGGGCTCCTTGAGCCTATTGAAAAAGAGATATTTTTGGGCAGGGCGCGGGTTCAGCAGGTTTTCCGCGTATCCAAAGTCGGAACGGTGGCGGGATGCCAGGTAACAAAAGGAGTGATCCCGCGCTCTGCGAATGTAAAACTCATAAGAAATAAAGAAGTGATTTTTCAAGGAAAAATAAGGTCGCTCAAACATGTGAAAGACGACATAAAAGAAGCCAGAGACGGGCACGAGTGCGGAATATCTCTGGGTGGGCATGACAATATAAAAGCCGGAGACCTGATCGAGGCCTTTCGGATAGAGAAGATAACGCGAAGGCTCGAAGGGTGACGCCATGAAAAAAACGTTACTTAGCGGTATGAGGCCGACAGGCAGCCTTCACCTCGGGCATCTTGTCGGCGCCTTGAATAACTGGGTAAAACAAGCGGCGGAGTTTCAGTGTTTCTACATGATCGCCGATTGGCATGCCCTCATGAGCGAATACGAAAACCCCAAGGCGCTTGAAAAAAATTCCGTGGAAATCCTGGCGGAATGGATAAGCTGCGGGGTCGATCCTGAAAAGAGCACAATTTTCGTCCAGTCCCACGTGAAAGAACACCTGGAGCTCAATATGGTCCTTTCCTGCATTACGCCGCTGGGCCTCCTGGAAAGAAATCCGACATATAAGGAGCAGCTAAGGGAACTTAAGGGCAGGAACCTCATGACATACGGCTTTTTGGGTTATCCGGTGCTTCAGGCATCGGATATACTCGTTTACAGGGCAACCGTCGTTCCGGTCGGAGTCGATCAGGCGGCGCACCTTGAGTTTACGCGCGTAGTAGCGAGGAAGTTCAACGCCCTCTACGGAAAAATATTGCCGGAACCACAAACTCTGCTTACCGAGACCCCCAAACTTTTAGGGCTCGATAACAGGAAGATGTCTAAATCGTTCAATAATTTCATTGCGCTCGCGGACAGCCCCCAGGTTATAAAAAAGAAAGTTATGAGTATGATAACGGATCCTAAAAAGATCCATCTGGACGATCCGGGGCATCCGGATACCTGCAACGTGTGTTCCTATTATAAGGTATTTGCACCGGACGCGGCCAGGGAACTCAGGCGTCTGTGCCCCGCGAGCAAAACGGGATGCATCAAATGCAAAAAAGAGCTCGCCGAAATCCTGGCGGAAACATTAAAACCCATACGCGACAAAAGGGAGAAACTTCTCGCTGATAAAGGCGCGCTTCTTAACATATTGAAAAAAGGCGATGAAAAAGCGAAGCACGCCGCGTTCTTGACGATGAAGGAAGTCCGAAAAAAAGTAGGCGTTTTTCATGACCTATAAAGTTCAACTGCCTGTATTTGAGGGGCCGCTTGACCTCCTTCTCTACCTCATAAAGAAGGAGGAATTGAATATTTACGACATACCCATCTCAAGGATTGCCGACCAATATCTCGAATATCTCGAAATGATGAAACTTTTGGACCTTGACATAGCGGGAGAATTTATCCTTATGGCAGCAACGCTTATGCACATAAAAAGCAAGATGCTGCTTCCGGCGGAGGAAAAGGAAGAAATCTCCCCCGAAGAAATTGACCCGAGGGAAGAACTGGTCGGTAAGCTTCTGGAGTATAAGAAATTCAAAGAAGCAGCAGCCCGGTTTAAGGATATGCACGTAAAGAGGCGTGATGTCTTTACGCGTTTGCCCGGAGATGTGGCAAGCGAAGTGCCTGAGGCTGAACAATATTTCGAGGCCAGCGTTTTCGACCTTATAACTGCTTTCAGTAAGGTCCTGAAGGAAGTTCCGAAGGAGGCATTTCATCAGGTCATAAGAGATGAGTTTACCGTAAGTGACAAGATTCACGATATTGTGCACATCCTGGTGGGTAAGAAGACGATTTATTTCAGCGAACTTTTTAAAAAAGCCAGGCACAGAACCGAGGTCATTGCTATTTTTCTTGCTCTTTTGGAGTTAGTGAAGCTTAGGGAAGTGGTTGTTAAACAGGGTGACGCTTTTGGGGAAATAGAAATAGTGAGGAATCCGGAATGGCAGAAAAAATGATAAAAAAAATTATCGAAGCCCTTCTTTTTGTGAGTCAGAAGCCGCTTAAGGCCCAGGAGATCGGGCAGGCTATCGACGGGACGTCCGAAGAAAAAGTAAGAGAAGCCGTAGAAGAGTTGCGGCAGGAATATATCCGAGAGGAGCGAAGTTTCGGCATAGCGGAACTCGCCGGCGGCTACCAGATCGTGACAAATCCGGAATTTGCGCCGTGGATCGGCAAGCTTTTCAGGCGCGACGAAATGAGGCTTTCAAATCCTTCTCTCGAGACGCTCGCAATAATAGCCTACAAACAACCCCTTACGCGAAGTGAAATCGAGAAAATCCGCGGGGTTAATGTCGACGGGGTTCTTAAGACGCTTGTCGATAAAAACCTGATAAAAATACGGGGACGAAAAGATGCGCCGGGCCGCCCGATCGCGTACGGCACGACCGAAGATTTTTTAGAACGCTTTGGCCTCAAAGGCCTTGAGCAATTGCCCAAATTGCGCGATTTTAGCGAGCATGACCTGGATTTTGACACTGAAAATAAAAATATCGAAGCGGGAGAAGTGGCGGTAGAAGAGACGAAGGGAGGCGATAAAGATGCGCTTGGCCAAAAAGAGACGTGATATAGACCGGCTTGACGGAAAAATAGTGGAGCTTTTGAACGAACGCGCTAAAGAAACCCTTGAAATAAGGAAAATCAAAAAACAGGCAAAAAAAGACGTTTTCACTCCGCACAGGGAAAAAGAGGTTTATAGCAAAGTATCAATAAAAAATAAAGGCCCGCTTTCTACAAAGTCAATCAAAGCGATTTATAGAGAAATTATGTCAGGCTCACTCGCCTTGGATAAATCGTTAAAAATAGCGTATCTTGGGCCGGAGGCGACTTTCACTCACATAGCAGCACTTAAGAAATTCGGCGCCTCATTAGACTATCTTGAATGTAAAAGCATAACCGACGTTTTCACCGAGGTTGAGCGTAACAGAGCAGATTATGGCGTAGTTCCTATCGAGAATTCTACCGAAGGTGCGGTAAACCATACACTCGACATGTTCATAAATTCCGAACTCAAGATTTATTCGGAGGCGTATCTCCCGATAGTGCACAACCTCTTAAGCCAACATAAAAAGATGTCGGCGATAAAAAAAGTTTTATCCCATCAGCAGGTTTTTGCTCAGTGCCGCATATGGCTTGAGAAGAATTTGCCGAACGCGAAACTGAGC
>JAMXCZ010000070.1 GCA_024542975.1 Candidatus Omnitrophota bacterium | reverse complement strand
CGCATTGCGAAAATTTTGGCTGAAGATCCACCCAGACAGGAGAATCATACAGAGTTTCCTATTTTTGTGTATTCTCCTGGATGGGTTAGCTGAAGCCAAAATTCGCGCGCCAGGTACCGGCCTGCCTACCGGCAGGTGGGCTTCCCTGTCTGCCGGCAGGCAGGCCTGCTGAATTGGAGGGGGTGGCGTGACGTAACTCTTCAAATATTATACTTCACGTACGGAAAGGGCTTGATATGCCAAGGTGGGTGTGTTAGAATTGCTAAATGGCGAAAGTTAATGTGGGCGTGGTCGGGGTAGGGTATCTTGGCTCACTCCACGCGCGTGTATATTCGCAGCTAAAAAACGCCAACCTTGTGTGCGTGTGCGATATAGATAAAAAACATGCCAAAAAGGTTGCCAAAAAATACAGAGTGTGGTATTTCCCCGAATACCAGACGCTTTTTGACAAGGTGGATGCGGTAAGCATTGCCGTTCCAACGAGCCTTCATTATAAAATAGCCAAAGAATTCCTGAGTAACGGTATTCATGTCCTGATAGAAAAACCTATAACAAAAACCCTGAGCGAGGCACAGGAGCTTATCGATATAGCGGATTCGAAACGCCTCACGATACAGGTCGGGCACATCGAAAGATTCAACCCCGTAGTAAGAGCCGTCGCGCCGCTTCTCCGGAATCCGCGTTTTATTGAATGCCACAGGGCCGGCCCTTACAGTGAAAAGAAACGGGTGAAAGATGTCGGCGTAGTGCTTGACCTCATGATACACGACATAGATATAATACTTTCCCTTGTAAATTCCGACGTAAGAACAATAGATGCGGTGGGCGTAAGCACAATATCCAACCACGAGGACACTGCCAATGTCCGCCTTACTTTCAAAAACGGAGCCATCGCCGATATTACCGCAAGCCGCGTAACAAAGGAAGCTGTGCGGAAAATAAAAATATCGCAGGAAGGCTCCTACATCACACTGGACTACCTGCATCACGATGCATACATAGTAAGAAAATCGCATGGCAAGGTTTCAAAGGAAAAAATAAAAATAGAGAAAAAGGAGCCTCTGAAGCTTGAGCTAAAGTCCTTCATTTCATCCATACAGAATAAGAGAAGGCCCATTGTTTCAGGAAGAGAGGGAAAGCTCGCCCTTAGCGTAGCGCTCGACATCCTTAAAAAAATCAAATCCTCCGAAGCATGAAGAAAAATGTCCTCATAATCGCCGGAGAAACTTCCGGTGACATCCACGCCGCTAATTTAGTCCAAAGCCTTAGGAAACTTAATTCCAATTTCCGTTTTTTCGGAATAGGTGGAAAAAGAATGGAGTCCCAAGGAGTGGAGCTTATAGAAAGAATGGAAAAATTATCGGTAGTAGGGATCTTTGAGGTTTTCTTTAAGTTTCATAATATTTTTCTCGCTTACAGAAAAATTATGCAAAGTGCCGCAAAAATGCCACCCGAAATCGTGATCCTCGTAGACTATCCGGGATTCAACCTGAGAATGGCAAAGATCTTTAAAAAAAGAGGCGCCACCGTGATCTATTACATCACCCCGCAGGTCTGGGCATGGGGGAGATCCAGGGTGCACCTTATAAAAAAATACGTCGATAAGGCGATCGTGATTTTTAAATTCGAGGAAGACTTTTTCAAACAATACGGCATAAATGCCACATTTGTAGGGCATCCGCTTTTGGATCTTGAAAAGGGTAAAAGTACGCTCGATAAAAAATCTTTGGGTTTAAACGAAGGAGATTTTACGATAGCCATCCTCCCCGGTTCCAGAGAATCGGAAGTTAAGGGCATGTTGCCGGTTATGCTTAAAGCAGCGACTCTTATAGCAAAGAAAAAAGAAATTAGCTTTGTGCTTTTAAAAAGTTCCGGAGTAGACGAGAATATTTACGCACGTATTTTAAAGAACACAGGTCTGCGCATAACGCCTATTAAAGACGACACTCATGGAGGCCTTTCCGTTTCTGATTTTGTACTTGTCTCCTCGGGCACGGCAACCCTGGAAAGCGCGCTAATGGAGCGCCCGATGTTGATCACCTACAAGTTGTCGTTCTTTTCGGCGCTTATTTTTAAAATATTCGCAAATACCCGCTTTATCGGCCTTGTGAACATAATCGCAGGGCGGGAAATTGCTCCGGAAGTTCTTCAGTACGATGCAACCCCAGAGCGCCTTGCAGAGCGCATTTTGTCGATCATTTCTTCAAAAGAAAAAATGGGCGAACAGGTAAATGGCCTGAGAGAGGTCAGGCGCCTGCTGGGACAAAGCGGCGCATCAATGCGGGCAGCACATATAATCAACGAGCTTATCGGGTAGGCGGGCTAAACGCTTATACTACAACGATCGAGATGTTGTTTTTGTCAGCAAGCGCGCGGCAGGCGGCCTCATCAACGAGATACATCTTTTTTTCTTCCATAACAAGGACAGTCCCTTTCCCCTCGGCGATCAGCTTAATAGTTTCAGGGCCGATAGCCGGAACATCCCATCTCATATCCTGCTTGGGGCGCGCCACCTTTACGACGGTAAAGCCTCCACCGCATAACGCGTGTGATCTTTCTATGGCCTTGTTCGTCCCTTCCATTGCCTCGACGCTTACGACATTTTTGTCTTTTATGACAACAGTTTGCCCTATGTCCATGCGCGCTATTTCTTTGGCTACGCTTAAGCCAAACGATATGTCCCCACGCTCCTTGTCGTTTGGCTCGCGCTTTGTAAGAACGCCCTTCGCGGGGAAAAGCCGGGCGAGGTATTCTGTCCCGCTGATTAATTCTATGTTAATTTTTTTTAATTCGGTGGTAATTTTATCGAGCAGGCGGTAGTCACTTTTGCTTTCGGTCTCCTTAAGGTATTTTAGCGCTTTTGTGTCTTTTTTTATATTGCTATAGATTATTGATTTTTCAATTTTGCCGAGTATGGCTATTTTTTTAACTCGTTCGAATAAAAGTAAGAAGAAGAATTTTTTAAACTCTCCCGCGGCGATATGATGAACCTTATAACAAGCCGCGTCAAGATCCGGCGAGGCCATATCTTTGATGGCAAATCCCACGACTTTTACGTCTTTTTTGCGCGCTTCTCTGGCGAAAATGACCGGAAGGACGCCTCCCCCCGCTATCAAGCCTATTTTTTCCATTTCGTCTTTACTTTCCTACTATAGCAAAAAGAAGGTCCGCTTCCGTAACCACGCTTTCGCCTACCCTGGCCGCACCGTGAGCCTGCACAAGCTTCGGCTTGTGCTTGATTACTTCCACTTCGAGCCTCAGGGTATCCCCGGGAAAAACGGGTTTTCTGAATTTTGCGTTATTTATAGAAACAAAGTAGGCAAGCTTCCCCTTGTTTTCTTCCCGCTTCAGAGCGAGAACCCCGCATGTTTGCGCCAGCGCTTCTATTATTAAAACGCCCGGCATTACGGGGTGCTCCGGAAAGTGTCCCACGAAGAACGGCTCATTTATAGTGACGTTTTTAATACCAACTATTTTTTTCTCTTCGATCTCCACAATTCTATCCACCAAAAGAAACGGATACCTATGCGGAAGGTAACTCTTTATTTCGTTAATATCCATATTTACTTGCATGCGTACCTTTCGTTTATTTTTTTTACCAATTCCAAATTCAACTTATGTCCGCTACGTATGGCTATTATCCGCCCCCTTATAGGCCTGTTTAAAAGATAGAGATCCCCTATCAAATCCAGCACGCCGTGCCTTACCGGCTCGTCGGGGAACCTGGGCAAATTTACTATTTTGTTTTCATCTATGACGAGCGTATTTTCCGAATCCGCGCCTCTGCCATAGCCTTGTTTTCTTACGGCTTCGGCTTTTTCTTCTATCGTGCCCGGGCCCGGGGGGACAAACCAGAGGGTCCTTGCCGGCGCGATCTTTTCGCGAAAAAGGTCCGGGCTCAAAACCTCACTGAAAGACTGCCTTCCGCAAGCCGCATACGGGTGCTCAAAGATATAGGAAATCTTATAAATATCGCTCGGGAATATTCCCAAAAAAGAATTTTTTTCCTCTACCCAAACCGGTTCTTTTATCTTAATAAAACTTTTTTCGGAATTTTGTTTTTTTATGCCTGCTTTTTTAAGCGCCTCCAAAAACTCCCGGGCGCTCCCGTCCATAGCAGGCGGCTCTGAACTATCCAGTTCTATTTTTATGTTGGAGATCCCCGCGCCCCAAAGCGCAGCCAGGAGGTGTTCTACGGTTTCGACGTAGTTTTCCGCATCCGCTCTTACGATGCTCCTTCTATCAGCATCGAATTTCAAACAACCGAGATCCAACAATCTTATCGGTGGCTTCTTCTTAAGGTCCTTCCTTACGAAACTTATGCCTTCGCCGTCCGCTGCCGGATAAAAAAAGGCCTCTACGGGCTTACCCGTCTGAAGGCCTTTTCCTTTCAAAAAAAATTCCTTCTCTATGGTCCTTTGCTCTTCCAATTCAGCCGGTTTTGCCTATTTTTTTTTCTAAGGCCTTTAGTCTCTCGTATATTTCGGGTAGCTTATCTCTCAGGGCGTAGATCATTTTTGCTTTTTTCAAAGGCCTTGCAGGTATACCCCACATTATCGTATTCGCCGGAACGGACTTCATGAGAGCGGCTCTCGCAGCAATCATTACATTATCGCCTACCTCAACATGGTCGACCATGCCTACCTGTCCGCCCATTATAACGTTATTTCCGATTTTTACGCTTCCCGAAATTCCACATTGAGAAGCTACTATGCAATTTTTTCCTATCGTCACATTGTGGGCAATCTGCACGAGGTTATCGATCTTGGTGCCCCTGCCTATTATCGTATGCGCCATTTTTGCCCTGTCCACAGTAGCGCACGCGCCCAACTCAACGTCGTCCTCCAATATTACATCGCCTATGTGCGGTATTTTTTCGTAGCCCTTCTCGGTCATTTCGTAGCCGAACCCGTCGCAACCGACAACGCACCCTGAATGTAAAATAACCCTGTTCCCGATCTTTACCTTCTCGCGAACGGTTACATTGGGGTATATGAGGGAGTTCTCTCCTATCTCGGAAGACCGGCCAATATAACAATGCGCATAAATAATTGTTCCATCGCCTATCTGAACGCCGTCTTCGATAACGCTATAAGCGCCTATCGCAACATTTTTCGCCAATGTTACGTTTTTGCCGAAAGACACTGTTTTGTGAATGCCGGATGGGCGGGGAATACGATCCGGTAAAATCAGTTCAGCGGCTTTTTTATAGGCAAGATTGGGATTTTTGCATTGTATTATGGGGATCGGCGCTTTTTTGACCCCTTCCGGGACAACAGCGCATGAGGCTTTTGTTTTTTCAAGGAGGGGTGCGAACTTTTTTCCGAGCAAAATAGCAAGATCCCCGCATCCCGCTTCTTCTATACCCCGAATGTTCTTTACTCTCAGGTTGCGGTCACCGGTAAGTTCGCCTTTAAGCTTTTCGGCAAGCTCTCCCAGTGTTATGCCTTTTTCGGTCACTTTTTATTCAGCTCCTTAAGCACGTCCTTTGTGATGTCATATTTTGCGGAAGAATACACGAATACCGCGTTGTCAAATACAATGTCATACTCATTTTTTTTGGCGTACTCGCTTGCAATGGCTAATATATCCTCTCTTATTTCCTTGAACATTTTATCCTTCCGGCGGATAAAACTTTCCACCTTGTTCTTTCTGTATTCATCGAGCTCTTCTATCGCCTCTTGCAGCTCCGGCTTTCTCTTTTTCTTTGCTTCATCACTCAGGAGGTCCAATTCATCCCTGAGTTTTCTTACTTCTTTCGATTTTTTTTCGACGTCTTCCTTCGCAGCTTCGTCCTCTTTCTCGAGTTTTTTATTAAACTCCCTCGTCTTTTCGTATTCGTAAAACATCTCTCGCATATTCACGTAGCCTATTTTTTGCTCCTCGGCGAAGGCACTCGCGGGTAGACAGGCGCAAAATAACAAAAAGGCTGTTATGCTTAAAATCACTTTTGACATGTTTCTTTACCTCCGGTACACATGTTATTTCTTAAAATCCGTGGCTTACGTCGAAATAAAATCTTCCTTCTCTCTCGTCATCGTGATTTTCGTTTAACGGATAGCCCCAATCAAGCTTAAGCGGCCCGATGGGCGTTTTTATGCGCAGGCCCACACCCGTGCCCTGCTTATAGGACCCTTGAGCAAAGTCCTCCATGCGCTCCCAAACACTTCCCACATCATAGAATACGGCGCCTTTTATTATCTTTTCGTATATAGGGAAGTTAAGCTCCAGGTTTCCGATCAGTGTCGCTTCCCCTCCCGTGGGGTCATTTGAGGCAAGGTCCCGTGGGCCTACTTTTCTCTCCCTGTAACCCCTTATGGTATTTGCCCCGCCGGCGTAATATCTCTCGAATATCGGGACTTCGTCGGTATCGGCATAACTGTTGGCAATACCGGCCCGGCCTTTGAATTCAACGACTATTTTTTTGATAGGTGAATAATAAAACTTTGTTAAGAAATAACTTTTTATAAAATTCTGGTCGCCCTGCAGGATGCCGCCTGTATTTTCAAAGGAAAGCCTCGCAATAAACCCTCTTGTAGGATTGAATACGTTGTCGCGGTTATCAAACTGGGTGCCCAAAATAGCGCTGCTCAGCCAGTTCTCGCCCTCCTGGTCTTTCAGGTCCTGGGTCGCCTCATCCGCAACGTCCGATATATCTACGCTTTCGAGCCTGTACATAAAGTCTGCCCTGAAATACTCCAAAAACTCCTTACCAAGCCTGGTATCTCCGCCTGCGCGCACTTCCTTGTAACCGTAACCCACCTGAGTCCTTCTCAGGTGCGTCCTGTGATAGGCATCCAGGCCGAAAGAAAGCGGATAGTCCAGTATCCACGGTTCAGTCCAGCTTATATCGAAATCCCGCCGGACGCTCCCCAATTCCGCCCTTACCGCGAGGTTCTGGCCGTCACCGGTAAAATTGGGGAAATTGAAAAGGTCAAAATTATTCTGCGTTATCTGGGCGAACCCGACGAATTCGTCGATCGAGCTGTATCCGCCTCCGAAACTGAATTCACCCGTTTTGGTTTCCTTTACGCTTACGTCCAGATCGCTCACATTGGGGGAACTTGAGGGAATAGTTTCAAAGTAAACGTCTTCAAAAAATCCGAGATTATAAAGCCTTTCCTTACTCCTCCTGATCTTGTCCCCGTCAAACCTTCCGCCGGGAAGGATCCTCAATTCGCGCCTTATTACGACGTCCTTTGTCTTTGTATTGCCTTTGATATTGATTTTTCCGACATAGAC
>JAMXCZ010000069.1 GCA_024542975.1 Candidatus Omnitrophota bacterium | reverse complement strand
CGGTTGGAGTTTCAGTACGGAAGTAAAATAATTTTCAACACAATGGAGGTTGAGTTCTTTTACAATTTTTTGGAAAGACTATCGTTAATACACCGCTGATCATATACAATAACCCGCTTTTCGATTCCGCAGACGTAGGTATCCAGCTGGTTAGGTCCGCTATCGAACAGGGTAGAAAACGAAAGGTCAAATATGTTGAACTTAAATCGTATGGGCACCTCCCCCAAAAAATTGTAAAAGAACTCAACCTCCATTGTGTTGAAAATTATTTTACTTCCGTACTGAAACTCCAACCGGAATATGAGAATGTTTTTAAAAATTTTAAAAAACAGTTCAGACAAAATCTTAGGACCGAAAAGCGGCGCGCAGAGAAGGGCGGCCTTAATTTCCGCGTTATGAAATCACGTCATGACCTTAAGGCCTTTCACGAAATAATGCTGGTAAGCAATAAGGTAAAGCATAATATGTTTTCCCGACCCTACTCCCTGTTTAAAAACTGCTTTGATATTCTGCGGCCGGGAGAGGGCATACAACTTTTTATTGCGGAGCATGGGAAAGAAATTGCAGGCGGAATAATTTTTCTTTTCTTTAAGAATAAAGCTTTTTATTTGTGGAGTTCTACCTCGTTGAGGTATGGTAGATTTGGCGTTAATGCCCTTCTTCTGGAAAAAGCCATACAACATTGCTGCGAGATGCGCTATGAATTCCTCGATCTCGGCATCACAGGTTGCGGACAGGAGAACTTGCGTTTTTTTAAGTCCAGGTTCGGAGGTGCCGATGTTGTGGCACCCCAATATTTTGCCATGATAAATCAAAAAACCCCTCCGGAAATCGATGCATTTTCTTCTTTTGAATTTGTGGAAAAGATCATCAAATTTACGCCGATGCCGCTATTTAGATTTTTTTCTTCGATCATCTCAAAACACACGGGGGCTTTTTAATTCGAACTTGTAAAAGAAAAACCCGTATGCTATACTTTTACTTGCAAAAAATCGAAGACTTTAATGAAAGGGAAAGGTTTCTATGATCGTATATTGCTAATGTTCTAGCGACCAACCCCGTGAGGGAAAGGTAAATTACTCATGACTGTAATAGACATCGGATCAAGAGGTGGATTAAAAGGGTTTAAAAACGTAAAATGTTTTTCCTTTGATTATCCGAAAATTTTATTTGAAGATGAGCGGGAGGTGGATTTCTACATAACAAAAGACCCTCAAAACTCCTCGATTCTAACGCCTAATTATGAACTGTTAAAGCAATTTATGAATACGGACCGGTTTGATATTACGGATAAAGTTCGCGTCAAAACAAAAACACTGGATAGTTACAATATAAAAGCCGATTTCATAAAAATAGATACTCAAGGGACGGAGCTCAGTATCCTAAAAGGCGCAAAAGAAACTCTTAAAAATGTAGCCGGGATAGAAATAGAAGTTTGCTTCAGTCCTTTATACAAAGGGCAGGCTTTATTCAGGGATATAGATAAGTTTTTAGAAGACTTTGAACTGTTTGGTTTATACCCCTACTGGTGGAAAAGAAACAACTATGGATGCAAGGGGCAGATTATGTTTGCCGATGCCGTCTACTTTTCTAAATCCCGAAAATCAATTCCGCTTTTGCTTAAGTATAAACATGATGATTATGCTTTTTCTCTTGGCGCAAAAATCAATAAGTTTTATATGCCATATTTTAAGGGAAAGGGCCGGCTTGCCCTTATGTTTAAAAAACTATATGAATTATTCAGGTGTTCAGAAAATGGGGTGTATAAATGATACTTAAACTCGGCAAATGTTATAGTATTGCGTGATGAAAAAGTCAATTGCTGCGGCGATACCCGTCCTCTTTTACTCATGCCTCGGGATCCTGTATTTTGCCGTATTCGATACCGGATTTTACGCGAAAAACATATTTAACCGCGGCATAGTATTTGCAGTTCCCATTCCGTATGTAATATTGGTAGCCCTTTTTATTTTTCTGTATTCTGCACGTTTAAAGCAGAAACCCCGCGACATTGCGTATCCTGCGATTGCGATAGCTGCGCTCTTGCCGCTGTTTTACCTACTGGCAGAACTGAAAATTGGGATGCGAGTGTCTAATCCTTTCGGGGGGAATAGGGGAATATACGGGATCTTTTCTGTTTTCTACTTTCTCGGCCTCGGTTCTCTATTTTCGTTATTAAGCGGAATCCTTTTTCGAAAGCTTTTTAAAAAGGAAATTCGAGGCCCCTTAAGAGGCCTCGAATGTGAGGCGAGCAATTTCGTTTTTCATCTGCCAATTTTTATATTTTTAGTATTCGTTATAACCCTACTTTTCTTAAACGGCTTCAGGTACTATGCCGTATGTTTTTTTACGCTTTTTTTGCTCGCATTGTCGTCCGAAAGAATATTTACCTTAATGCGTAAAGCGAAAAACATTTTTATCCTGTTTGCGCGGAACGAAAAGCTCCTTCTTGTATTGATATTTATAGGCGCGTTTCTTTTGAGATATCTATGGGCTGTGAGGCTTTTTGCGCTTACGGGCGAAAATTTCGCGCTAGCCAGCGATGACGGCCTATGTTATAGCGGACTTGCCCGTATCATATCGGGTGGCGGGCTCATACCGAAAGAGAGGATCCTCGGAGTAAGCGGGTTTGCATACTGGTATTTTCTCGCCGGCATTTATAAAGTATTTGGAACGAACAATTTTCAAGCGGTATTTAGTATCCAGGCGTTTCTGGGGGCTTTCGTTCCGGTTGCCGCCTATTTTATAGCAAAGAAGGTTTTCAAATCAGTTCTCGTTTCGGCTTTGGCAGGGATACTTATAAGCCTCAATATGACGCTTGTTTTCTTGTCGGTTGTAATAGGCATGGAGGCTATTTACATCCCTCTTGTGCTTCTTGCGCTCGCGAGCGCGGTTTATCTGTTAAGCAATCCGGAATTCGACTATAAAAAAGCATTCTGTATAGGCGCGCTATTCGGCCTGGCTTATAACGCGAGGCCGCCCGAGCTACTTTTGTTTCCGCCGGTTTTGATTCTTATTATATACGCTTTTATGAGAAAAAAAATGAATGCAATCAAAATAGCAACTGTTGCGCTTTTTCTCGTTATCGGATTCACGCTGCTCATCTCATTCCAGTACGTGAGAAACTACGTAGTTTACGGTGAGCGCCGCATGATTCCAGCGGCAGCCAGAGGTGATTTTAGAGAAGGGGTGGATACGGATAATTTTGCCCCGGAAAATACAATGCTCGGAAATATGGGATTCAATCCTTTTGAAGATCCGGGGCGGTCTTTCCGGGTATTTTTAGAAAATCCCGCTGCAGTCTCAAGGTTGATTATAAATGGCTTTGCCAAGAGACTCGTTGCCCTGTGGTTTTTGCCTAATTTCGGCGTATTTAACCCTTTATATTTGGTTAACACTGCAAGCGGGTATTTTTTCAGATTTCCTGTTTTTGTGCAGTGTTACGGATACATTTTTGTGGCACTCGGGATTTTCACTTCCTTTATCAGAAAAAGGAATTTAAGCCTGATTGGGGTAACCTTACTCGTTGCTTTTATCACTTACATGTCGAGCCGGGTGGCATTTTTTTTCGTTCTGAATTCCCGGTATAGGGGTGTTATAATGCCGGTATTCTTAATTTTTTTAGCATACGGAGTAGCATTATTTTACAGACAAGTAAGAAGCGCATATATTTATGGGCCGCGTAAATAAGTTAGCATTTTTTTATATTATAATGGCAATGATCGTAATCTTCTCTATTGAAATAGGCGGGAGATTTCTCTACCTTATTAAGAGGGGCCGTTTTTCCCACCTTTTAGCGTACGATGCGGTCATTGGCACGAGGCGATTTTTGCCGTTTGAGCCTCCGCGCGCAAACAAAACAGCTTATGTAAAAAAAGGCGATTACCTGGTCAAAAACGGCTATTATACGTATGATCCGGAAGTATCCATTGTGGTAAGGGCCTCAAGGCAAGATGAAGATTTGCCCTTAAAGAGGGACGTCCCGATAAATAACCTCGGCTTCAGGGGGCAATACGTGGATATTAGCAAAGACGATAAAATACGCGTCTGGTGCCTTGGAGGTTCGACAACTTTCGGTTACTACGTTAAGAGGCCTTACCCCGAAGCGCTCAACGGTTTCTTAAATGCGAATGGTATTCGATATGAAGTAATAAACGGAGGCATTAGCGCTTTTAATGCGCAGCACATATACAACATGCTGAGGGATAAAGAATTCGTTAATAGAGTCAAGCCGGATATCCTGGTTGTAAATACCTATTGGAATACGATTGAGCAGTACGAGAATAATTTTCTCATAGAGACAGTGGATAATGAATTTACAAGGAACATTTTACGCAGCTCGTGCCTCGCGTTTTTCACTTACAGAGGTTTTCTACTTTTAAAATACGGTGAAATCCTTGGACCGATGCAGGCATTTTCTGTATATATAGATAAAATATGCCGATGGGGCGTGGGAAAAAAGTTAAAGATTATTCTTGTCAATGAGCCGATGCGCCTTGACTACGATGCGTGGAGGGCAGCCCCGGAACATCCGAAGAATCATGCGCATTCTTCTTTAATTTTGAAACATTTTGAAAAGAGGTATAAAAACAAAATTTTTTTTGCTAAATTGCCTTTTTTTGATACAATAGATTTTAGTGACAAAAAAACAGTGAACAAGTATTTCATAGATAGGGGCCATCGCACCCAAGCGGGGTATCTCATGGAGGCAAAAGAGATAGCAAGGATTATACAAAATCTATAAAAAATAAGAATAAATAAAACTACCTGTATGTCCGAATTAAAGCCTAAACTTTCGATTATATTGCCGGTTTACAATGAAGCCGATAGCCTCAAGGTTATGGTGCCGATTCTGGAGGCCATTGTAGAAGAAGAGCACGAGGTATTGGTGGTATATGATTCTCCGGACGACAACAGTATCGAAGTGGTAGATTGGCTAAAGGAAAAATATCCTAATATACGCGGGATTTTGAATAATTTAGGCAAGGGGGCCGGCAATGCAATAAAAAAGGGCATACAGGCTTCAACCGGTGGAATCATTCTTATAGCGCTTGTGGATGAGGTATTTCCGATTGCCAAGATCTCCGACATGCTTGAGCTGGTGCGGAAAGGGTGTGATTTTGTAAGCTGCTCAAGATACGCCCGGGGAGGTAAAAGATTCGGTGGATCATTTATCGGCGGGTGCCTTTCGCGCATAGCCAATAAGCTGTTTCAGATAATAACCGGTTCTGTTTTAACGGATTCAACGACCGCGATGAAGATGGTGAGAAAATCTATTTTTGAAAAAATCACAATCGAGGACGAAGGATGGGCATGCGCTTTTGAGATTTCCATAAAGGCACAGCTTACAGGATGTAAGATAGGCGAGGTGCCTCTTATTTCGGTCGACAGGTTGTTTGGCGGAAAGTCGACTTTTCACCTCGGGCCGTGGTTTGCTGCATATATGAAATGGTTTATATGGGGGATAAGGAGGCTAAACCGATTCAGTGTCCCACACCGAGAACTCATTACATTGGACAAACTCCGCAACAAAGAAGAGGAACCAGAGCGATGAATTTTTTTGAAACGAGTATTTCCAAAAAAGCAATATCCAATGCCGTAAAGGCTTTAAAAAGCGGTTGGATAAGCGCAGGGAAATGCGCGGAAGAATTTGAATCCAGGCTCGAAAGGGATCTGGGATTGATAAATCCCGTTACCTTAAACAGCGGGACGTCAAGCCTACATCTTGGCCTTGTCGTTTGCGGTGTGGGCCCGGGTGATGAAGTTATAATTCCGGCGCAGACATTTGTTGCTACAGGCCTTGTAGTCCTTATGCAAGGGGCAAAGCCCGTATTCGCAGACATAGATCCCCGGACCGGCAACATTTCCCCCAGGTCGATAGAGAAAAAAATTACAAAAAATTCAAAAGCCATAATACCCGTCCACTGGGGCGGTTACCCCTGCGATATGGATGATATAGGGGCCATTGCGAAGAGGCATAATCTGGCCGTTATCGAGGACGCAGCCCAGGCTGTCGGAGCTTCTTTTAAGAAGAAGGCAATAGGGGCGCTTTCCCGTTTTACCGCATTTTCTTTTCAAGCGGTAAAACAGCTTACCTCCGGGGATGGCGGGGCATTATGCTGTCTGTATAAAAGGGATGCGGTTCTGGCAAAAAAGCTCAGATGGTTCGGGATCGACAGGGTAAAGGCAAAGCCTTCTCTTTTGGGAGAACGGCTATACGATATTTCAAAGACGGGTTATAAATATCACCTGAACGATTTGCAGGCCGCGGTTGGCCTTGGGAACTTAGCCGGGTTACGCGCGCGCCTCGAGCGGCGGAGGAGGGTAGCAATGCGGTATCGCAACGCGTTTAAAAGAATTTCGGGCATAAAACCGCTTGACTACAAAAAAGACCGTGAAAGTTCTTATTTCCTCTTCACGGTACTGGTTGAGAAGAGAAAAGATTTTATATGTTCATTGCTGCGGCGTAATATTCCGGCTTCGGTGGTTCATTTGAGGATCGATAGAAATTCGGTCTTTGGCGGCGTTAAGCCCGACCTTGTTGGACAGGAGAAATTCGACTGCATGCAGGTTTCGCTTCCGATTCATGAAAAATTGTCCGATAATGACGTATCACGCGTAATAAAAGCAGTAAAATCAGGATGGTGAAAAATGAGAATACTGGTAACGGGATGCGAAGGGCCTCTGGCGCAGATCATTATACCGTATTTGCTTAAGGCGGGGCACGAGGTTTGTGGTTACGATAACCCTTCGCGTCATGGATACGTAAAAAAGAAGCGCGATTATTCATTCGGCATTACCGACCTTTACGATACGAAAGCGGTCAAAGCGATTTTCGCCGGGCAGAAGTTTGATGTGGTTTTCCATCTGGCTGCGCTGGTATATGGAATAGTCGGATTCCACGCGAAGCCCGCTGACATAATAGTGGATAGCACCCTTACCACGATCAACCTTTTGAATCTTGGCCGCGAAGCAATTGGAAAATTCGTATACCTTTCTTCCCCGGTGGTATATGAAAGATGCACGAATTTTCCGCATAAAGAAGAAGATGCTGACTCTGCGCCCATGATGAGCACTTCATACGGCGTTTCCAAATACGCAACGGAAAAAATTATCCGCTCGTTTCATGACCAATACAATATCGCGTATGTAATATGGAGGCCGTTCAACGTTATCACGCCCTTTGAAGCGCCGAAAGAGGAAGGATATAGCCACGTGTTCAGTGATATGATAGACAAGATCCTCACGCAAAAGCAAAACCCGGTGAATGTTTTGGGCGACGG
>JAMXCZ010000068.1 GCA_024542975.1 Candidatus Omnitrophota bacterium | reverse complement strand
TTATGATTCCGAGCAAACAAAGACAACGTCGGATATTTGTTGTCTTGGACTTCCCTTGAGCAATTGCCTGGTTGCCGGTAAGCAAAGGCAAAGCCTCTTGTTTTAAGGTTCCTATCTTCATTAATTCCTTTGCTTCCTTAAAACCGTGCTTTGCCACTTTCAGATTTAAATATATGTCTTTGGTAAATTCTTTTCTCAGAATGTCTTCCAAAACGCTAAAGTCTATTCCGATAGCTTTTGCGAGCGCCCCTATTATGCAGGTATTACGCATTATCTCCGGAGCATTCTCTTCTTTAAGGAACTTGCTCAAGGGAAGTCCAAGACAACAAATATCCGACGTTGTCTTTGTTTGCTCGGAATCATAAATACACAGACAATCTTGCTTCAGTTTACTTTTATGTAAGTCGAGCGTTTCCTGATTTAATGCCAAAATAAAATTCACCTTTTTTTGATGAGCGGATATCCTATTTCTTGAAGCGCGAATAATGGAGAAGGTATGCCCTCCCCTGATAATGGAGGGATAATCTCTATAGATATAAATATGATATCCCACCTTATTTAAGAGACGGCCTAAAACCATGCCTGAGCGGTCTATTCCGAAGCCGGCTTTCCCGCCAATTAGTAAAGATAACTCATTCATCGGCCACCCAAAAAACTTTAATGTAAACCTTTTTCATATCTTATAAGCCCTGACATTTGCGCAGATGGCAAGCTTATGCCCTGTTCTGGCGTTTCTAACCTCCGAGACAACCTCTATATTTTTAAATCCTACTTTTTCCATCAATTCAAAAAAATCTTTCCGAGACAAAGCCCCTCCTATGCATCTAAACCAGTCATCGATATTCTTCCGCATACTTTGAGGCAACGCTTTCTTTAAAACAATCTCGCAAAAAACCGTTCTTCCGCCGTTCTTTAGCACCCTAAAAACTTCCTGCATAACTTTTTTCTTATCGGGCGAAAGATTATAAATTCCATTTGAGGCCACAACATCAAAAAAATTATCCGGGAAAGGAAGATTATCGGAATGCCCGCATTTGATTTCTACGTTACGGATCCCGGCCTTACCCATATTGTCCACAGCTTTACTCGCCATGTCTTCCGAGATATCCAAGCCATAGGCCTTGCCTTTCGCTCCGACTGCTTTTGCATAGAAATAAAGGTCAAGTCCCGCGCCGCAACCTAAGTCTAAAACAGTTTCTTCTTCTTTCAACTCTATAAAAGGTTGAGGGTTATTTGCGCCGGTAAACGACTCATACATAGATTGTGGTAATTTATTGAGGACATCTCCCGGATAACCCACTTTTAAAGCAAAGCTCTTTCCTACGGGAAAATTGAATGACACACAAGGCTCTTTGGCAACTTTACTGTACTTTGTTTTAACTGCTTTTTTTATGTCACCTGAAGACATTTCATTTAATGGCGTTTTATCCATTTTTATATCCCATCTATGGTGTAATTTAGCGTTCCTCGTCAAAGTATAAAATAGCGGCTTTGGTAAGATAGCTGCATTGGTCAATACCGTTGTCCGCCAGGTCTTCCAGGATCGGCTTAAGCTGAAGGCTGTAGCGTTTGGCAATTGTTTTTGGTTCCAGTCCGGGCCAGCCCCAGCAGGAGGTATGGTAGATGCCATCGACCATATAGTATAAGTCACTTAAAGTAGTCGGGCGCATGGTTTCTACCGGAGCGTGATTTTGCGGGTTGGAGGCCAAGTCTATGATGACCGATCCAGGTTTAAATAGCTTAAGCATTTCGCGCGTAACAAAAAAGGGCTCTTTGGCAACTTCACGGCGATAAGGGCGGTTAATAGCGTCTACCAGGATATCTGTCCCGGGTATATGCTTATTCATCTTTAGAAAATCATTTTTATTTAGAATTTGAACCGCGGCAAATTTGCGGGCCGCCGCGCGAATAGCGCCCACGGCAATGCTACCATACCCCATGATTTTAACACAAGCGGTGCGGGGATCCTTCCCCCATAACTTAAACCCGTATTCCATTCCGATCCGGCCGGAGTCCAGAACCGCCTCCACACACCTCTTGCCAAATGCATCTTTTAGGTTCTCGAGCGGAATTGTAATCAACCCCTGTTTGCGCAGTGCCGCTTCTAAATTCGGCCGACAGCGCAGGTGCATCATAGACATAACAATACTGCCCGGACGCATCATTTTTATTTCCTCAAAACTGGGTTCCTTGATGCGAACTACCAGATGGCATGCGTAGACTTTCTTGCGTGAGCCGATTTCGCAACCCGCCCCCACAAAAGCCCTGTCCGGAATACCCAGGCCCAATCCTGCTCCTTTTTCAACGATTACTTCATGCCGCGCCGCAAGCTTGTCGATTTCAGGCGGCTGGATAACGACTCTTTTTTCCTGTGGCCTGTTTTCTGCTGCAATTCCGATCTTCATATGTTTTGTTTCCCTTCCGTTCGGTTGATAATTTCGAGCGCTTCTTTATCACTTATAAACGTACCATACCTTTTGCATATCGAAAGAGCCGAGCGTATCTTAAACAGCTTCTGAAACGAAGAAAATTCATACGTATGCGTTAAAATAGAAACGATCATATCCCCGCTTTCTTCTTTATCTCTTTTTGCCAATGCCCGGGCCGTATTCCAGAGCCCCTTAAGGGAGGTTGTATCTATATATAACGCGTTGCGTTCGCTTTTGCCCAGAGGCACTTCAATAACATTGCTTTTGCCTGGTTTACGATGGTCTTTGTAAGAAACGCGGTAATAGTTATTCGGCGCGCCTCTCCAATCACAAACAAGTTCCCCCTCATGCCAGAGGAAACGGTCGGGCTCACAGGAAAAATCGAAGAGGAGCCCATTTTTTTCCAGTATGGGGATGTTTTTTTCACAAAAAGTCAGGTAGCCGCCCCGATAAGAAATAGGGGTAAGCCCTTCGCGCTTGAGGCCTTCGCTTAAAGAGCTAACCGCCTTTTCCATCTTTTCCGGATCGCAGAGGCAACCCTCGCGGTAAAGGCCTTCGCTGTGGCAATGGACCCCGACGCTCCCTCCGTGTGATTCGATTTTTTTCCAGAGAGCGGCAAAATCCGGCTGGAGAAAGAAATCGCGGGCAACGGAAGATGCGTGAACAAAATGCAGAATTTTGCCGTTAATAGAACGGGCGACATTTATTTCGCGCTTAATTAAATTAAGCAGGGTTTTTTTATTCGGCTTTCTTTGGGCTTCCGAAAGTTTCGGGGAAAAATATTCATCCCAATCGCCGTCTACGGTAAAGATAAAATATAAGCTCATATTTTCTGCCTTAAACCCCTTCTATCAAATACATGCCTAGTTCTCAAACATACCCTGACCAGGAAGAGCATTATCGGTACCTCTATAAGCACCCCTACCACTGTGGCAAGTGATGCGCCGGATGACAGCCCAAAAAGCATGACAGAAGTGGCAATGGCAACCTCGAAATGGTTACTCGCGCCGATAAGCGCAGAAGGCGCCGCATCCCTGTATGGCAACTTCAGCCACTTTGCCATTACATACGTTACGGTAAATATTAAACAGGTCTGTATAAAAAGAGGGACAGCAATTAATAATATCGTCTGCGGGCGTCTTAGAATGAGTTCGCCTTTAAGTGAAAACAAAAGAATAAGCGTAACCAAGAGCGCGCTTATGGATACGGGCGTTAAGTAATGAAGGAATTTTTCCTCAAACCATTTAAGCCCACGACCGGCAATGACCCATTTCCGCGTGTGATACCCCAGGAAAAGCGGGAGCCCCACATATATTACGACAGATAAAACGATCGTCTGCCACGGGATAGGCATTTTGTTTACACCCAGGAGCCATCCCCCCAGAGGGGCATAAAGAAGCAACATCGCCAGAGAATTTATCGCCACCATGACCAGGGTGTGGCCGTCATTACCCCTGGACAGGTGCCCCCAAATAAGAACCATTGCCGTGCATGGCGCGATACCTAATAAAATGCACCCTGAAATATAGGACCGGTATAATTCTACCTCTTGCCCGCCCTTCACAACCTCAAACCCCGGAAGCCAACCCTTAAAGAACACCCCCAAAAAAAGGCTCGCAATGGCAAGCATGGTAAAAGGCTTTATACACCAGTTCACAAATAATGTCAGGATAACGGGCTTGGGGGTTTTCCCCGCTTTAATGACCTCGGCAAAATCGATCTTTACCATGATCGGGTACATCATAAAGAAAAGGCACACCGCTATGGGGATTGATACCTGATAAATTGAAATCTTGTCCAATGTAATGGCCGCCTGCGGAAATAACCTTCCGAGCAAAATACCGAATCCGATACACCCTACGACCCAGAGTGTCAGGTATTTTTCAAAAAAGCTCAAATTTCGTTCTTCGCGTATAACTGTTTCCATTCCCTACTCCGAAAAATCAGCAACAAGCCCCACCTACGCCGGCATCCTCGGAATCAGCCTTTGTCGTAGCAGGAGCGCAGTCAAATATCCCAAAATGATTCGTTCGGTCTCCCGTAACTTTAAAATACCCGGCGTAGCGGGTATTCTCGAGCATTGAAGCGGTATTGCCGCATACAAGCATCGGCTTCCCGGCTATAAAAATATGATGATCATCGAGCGCAAATTCATGGGGACAATTTGGTATCGTGCCCGAATACGTTGCTATTTGGCCATAATCTTCGCAAGTGTCTTCCAGATTATCTAATTTGAAAATCCTTACGGTTATCGAATAAAAATCAATTCCGCCTACCTTTTCCGCAATGTCCGGGTTATCGAGCGTAATTCTTCTTTTTGTTTTAACGCGATAATCCAAACATCCGAGGCTCCGCATCATCCTGCGGAAATCTTCTATGTAGAGCGCTCCGGCGAGGCACTCGCCGAGCAGCACGGAATCCGCCTCAAACGCTACGGGCACCCTGCGCCCGGCAAACACGTCTGAAAAATAAAGCTCACCGCCCGGTTTTAACGCGCGGAAAATCTCTTTGAATACCGCCTTTTTATCCGGAGAGAGGTTGATTACGCAATTCGAGATTACAAGATCCACGGAGTTATCATCAATGCCGATCTCTTTCAAATTTTCTATATAGCCTTTTTTAAATTCTATGTTCGGTTTAGAAAATCCGAAATTTTTCATCTGTGAGCTTAAGTGCCTATTGGCAACCTCGAGTTGCGCCTCATTCATGTCTACGCCGATAACTTTGCCTTTCTCCCCTACCAATTTGGATACCAGATACGCATCTCTTCCGGTTCCGCATCCCAGATCCAGGACTGTGCGCCCACAAAGATCGGGAGGGATCGGAGATCCGCATCCGTAAAATTTATCAAGGATCTCCGGATTGATCCTGCTCATTACCTCTCTTACGTAGAGAGGGAAAGCCTGAGGCGCACAGCAGGCGCTTGTTTTCAAGTCTTTTGTAGATTTAATAATCCTGCCGTAGTATTCTTTTATACTCTCGGTTCTTTCTGTCGTATTTTCCATAATTCTCTCCCTCTTATATTAGAATTTTAGATTGCGAAATATACCCTGCGCTATCAATCCGGCAATCGGCGGAAAGAAAAAGGTGCACGCGATGCGGACAAGCGTAAATCTCCAGCCCAGAATTCCCACTTCCATAGGAAGGCGGGTTATGCCCCATAGCGACCAACTGGTTAAAAATGCGACCATCGTGCCGACGCCCGCGCCGGAGCGCAAAAGGCCCGCAACAATGGGCAGGCTTATGTAAGGGCCGCCCGGCGCAAAGCCGCCGGCCACCGTACCTATGAGTATCCCGCGAAATCCGGAATCCGCTCCTAACCATTTAGATAAAAGCTCGCGAGGTATGAGCACCTGAATCATTCCTGCAACTACAAGGGCGAAAATCAGTAAGGGCAGGATCCCACCTATCATACTAATACCTGTCTTGATCCCGCTTATATGCTGTCCCTGGCCTTTTGCATACCCAATAAAAACAAGAACAACCGCGAAGGTTCCCATGATGATTGTCGGGATCAGCATATTCATATTCCCCCTACCTTTATTTGCCATTTTAGGCGTTCTTTCTTTTAGGCCGGGTTTAAACGTTAAAACCAACGCGTCTTGTGGAGCCGGCGAGCGATCCTTAACTTTCTATTATAGCTTTCCGTAAGTTTTATTACAACACCGCTAAGGCCGATTAGGCCTATGAGGTTCGGCAAAGCCATAAAGGCGTTGGTTATGTCCGCTAAATTCCAGACAAGTTCCAGCTTAATCCACGCCCCGAGCGGTATCAGGCAACAATATATCCATTTATAAGGTTTTACGGCCTTTTCGCCGAAAAGGTAATATACGCACCTGTCGCCGTAGTATGACCAGGCTATAATAGTTGAGAGCGCAAAAAATATAAGGCCGAACGTTACAATAAAATCGCCCAAAAACGGCATAGAGGACCTGAAAGCATTCGCAGTTAACGTAGCCCCGGTTAAACCGCTCGACCACTTACCGGAGATTATAATTACAAGCGCTGTCAAAGTGCAAATGATGAGTGTGTCGATAAAAGGACCGAGCATAGCAACCAGGCCTTCACGGACAGGCTCATTTTCCTTGACGGCAGCGTGCGCTATCGGAGCGCTGCCCAGTCCCGCTTCGTTTGAAAATAACCCCCGGGCAATTCCCATCCGCATGGTATAAAGAACTACGGAGCCGGCAAACCCTCCTGTCGCCGCCATCGGGGTGAAAGCATGTTTGATTATTAATAAAAAACTTGGCGCGATCTTGTCCATGTTGGCTAGTATAACGTAAAGTGCGCCTGTTATATAAATAACGCACATGACAGGGGCTATAACCTGCGCAACCCCGGCTATCCGTTTTATGCCCCCCACAATTACAAGCCACACAAAAATTGCTATGCATATCCCGGTAAAGAGATGCGGGATTTGTAGCGATGAATGAAGAACATCCGCCACCGAGTTTGACTGCACCATGTTGCCGATCACAGTAGCGGTGATCGCCGCGCAAAACGCAAAGAGTACTGCCAGCCATTTGATCCCAAGGCCACGCGAAAGATAATACATGGGCCCGCCCGCGACAGAACCGTCTTCTCCGATAACCCTGTATTTCAAAGCAAGGACAGAGGATGCATATTTTAACGCCATGCCGAAAAACCCGGTGAGCCACATCCAGACTACAGCCCCCGGCCCGCCAAGCGCAATAGCAGTCGCCACCCCCGCTATGTTCCCCGTACCCACTGTGGCCGAAAGGGCCGTGGATAAAGCCTGGAAATGCTTTATCTCGCCCTTGTGCTTCGGATGTTCGAAAAATCCGAGCGTAATCTTCCACCCGTGAAAGAATTCCCGAACCTGCACAAAACGAAGCCGTATAGTAAAATATATGCCCGTACCCAAAAGGAGCGCCATGAGAACAGGCCCCCAGACATACGAGCTCACCCGGCTTACCACCCCGCTTATTTCCGCATACATATTGGACATTATAGTACCATAGTATAAGACTACTGTAAAAGCAAATTCTTCGCTTGGGGGTAATGGGTGAGTGAATACCTGTTAGAACCGCCAGGTTACACGGTTGAATGGAGAACCTTCCCGTCGTGG
>JAMXCZ010000006.1 GCA_024542975.1 Candidatus Omnitrophota bacterium | reverse complement strand
CGGCCGAAGATCCACTCTGACAGGAGAAATGTATAGAGTTTCCTTATTTTGGTTTTCTCCTGTCAGAGTTAGCTGAGACCGGAATTTTTGCAATGCACCCCGGAGCCATACCCTTACCCGTGGTGCGCAGGCGAAGGTGCACTCCGGTATAACAGGGAAGCCCACCTGCCGGTAGGGAGGTGGGCTTCCCTGCCGGACCGGAGGGGTGTAGGCGTAGCTCTTCAAATATTATACGAAGAAAGTCTTGATGCTTGACTCTGGGGTTATTTTCCGTATACTTGACAGATAGATGAAAAACAGGAAATGCGCGCTTGCTTTCGCAAGTGTCTTTATAGTGCTTCTTGGCTGCTCATGCCGGCAAGTTACAGATACCGCAAACACCGAGGGCCTATCCTCCTTAAATAGCATACCCGATCCAACCGTAACAAAAGAAATCCTTAATAACGGCCTGACCGTATTAATTAAAGAGGAACACTCGCATGCAGTTGTTACGGTTATGGCCACAGTAGTTGCTGGGCTTTCCTCTGAAAAGAAATACGTCGGCACCGGGATATCTCATTTTGTTGAGCACATGGCCTTCAAGGGCACGGAAAAGAGAAAGCCGGGGAGCATCGAAGAAGAGGTGAAGTCCATGGGGGGCGGAATTAACGCCTCGACGGGCCTCGACAGCACAAACTATTACATAACCGTTCCGAGCGAATATGCCCAAAAAGCGCTCGAACTCATTGGCGACATACTCTTTAATCCGCTTTTTGATTCCACAGAGATGGAAAAGGAAAGGGATGTGATACTGAAGGAGATAAGATTGAACCGCGATGATCCTAAGAGGCGCATCGGACGCCAGCTTTGGGGGGTATCATATCTCGAGCACCCATACAAGCTGCCCATAATCGGATACGAAGGCCTTCTCAAGGGACTCAAGCGTGACGATCTCCTCGATTATCACGCCCGGCGCTATGTTCCCGACAATATCGCGATTACTATCGCAGGAGATGTCGATACGGACGAAATCCTTGCTGCGGCAAAGTCCATATTTAAAAAATATGAAAGACAAAGAAATCCCCTCATAACGGTGCCTCGCGAACCGGAGCAGAACTCTTTACGGGAATTAAAGGGCTTTGCCCGGATCAATCTGGGGTATCTTGCGATGGGGTATCACACAGTAGGGCTATCAAGCGATGACTTATATGCCCTGGATGTCCTCGGTATTGTCCTGGGTGACTGGGACGGCTCGCGGCTTAACAAAAAAATTGTAAAGGAGGATGAACTCCTATACGTGGTAGGCTCTTATAGCTATACTCCGAAATATCCGGGCCTCTTTATAATTTCCGGTACGGGCGACCCCAAAAAACTGGAGCGCGCCAAAGAAAAAATACTGCGCGAGGTAGAAAAAATATCCAGGGAGGGGATACGCGCGGATGAGCTCGCGGCGGCTAAAAATCTCGTAATATCCGGCTATATAAGTTCGCTTGAGACAACAAGCGGGCTCGCAGGAGCGATCTCACAAAGCGAGTTCCTGGCGGGCGATCCCATGTTTTTTAAAAAGTATGTGGACAACATAAAAAAAACCGATAGCGATATCGTCAAAAATGTAGCGCAAAAATATTTGAGAAAAACCAACTTAACAATTTCGTACCTCTATCCTGAAACCACAAACCTGCCCCAATCCCGCCTGGCAGGTGGAGCTACGGTTCTTGCGCGTGAGAACTTGCCGGAGAAAGTAACCCTTCCCAGCGGGATACGGCTTATACTTAAAGAGGACCGGAGGTTGCCTAAGATATCTTTAGCGTGCGCTTTTACGGGGGGTGTGAGGGTTGAGAATACAGGTAACAACGGAATATCCAATCTTACAAGCGCCATGCTTTTAAAGGGCACCAAATCCAGAAAAGAGCACGAAATAAGGCCTTTTCTTGAAAAGAAAGGCGGAGGGATAGGCCACTTCAGCGGCAAGAATTCTTTCGGTATATCCATGGATTTTTTAACCGAAAACACAAATGGGGCACTCGACTTATTTGCTGACATCATCAAAAATCCATCCTTCCCGGATGAAGAGCTAAACAAAGAAAAGGAAAAATTATACGCCGCCATAAAAAGCCAGGACGATGATATCTACGGTTTTGGTTTTCTTAAACTCAGGAAAGCTTTATTTCCGGCTTACCCGTATGGCTTAAGGGAAATCGGAGAGGCCGATTCGCTCAAGGCAATAACGCGGGAAAACATACAAGACTTCTACAAAAAATTCGGTGCGCCCCAAAACATGATAATATCCGTTGTAGGTGACTTTGAAACCCGGGATATGCGCCGGGAAATCGAAGCGCGGCTTGTGTCGCTAACCAAAATCCCCTTTAATCTAGACATAAAGCCGCCCGCCGCCCTTCGCGGCCTTACGGACGCCGGCTTCAGTGTGCCACGTGAGCAGTCGCTCATACTCGTGGGTTTCAGGGGAACTACCCAGGGGGCACGCCATGATAAGTACGCACTTTCGCTTCTTAGCTCTATTCTTTCCGGAGAAAACGGACGCCTTTATCAGGCGGTGCGCAATAAGGCGGGCCTTTCGTATGCCCTGGGATTTTTCTCAGTGCCCGGCGTGGATACCGGATACATCGCAGCGTATGCCGCCACGGACAAGGCGCACCTGAAAGAGGCCAAAGACATTTTGCTCGAAGAACTGAAAAAAGTCAAAAACGGGGCGATCGAAGAGGAAGAGGTTGCCATGGCAAAATCCTCGCTTATCGGAAGGGATAAGATATCCCTGCAAAGCGCCGGCGCCCTTGCTTACAGGATGCTTTTTGACGAGTTCTATGAGACAGGTTACAACGCTTACCTGAATTATCCCCGGGCCATCGAAAGCATAACGAAAGAAGGCATCGTGAAAGCTGCTCAAAAATACATTGATCTGGAAAACTTTGTCATCGTAGAAATTACGGGAGAAGGAGAGGCATTTCGGCCATGATACGAAAACCTGCTGTTGCCGGCCGGTTCTATACCGCTAACGAAGGGTCGCTGAAAAAACAACTGGCTGATTTTACGGCACAAAAAGAAAAGAAAATAGAGGCGTTGGGCGTCGTATCTCCTCACGCAGGCTACGTATATTCCGGGGGTGTCGCGGGACGCGTGCTATCTTCGATTGCGCCCAAGCCCACATACGTAATTCTGGGGACCAACCATACAGGCGCGGGAAAACCGTTCGGGCTGGACGCCGAAAGGGCATGGAAAACACCGCTGGGTGAAGTTACTGTTGACAGTGAACTGGCAGAGGCCATACTGAAAGATTCCCGATATATCGAAAAGGATTTCCTGTGTCATGACGGTGAGCATTCCATAGAGGTCCAGCTTCCTTTTTTGCAGTTTTTAAATAAAAATTTCACCTTTGTGCCCATCGAGATTTCGCAGGCAAGCGGCCAGGCCTATAAAGATATCGGCCGGGGGCTTGCGCGTGCTCAAAAAAAACTAAAGAAAGACATTGTGATTATTGCCTCAAGCGACATGACTCACTATGAGCCGCACCGGGAGGCAGAAAAGAAGGACATGCTGGCTATAGAAAAAATATTGGCGCTTGATATAGACGGATTTCTCGGCACGGTAGAGAAATACAACATAAGCATGTGTGGTACCGCGCCTACGGCTGTAATGCTCGCTTCCGTCATCGAACTCGGGGCAACAAAGGCCAAGCTTATAAAATACGCAACAAGCGCCGAAGCGTCAGGCGATTATTCTGCAGTTGTAGGATACGCAGGTATTGTGGTATACTGATTGAGATTAACAATAAAACGGAGTGTAAAGAAATGTCTTTATTCAAAAAAGAAAAACGTAAAATAGCGCTAGCGCTCGGTGGCGGGTCCGCCAGAGGAATAGCCAATATCGGAGTATTAAAAGTTTTGGAAAAAGAGCGCATTCCTATCGATCTCATTGTCGGCTCAAGCATTGGAAGCTTAGTCGGCGCTTCCTACAGCCTGGGTGTGCCGATTTACCGGATAGAAAAAGCGGCCTTAAAATTTTCATGGGACAAGCTGGCTGATTTTCACATATCGAGGCTATCGATATTGAAAGGAAAGAAGCTGGAGAACATGATAGCCAACTTTACGGATACAAAAGGTTTCCAGGACGCGCAAATTCCGCTGGCGATAACCACGACCGATATCGAAACCGGCGAGGAGCGTGTTCACACGAAAGGCAACCTCCAGAGGCTCATCAAGGCGAGTTGCTCCTGGCCCGGTATTTTTCCTCCGGTAACCATAGAGGGCAGAAAGCTTACGGACGGCGGCATACGAAACAGCATACCCGCAAAGATGGCCAAGCGCCTGGGGGCAACAAAGATTATCGCGGTCGACATCGGTTTCTGCGTCAAAAAAGGCAGACTGAATAATATATTCCAGGCATTTATCCAGTCAATACAGATCCTGGGAGAGGAACTGGACAACTACCAGTCGAAGCATGCGGATATTGTTATAAAGCCGAAATTGCACAATATAGACCAGTTTGCATTCCACAGATCAAAACAGGCAATATGGGACGGGGAAGAAGCAGCCAGGAAAGCCCTCCCTGAAATCAGAAAAAAATTGGGGTTAAATCCGAATTCATGGAAGCGTTAATAGTCGCTCTGCTCGTAATAATTGTGGGCCTTGTCGTATTTGCGATATTCAAGCCCGTCGGGAAATCGTCGATCGAAGAAAAAATACAGTCTATGATCAGCGATAAGTTCGTGGACTTTCAGTCCAAGATACACAAAAGCATGGAAAGCGCAAGAAGCGAGGTTGAAAGGTCCAAAGACGTAATATCGGGCCACGCCATTGAGACGCTTAAGACAATAAAGGACATGGGCAACACCGTGGAAAAAATGCTCAAGCAACAGAAGGAAACACAGGAACTCGGAAATTCCTTAAAATACCTCCTCCAGACGCCAAAACTCAGGGGAAATTACGCGGAAGAAATGCTGGAAGAAATGCTGGATAGGATTGCACCCAAATTATGGGAAAGGCAGTACACCATTGACGGAAGCGAGAGGGTAGACGCTGTGGTAAAATATAAGGATGTCATAATACCGATCGATGCAAAATTCCCGAGAGAAATCTACGAAAAATACCTGAATGCCCAAACGGAAGAAAAGAAAAGAACGGCGTGGAAATCATACGAAGACGGATTAAAGATTCAGATAAACCTGATACGAAATAAGTACATAAAGCCGCACAAAGGAACCTCCGACTTTGCGCTCATGTTCATCCCCTCCGAATCCATATATTACGAAACCATCTCGGAAAAAAACCACCTGGGCGAACCATGCAACCTCTATAAATACGCGCGAGAGAACAAAGTAATCCCCGTAAGCCCCAACACCTTCTACGCATTCCTGCAGATCATAATGATGGGCGTAAGAAACATAGACATCATAAAAAGCGCCAAAAAACTGCAGGAAGCGCTTATAAAAATCGAACGAAATTTCCAGCGTTTCTACGCCAAATATGAAGATATTGGCGCCTCACTCGAAAAAGCTCAAAACGCCTACAAAGTCGGCGATGCCCACATAAAACGCTTTAAAGACACTATCGACACCACCATAAAACTCGACCTCCCGGACCCCCCAAAAACACCCGTTCTCGAGAAATCCGCAAGCAAGTAAAAAACGTCCTTTTTTCTGAATTATTCAGCCATTTAGGGGATTATATAAGTATAAGGCCTATTAGGTCCTATTCTGATAATAAAGTGCTCACGGAGTAGGATTATTTTTTAGCCGCTTTTGTTAGGCCATTAGTAAGTAAGTTAGGAGACTGTTAGATATGTTTAGTGCTCGATCTAATAGTATATTTCGTAGTAAAGGACCATTTAGGGTAATAGTTTGTTCTATCACCCTCTGGTCCTTTTTTGTGTCTAATATTGCCTGGGCTGCCGGAACACCGTTAGGGCCAACGAGCACTGGCCCTAACAGGACCGGCGGTTCAGGTTCTTTTAAACTCCCCCACCATCTCGGAGAAGTAAAACAAGAAAGCCCACCAGCCGGCGAACCCGCTAACCGGCAAACCATAATCCACATAAAAGACGCCCACTGCGATTACGCGTGCCAACATGCGATAAAAGGGATAGTCGAGTATATAAATCGCGAATACGGGGTAGATTTAGCACTACTTGAAGGCGGAGCGGGAAATTATGATTTATCAGTATTTACGGAAATTGAAGACATTGCCCTACGTGAAAAGGTTGCAGACTACTTCGTAAAAGAGGGGCGAATTAACGGAGCCGAGCTTTTCGCGATCATGAACCCCAAAAAGATCACCCTGAAAGGCTTAGAAGATCCGGAAGCCTACACAGCAAACCTCAATGCCTACAGAGAAAGCCTGAAGGTAAAGCCCGAGGTAGAAGAAATACTAAACGATATAACCCAGAGTTTAGATGAGCAAAAGAAGCGTATCTATTCAGAGGAGCTTACGAAGCTCGATTGGAAGAAAGAAGACTTTGCAAACGAGAGGCTTAAGTTAAGCGGGTATGTGAAGTATCTCCTCTCGTTAAAAGGCGCCGATAAGCCGGGCATCTCATACGAAAACCTAACCAAGCTAACCCATGTCCTCGAACTCGAAAAAGCCATAGACTACCGCCGCGCTAACTCCGAGAGAAAGAGGCTCATAGACAAACTGACCAAGCGCCTGTCCAAGGGAGAGATAGAGACCCTTGTTGAGAAGTCAGCCCTCTTCAAAGAAAACAAGATAAAGCCCGTTTATTTCTATACATATCTACTGGATAAGATGAAAGTAGCAGGTATAAACCCCCATGAGAAATACCCCAATGTCTCAAGATACAAAGAATACCTCGATAAATACGATTCCATAGACAAATACCTTCTCTTCCGTGAAATAGAAGCCCTTGAAGATGAATTATTTAATACTCTCGCTACTAACGACAAGCAAAAGAAGCTCTATAAAGAATCCAAGCACCTTGCAATATTGAAAGACCTATTCAATCTTACGATAACGCGCGATAAGTACGACCATTACCGGACTCTATCAGAACTCGGCTTCGATACAACCTTCAAAGCTCTTGCGCCTTACCTCAAACTCGCAGAACGCTCTTACGAACTCGCTTTCGAGCGCGACTTCGCGTTCATGCGAAATATTGAGCAGCATCTTACCCCTGTCATTCCCGCGAAAGCGGGAATCCATACTGAGCAAACCTTGGATTCCCGCTTTCGCGGGAATGACAACCGGCTAACCGGCTTACCGGCTGACCGGCAAACCATAATAATCGTAACCGGCGGCTTCCACGGAGATAACTTAAAGAAGCTTATTACTGATAAGGGGTACTCATATATAAGCATTATGCCTAAGTTTGAGGGGAATCGGGAAGAATCTCCTTACTTCAGGCTCTTAAATGGGGAGATGCTTAAGGAGGAGAAGGTTATTCGGGAGGCGATAGCGTCATTAGGAGGTTTGCGTTCCACCTCCGCGGTTGATGAAAGAGGTTTACATAGAAACCTCGGAGGTGGAAAGCACTTCCAGCGAACCTCGAACAACCTCGCCATCCGCTCCATGTTCAGCAAGCTCGTAGACCGCGAGCCTTTTCCGCATGAGGTAAACACGTTTATGGTGTTGCTGAGAGAAGCAATGGAAATAGGAGAGCCTCTCCCGCTAAACATAATCGACAAAGAAGGAAGACTAAAAACGGTACTCTTTACACATGAAAATGACAAATACGGCTGGAGGGAGATAAGCGATGACGCAGGCGAAAAGAAGGCCGAGCATACGTTTGTGCTTACAGATGTCGCATTCAAGGATACTGTTAAGCAAAGTAAAAAACGCCTTGCTATAACTTCAAGCAAGCCAAAGGGTTGGAGAAGAGAAGAACGTACCCAACTGCTGCAGGAGGGCAATTCACACCAAGGCGATACTTTGCCAACTATCCCGGGAATGCAATTTATGCCTTCCGGGCGGCGTGGGGGAGAAACGCTGATTGGGCGAATGTTCGGGCCGTTTTTTCAGAATGTGTTCGGGATGTGGGCTACGGAGCCCGGGAGCGGGGCGGGTGATACAGATGAAGACGCAGAATCGTCCCCAATTTTCCACACTCCCAAATTTGATGAAATCTTTGAAGGTATTGATCTTTGGCAGGACGAAAAAGTCATCGAGGTTGCCGAGGACGGAGCAGTCCCAGCCAGTTCGGCGCACGATTCGGGGGACATGGAGAAGGAAGGGGATGCGGAGAAGGTTGAGCCAGAAGACGAGAAGCCGGATGCGGAAAAGAAGAAGAAAGGCAAACCAAAAAAACCACCCGAAGGAAGCGCAGGTATCGGTATTTCCCAGACGGGGATACTTCCGCATAGAGGGGATAGAGAAGGCGGGACAATGAACGACCAGATCGTAGAAACACTGGCACGTTGTGTAAAGGATAGAGGCCTTTTTGCGAAGCTTGTCAAAATAACCGAGGGTGGGCTTGATAAATATGATGTAAAAGTGTTTAAGGCCTGGTTTGGAAAGGAAAGAAAGCCTGGCGATGATGTGCCGCCTGTTGCGCAGATAGATATTGAAAAACTTGCTTCGTATTCCATACAAGTCGGACAGGGCGGGTGGGAAAGAAAATTATGGGTTGTAGAATTGCCTGTCGAGAAATTGGGTGAAATAGATGGTGAGCCTTTTACTGCCCACTTAGGGTTTACGTGGAAAAACAGGAAAAAAGAAGGTGTTATCTGGGTTGCAGCCGATAGAGACGAAATCGAAGTCGAGCTGGACGTTATGCATGAGGAGATAGAATATATTCTTGCGCATGGCGAAGCTATAAAACGCGGGTGGCCCATGGAAAAGATGGTCGGATGGCGCGATGGAGAATATTTTGATAAAGACTTTGGTTTCGATGAGGCGCTGTATTTTTTCAACGAAAACCATAGATCTGCCTGGCAGGAGGTTGTGAATATTTGCCAGGAGGATGTCAATCGATATATGGCGGCAATACCAATACCACGTGCGGAAAAACAGCATTCAATTGCCCTTGAGAAAATCCGAAGAATGCTGAAAAAAGCCGAAGAGTATTACAAAGCTGCTAACCAGGCAGAAGATGTAGACGTACCTCACGAATTTGGCATAGGTATAAAAGCGGGTAAAGAGAAAAAGACAGGCGCTGGCCGGGATGTGAAAGATAAAGTTACCCTGTTATACTCCGGTCCGGGACCAACGGTTACAAGGCATGACATAAACCTTAGCTCTCCAACTACGTTGGGGGACTTATTGCCAGCCATCTGCGAGATAGTTCCAGGCCTTACGCTTGACGACATAACATCCGGCCACGTGACTGTCATGGTTGACGGCGTGGATTATACAGCCATAAGCGTTATTTATCCAGGCGACGAGATCGCAATATTATTAGCGGAGTCAGAGCCGTCCCCATTTTTTCCACTAAGTGAACTCGCGAGGCGAATCTGGCCCAAAGATTTTCAGTTGGTAGAAGAGGATGAAATAAACGGCGTTATTTGCAAAACAATATTTTCCAGGAATTATGTAATTGTCGGAGATTTTCTTTTCATAGATAAAGAAGAGTGGAAACTACATGAAGGCAAACTCCAAGCCTATAGAAACAATATAATCATATGTAAACTTGTTCTTCTTGACGATGCATACGCTTACTTTAAATTTGGTGAATTAACTAACATGTCACTCCTATTATTGCAAGCAGGTTCACACGGCCTAAGAAATCAGGTTGTCCTGGATGCTGGATGCGGCAATGATGCAATTCTGGCTACGCTAGCGTCACGCCTTGGCGCAAAGAATGTTATAGCAGTTGATAACTCGGAGTTCTCAATTACCGAAGCAAAAGAATATCTTGTTTTGAATAAAGTCGATAATGTGCGGTGTGTGCAAGGGCTCTTGGGGTATGAAACCGTACCTGGCATAGGGGAAGCTAGTGTTGTTATTGCAAATATGGCATCGCCCAATCACTTCATAATGCCTGATGAAACAAAAAGTTCGTACTTTGGAATTCACGATTACTTGTTAAGGAATTACGATTTTTCTTGGTATTTTATGTGTGGATTATTAAATACAACGAAAGCGGAGAATGCTGACTCTCTGGAAGAATTAACCTATGTTTTGGAGCAAGGAGAGTGGGAAGTAGACATAAGTGTTACAAAAAATACTATCGATGCCCGTCTACTTAGGCGCACAAATGCCAGTAACGGTTCTCGCGCTGAACTTACATCTGTCCCAGTGACTTCCGGGGGCACAGTATTTACTCCTCCCAAATTAAGTGCTGTGTCCCCAGAAGTCCCAGAAAGGACAGGTGCACAGACTGGTGGATCTGCCAGAAAGCAGCCGGGAGATGTTTCTCAATACAGTCGCACAAGAGACTTACCTTCTATTCGGCTCCACGCAAGGCCAAGCAGCGCAATGGCGAAATTGGCCAGGCATATAGAGGAAAAATTGCGCGTATCGCTGCATGCCGAAAACAAAAAGCTTCACGTTGGCGCGCAGTGTGATGATGTTTTAGCGTTACTAGCGTTGGATGTGGAGGATGGAGATATTGTGACGGTTACAGCATCCGGCGCATTCTCTAATAGCGAAACGGCAGATGCAATATTAGGGCAAGTCCTGGGAGTTATAGCTAAACTCCTTAATGATCTAGGAATAACAGATGTGCGCCTGGGTTCGCGAGGATATTTTGCAGAGGTAGATAACATGTTACCTGTAGCCGAACGCATAGAATCATCCGAACCCGCATCTGCAGCTGATCTGCCTGACGGGAAAAAAGGAGAAGCCGCGTCGGATGCGAAAAAGAAAGGCAAAGGCGGCAAGATTCGGGATAGGGATGACGGCACGCATAAGTACCCGGCGCCGCCAAGGATTATGCGAGAAGTGGCAATGGAAGCGAATCCATTCGCAGGCGTGGATAAGCCAATCGGAAACCCCCTGCGTGGCATGGGAGGGATAGAACGGCATCGTATGACGGATGGCCCGGAGCATGTTGAGCCGGAAAGCGAGGAGCGGGAACCAGCCCCAAGTACACTCGGAGAAGGATTTACAGAAGAAGAAAGAGAACTTATTAATAAATTATGGCAAGATTTATCCCACACTAACGAGGAACATTGTAGACAGTTAACTCGAGTAATTCAGGAAAAATTCACAAAAAAACATCCGAACGATTTTCAAGCAATCGAAATCGGGAATCATTATGAACTTTCTGAATTTATGCTCAAAACATTAGGAATGACAAAAGAATATGGTGATTGCAGAACTGCTATAAGGCACGCGTTAGATAATCTTTATGAACACGGTAGATATTATGGCGCTTTGCTCTTACGTTCTCAATTGATAGATAATAAGCGGATTTTTTCATTTATAATTTTAGACCGCGGTAATGGTTTTGTCACCCCGGACGGAAGTCACGCGCCGATACATAGAGCTATTCAACGCGGAATATCTTTTTCACCACGGGCGACAAATAGAGATAAAGGCTTTGGACTTTATCAGATAAACGACATAAGCGATCAACTTCAAATTATCACAGTGAATAGAGACAGAATACAAGGAAAGAGCAAAGCCTATTATTGGAAGACGGGTTTTTTAACAGAAGAGGTGTTAGAAGCGGTCCCTGTCTCCAATGGTACACAAATAATATTTCGCAGGGAACTTTCCGAATTTACGACTTCTGGGGACACAAGCGAACTAAGTAGTGTGTCCCCAGAATCGGACATAATACTCCCAAGCGCTCAGGTGCTTTTGGATGCAGATGCCGGTGCAGTTGAAAGTGCAAGAAGACTACAGGATCGAGAGGGTAGAGTGCCCGACCTCGCGAAAATACCCGAAGGACAACCTTTTGAAGCGGAGGCAGTTGATTCAAGACCCGTCAACGCGGGTTTGCTACACAGTGTATATGCCATGCACGATATGGCGGTAAGACAGGTAGTAAATCCTGGTAATATGCCGCTTCGCGCAGTTTACGGCGCTGCCGGTGCTAATGTTTCAAATTTTCTTTTGTCCACTAATGCTACGGAAGGTTACTTTGTATCAAATTACCATGGGATTTCAATAGAAGACCTTAAAATACTCGAAGACGAGCGTTATTTCTCTGAATACTATAAAGATTACGTTGTTCTATATACACAATACAAGTTCCGCCATGGTTACGCCGCTGGTTATGACTTAGACACAAAAGAAAAGATAATAGGTGCCTTAGCGGCTGAATTAAATGGGTTAGGCGTATCAAAGGTAAAAATTGAGACAAACGGTACATGTCCTATGATACGCTTTAAATGGTCTTATAAAGGCGCGAATCAACAAGACTATGCCATAACCTTTATCGACGCCGATATTACGAAGCCTGAAAACTACATGGATACCGTGAGGGAATTATCGGAATTTGGGAAAATAGATCTGTACTATCAGCGTGCCGCGCAAGAAGTGCCTATTACTTATACAGAACCCAGTTGCTTTTTATATGAGATGCATGAACTTCTTAATGAAGGAGGTTTTTTTGTTACAGATGATTGCGCCGCCACATTAGATTATACGCTCTCCGAAATTACATATACGGATTACGGTAGCCATTTTCCGCTTCAAAACGAGGTGGTAGATGTAGCCATTCCGGATGGAGCAGCTTTTGAAAAATTTATCCTGTATGTTAATCCTTCGGGGCGTGTTGCGCCAGAGAGCGATAGAGCGCGCTATGGGTGGCGCGTAAGAATTAGGCAAAAAGCAAAACCCGCCGCAGGAACCACCCCCACGTCACCCGCCGCTGATGTGACAGGCAGTCGGTCATCGACTTCGCCACAGCCAACATCGCCACAGTCACCCGGTTCTTCAGCGGAAGAAATAGACCGGCCGAAAGGCGAGAAGCCAAAAGAAGAGCCAGCAGTGGGAAAACCAACTATGGACCTTGATGAATTCGAGAAAAGTATAGTGAAACTGTATGACAACCTGAAAGGCGCCGCATGCAGGGAAAATACCAAATACTGGGAATACGCCAACTATACCATTGCCGTGGCTGTGGAAAGAGACCGGGGGAAAACGGACGAGGAATTTGAGAACCGCCGGAACCGATTGCGAATTGCCGCAAGGCGCATCGTTAGAAATGTAAAACGCGAAGCAGGAGTTACTGATAGTGACAAAGGGCATATAAACTTTATATTATATAGTAGCGAAAAGACAGAAGACACCGTATATATAGGCGATCTTCGGCGCGAACTTGCAGAAATTAAAAGGAAAAATCCTAAGGAAGTAATTGTCGCATGCATGCTGGACGATTACAACATATCGGATTCCCTAAAGGGTATTGCTCATATGATCGGCTTAAATAGCAACCATACCCCAGAGTGGTGGGAAATGCTGGTAGGGCTACAGGCGGCGCATCTTAATGATTTAAACAATGTTACAGAGCAGGATTGGAATGTAGAACTCATCAAAACCGCCACAGACAACCTGATAGAATCTTTCAGTATAATAATCGGAACAGATTTTAAAAAAGCACACCCTGAATTTGAATCGAAGCTTCGCTCTTTGGACCCGACAGAGATTAAGAGCGTATTTAACGGCTTACTGATACTGGACCTGCCTGATATCGAATCCGAGGATATGGAAGCTACCATGCGTGAATACCGCAAGCGCGAACACCGGACGGGAATGGCGTTGTAAAAATGCCACAAATGTCAAAAAATATGGTATAATATGGTTTAGTACATATGCCGCAGAGGAAAAAAATGCCGATACTAAAACTAAGAAAGTCCAATCCCCGCAAGGAAATAGAATTTGAGTTGAGATACCTCAAGTCGCTTAGTACTAAACAGCGATTTCAAATGATGATCAGAAAGACCAAAGAGATCAGAAATCTGCTTAAAGCACATGGATACCGAAAAACTGCTCAGGTTATTAAAAGAGTGTAGGGTCAAGTTTGTTGTAATCGGGGCGACCGCTTTCCCTGTGCACGGCTATTCCAGAGCCACCTTAGACATCGATATTTTTATAAAAGCCGAAAAATCTAACGCAGAAAAAACATGGAAAGCGCTTAAGGCATTCGGATATGACATGACTGATGTTAGCATAGCGGACCTCCTTACAAAAAAGCTTTTAATCCGCCAATATGCGGTTGAAACGGATATACACCCGTTTGCGAAAGGAACGACATTTGAGAAAGTCTGGAAAAACCGCGTAAGGGCCAAATTTGGCGGCACATTCGTTAATTTTGCTTCATTAGACGACCTTATAGAGATGAAACACGCTGCGGGCCGCGCGAAGGATAAGGAAGACCTTAAGTATTTACGCCGCTTGCGTTAAACCCACCGCTTTCAGACCGCGTAGGCGGGGCGCCCTGAAAGGGTGCCCCGCCTACGCGGTCTGCATTTTAACCAACGATGTTTTTTTGCTCTTGTTTTACACGTAATATCGTGATATATTATGTCCTATTATGAAGGCAAAAATCATGATGGTTTTGCGGGTGGCGGTGAGTCTGGGATTTCTTACGCTTTTGATATGGAACATGAGGGGGCATTTCCCGCGCATTGCCGATACCCTTACGGAAACGAGCCTTGCGCTATTTTCTTTGGCTGTTGGGCTTTTTTTATTTACTGTAGCGCTTTTGTCCGTACGGCTCAACCTGTTGTTTGCGGGGGAAGGGCTTCGTATAACGCTTGGCAGGGTGATACAGCTTAACTTTATAGGATTTTTCTTCAATAACTTTATGCCTACGGCGGTCGGCGGTGATATTGTAAAGGCGTATTACGCGCACAAGCAAACCGGGAAAACGGCAAAATCATTTATAGCCGTTTTTATGGACAGGTTTATCGGGCTTTTTTCTTTTATATGCATTGCTGTCCTCGCGCTCCTTCTTTCCTGGCAAACTATAGATTTTGCGTTAAAGAAAATCGTCCTCATTTTTGCCATAGCAGGCATAGCGGGGTTTCTTCTTACTCTGAACGATAGCATCGCAAAGGTAATCTTTGGGGCGCTTGCAAAGTTTAAACTTTGGAACATAGGCGAGCGAATCTCCAAGGTCTACAAGGCCGTGCACGAATATAAAAATAAAAAAGGCATCATCCTTGCTGTAATAGCAATTTCACTGATTACACAAAGCATATACTTTTCGGTTGTTTACCTATTGGGGAAATCCCTTGGGGCGGACTTTTTGCTCAAAACAGTTTTTTTATTAATGCCGATCGTATGCGTCGTGAGCATGCTTCCTTCCCTGGGAGGGCTTGGACTTCGGGAAGGCGCGATCGTAGCGCTTTTCGGGCCGATAATCGGAGTTGAGAAGGCATTTTCGCTAAGCATACTTCTTCTGGCATCGCTTTTGGTCTTAAGCCTTATAGGAGCGCTTATTTATGTTTTTGCCGCGCAGTTTAAAATGAAAAAAGTGGAGATCTCGAAAATAGAAACCTATAACGTCTGACAAAGGGGTGTATATATGCCAAAAATACTGGTAATTCATGGGCCGAATCTCAACCTCCTGGGCGCAAGGGAAATCGATGTATACGGCAAAATAACGATTGATGAAATAAACGGCGCTTTAAAAAAATCGGGAAAAGAAAAAGACGCCGATATCGAAATAATGCAGTCCAACCACGAAGGTGAAATCGTGGACGTTATCGGGAAAGCCAAGAAAAATAAAATAAACGCAATATTGATAAACCCTGCCGCTTACACGCATACGAGTGTTGCCATAAGGGACGCGATAGCAGCATGCGGAGTGCCGGCGGTCGAAGTCCACATTTCCAACATATATGCGCGGGAGGAGTTCCGGCATACCTCGCTCATCGCGCCTGTGGCGAAAGGGCAGGTCTCGGGCTTTGGTAAAACGAGCTATCTTTTAGGGCTCGAAGCGGCGATTGAACTTGCGAAAAAGTAAGAATGCGATAAGAAATCTCACGGAAGCGGCTAAAATAACAAAAAATATTTTTACTGCTGTTCGGCCGGAAATAAAGCCGGGCGCGAGCGAACGTGAGATAGCGCGAAAAATCGAAAATCTCATAATGAAAAGAGGCCTTAGGCGTTCTTTTACGACAATTGTTGCAAGCGGGCCAAATGCTGCAAAACCGCATGCGAAATTAACAGATAGAAAAATTAAAAAGAACGACCTGGTTGTTGTGGATTTTGGCGCGATCTACAAGGGACAGCGCGGAGATATGACAAGGACTGTAATCATAGGTAAAATGGAAAAACGCATGCGAGAACTGTATAATGCTGTGGCTACTGCTCACAAAATGGCTATAAAAAAAATTCGGCCGGGAATAAAGATCTCGGATTTTGTGCAGAGCATTAACAGATATATGAGAAAAAAAGGCTTCGAAAAACACATCCGGCATACCTTAGGACACGGGATCGGAACGAGAATTCATGAGGGGCCGAAATTGTCGGAAAAAAATAACCGCATTCTCAAAGAGGGCATGGTGGTAACAATAGAGCCCGGGCTATATGTAGACGGCAAAGGCGGCGTAAGAATCGAAGACGCCGTATGTATAACCAAAAACGGGGCCAGGGTGCTGGCAACATGATTACCGCGCGCCAGTTCAGAAACGGCTCCGCCATCGAAATAGGCAAAGATATTTTTAAGATCCTGGAATCCCAGCACACAAAACCCGGCAAGGGTGGGGCATTTGTCAGAGCAAAATTAAAAAACCTGAAAAGCGGCGCGATCGCAGAGCGCACATTCAGGCCGGATGAAAGCTTCCGGCAGGCATACATCGAGCAAAAAATAATTCAGTATCTTTACCACGACGAAACCATATATCACTTTATGGACCAGGCGACTTATGAACAAATGAGCATAAACAAAAGCGTACTGGGGAATATAGTCAAATTTTTAAAAGACGGTATGGAGGTCACGGCTTCCGTTCATAACGAAACGATAGTGGATGTAACGGTTCCCGTGACTGTTACTTTGAAGGTTACATATACCGAGCCGGGGATAAGGGGCGACACGGCGAAAGGCGGCTCAAAGCCCGCCACTCTGGAAACGGGGGCTGTGATACGCGTTCCCCTGTTTGTAAACACAGACGACATAATCAAGGTCGATACGCGAACGAGCCTCTACGCCGGCCGCGCGTAACAAGGAGACAAATATGAACATAAAGAAGATCGAGGAAGTTGTCCGCCTTATGGAAAAACATAATCTTACGGAAATCACGATAGAAGAGGAGGGAATGAAAATTCACCTCCAAAAAGGCACAGGAGACCACATAGAAAAAGCCTTGCATATGCCATCCTCTCTTTTAACCCATCCCGGGCACAAAACCGAATCTGCGCCGGAGAAAGAAGAAGTAAAAAATACGATAGAGGTAAAAGCCCCGATGGTCGGAACGTTTTACAAATCACCCACGCCGGACGCGGCGCCATTTGTGGATGTAGGAAGCACCGTAAAAGAGGACGACATACTTTGCATAATCGAAGCTATGAAACTTATGAACGAAATAAAATCCGAAGTGAGCGGCAAGGTCGTTGACGTGCTGGTAGAGAACGGCGAGCCGATCGAATTCGGACAGGTACTTTTTCTCGTAGAGCCAAGTTAACGCAAATCTGTAACCTGGTTACAAAAGAGGGGTTATGTTTTCTAAGATATTGATAGCCAACCGCGGTGAAGTGGCAATCAGAATCATAAGAGCCGCGAAAGAGATGGGAATAAAAACTGTCGCGGTTTTTTCTGAAATAGACTCAAGCTCCCTTCATGTGAGGCTGGCTGACGAAGCTGTTTGCATCGGCAAGGCGCCTGCAAGCGAAAGTTATCTCAATATACCGAGTATAATAAGCGCAGCCGAAATAACGGACGTCGAAGCCATACATCCGGGTTACGGCTTCCTGGCCGAAGACGCGCATTTTGCCGAAATATGCGAGTCCTGCCAGATACGCTTTATCGGGCCCACGCCTGAGAATATACGACTTATGGGCGACAAGATGGCGGCCAAGCAAATCGCAAAAAAACTCGGCCTCCCTACCATACCCGGAAGTCCGGGCGTTATCAACACAAAAGAAGAGGCGCTAAAAATTGCGAAGAAACTAAAATACCCTGTCATAATAAAAGCTACCCGTGGTGGCGGTGGCAAGGGAATGCGCATATGTCATAATGACATTAGGCTTGTGAGCGCCTTTTTGACAGCACAGAGAGAGGCTGAAGCGGCCTTCGGAAACCCCAATGTTTACATTGAAAAATACGTGGAAAAACCACGTCACGTAGAATTCCAGCTTTTGGGCGATGCGCACGGCCATGTTATTCACCTGGGTGAAAGAGACTGCACTGTCCAGAGACGGCATCAAAAATTGATCGAAGAGGCGCCTTCACCCATCATGAATAAAAAATTGAGAAAAAAAATGGGGGAACTCGCGGTAAAATGCGCCAGGTCCATAGGATATGTAAACGCCGGAACAATAGAATTTCTCGTTGACAAGGGCAATAATTTTTATTTTATGGAGATGAATACCAGGGTGCAGGTGGAACACACCGTAACGGAGATGATAACCGGTATCGACATCGTAAAAGAGCAAATAAGGATCGCAAACGGCGAAAAACTGAACAGAAAACAGGATGACGTAGAATTTAAGGGAAGCTCGGTCGAATGCCGCATCTACGCCGAGGATACGGATCACGATTTCAGGCCATGTCCCGGCAGGATTGCGTCTTTAAATCTTCCGGGAGGGCCCGGCATAAGGGTGGATACGCATATCTATGCGGGATATGAGATCTCACCGTATTACGATTCCATGATCGCAAAATTTATATCCTACGCCGGTACGCGCAAACTCGCGATATCTGTTATGCAACGGGCGCTCGACGAATTCATTATAGAGCCGATCAAAACGACGGCTGCGTTCCACAAAAAAGTCCTGGCAAATCCGTCATTCCTCCGCGGAAAACACACTACGGACTTCGCGGAGAACCTGCTCGAAAAAACAAAAGAACTATAACAAGGGGGTAAAAATGAATTTTATAAGACGTTTAGCGATAACCATACATACGCTTGTTTTTCTTCTGTTAGGTGGAACTCTGATACTTCTGTCTTTGGACCTTTTGTCTTCCGGTGAGATTATGAACGCGATAAATTATATCGATAGCGGCCCCAATTTAAAACTCGCGTTGGGTATAATCGGCGCGATAGTTATACTCGGGGGCCTCCTTACGGCCCACATTAGCCTGGGAAGATTGCAAATGGAAAAGACGATCGCATTCGAAAACCCCGAAGGCCAGGTAACAGTTTCACTATCAGCCATAGAGGATTTCATAAAAAAGAGCGTGCGCCAGATGCCTGAAGTCAAAGAAATGCGGTCCAATGTCACGGCGAGCAAAAAAGGAATAAGCATAACCTGCAAAGCCACGATATTTTCCGATTCAAACATACCCGAAACAACCGAAAGGATCCAAAGCATCGTCAAATCAAAAGTTCATGATATGCTGGGCGTGGAAGAGACGATTAACATAAAAATTCATATAACAAAAATTTCTTCAAGAGGAAAAGGCGAGATGCCTGTCCCTATCAGGGAGCACAAGGAAGCGTCCAGGCGCATGCCTTTCGCAGGAGTTGACTAAAAAATCAAGGAGGTTTACGGCTATGAGCGTTAAAAAAATCGGTGTATTGACGGGCGGCGGCGACTGCCCGGGCCTAAATCCTACGATACGGGCTATTACGAGAAAGGCGCTTAGCGAAGGTATATCCGTAGTAGGAATACTAAACGGCTGGCAGGGCATTGTAGAACAAAATACGGTTGACCTGGACCTCAAATCGGTATCAGGCATACTGCATAAAGGCGGGACGATCTTAGGGACAAGCCGGACAAATCCGTATAAAAATGAAAAAGGCGTCGAAAAAGTAAAAAAGAATTTTAAAGTATTGAAATTGGATGCCTTGATAGCGATAGGGGGCGACGACACGCTGGGGGCAGCGTCAAAATTATACGCGGAGGGGCTCAACATTATCGGGGTGCCGAAAACCATAGATAACGACCTATCCTGTACGGATTTCACGTTCGGGTTCGACACAGCCGTCAATGTCGCCACCGAAGCCATAGACCGGCTGCACACTACAGCGGAAAGCCACCACCGCATAATGGTCGTAGAGATAATGGGCCGGCACGCCGGATGGATAGCAACTTATGCCGGTATAGCCGGCGGCGCCGACATGATATTGATACCGGAGGTCCCCGTTGACATAAACGAGGTTTGCAAGAGCCTAAAAAAAAGGCACAAAAGAGGGAAGGACTTCAGTATTGTGGTTGTCGCAGAAGGAGCAAAGCTTAAAGGCGAGAACCCTGTGTTAAAGAAGAACGCAAAGGACGCTTTCGGGAATGTGCTCCTGGGCGGCATAGGGCATATAATCGGCAAAAAACTGGAAGAAGCTACCGGGTTCGAGACGCGCGTCACCGTGCTCGGGCACGTCCAGCGCGGCGGTACACCGAGCGCATTCGACCGGGTGCTTGCAACGCGCTTCGGCGTGAAAGCCGTTGAGCTTGCGCTAAAAGATGATTTCGGCCAAATGGTGGCCTTAAAAGGAAACAAAATCGTAAGCGCCCCTCTCAAGAGCGCTGTCGGCACGCTAAAAACCGTTGATATGAAATTATATGAAATCGCAAAAATATTTTTCGGATAAAACACTTCCAAGACAAGAAAGGCCGGTATGCAGGATAAAATAAAAAAAGCAATTGAGGAAAATAGGACTACAATAACTTCCCTTTTGTTGCCGGAAAGTACTGACCTGATCAAAAAGGTAGCAGGGAAAATTACCAAATCCATAAAAAGCGGCGGCAAGACCATTGTATTCGGAAACGGAGGAAGCGCCGCTGACAGTCAGCACATGGTAGCAGAGCTTGTCGGCCGTTTCAAAAAAGAGCGGAAAGCCATTCCAGCGATTGCCCTTACGACAAATACCTCAACCCTAACGGCCCTTTCCAACGACTATGGCTACGACATAGCCCTTAAACGGCAACTTGATGCGCTCGGCAAGAGGGGAGACGTTGCAATCGGCATATCCACGAGCGGAACGGCAAAAAACGTGATCGCCGCTCTGGCGGCCGCAAAGAAAAAGAGGCTCGTAACTATTGCTCTCACCGGCCGAGACGGGGGTAAGCTCAAAAGTATAGCGGACATCTCGATCGTCGTAAAATCCAAGGACACGCCCAGAATACAGGAAGCGCACATATTGATCATACATATCCTGTGCGAGCTCATCGAAAACAGCCTGTAAAAACAATGAACAAAGTAAAGACACTGAGGGAAATAAAAAAAATCGTATCCGGACTCAGGAAGAAGCGAAAAAGAATTGTTTTTACAAACGGCTGTTTCGACATCCTCCATTACGGGCATATAAAGTACCTCGAAAAATGCAAGCGCTTGGGAAACATACTTGTCATAGGGCTAAATAACGACTCCTCGGTAAAAAAGATCAAAGGAAAAAACCGGCCCGTAACGGGCGAGAAAGAGCGTATTGCGATTCTTTCCGCGCTGGAATTTGTTGATTTCGTAGTCCTTTTTAGCGATAAAACGCCCGAGAAGCTAATAAAGGAAATTGGCCCGGATATCCTCGTAAAAGGCGGCGACTGGCGCGTAAAAGACATAGTCGGCGCAAAGGACGTAAAAAAGCGCCTCGGCCGGGTGGTTACCGTCCCGTTTGTCAAAGGCTATTCCACGACACGCATGATAAAGCGCATCAAGAATGCATAGGCTCCCCAGACTCATCGATGCCAACCTGAACAGGACACGGGAAGGGCTCCGGGTCTGCGAGGACATAGTAAGGTTTATTTTAGACGATAAAAAGCTTTCGGCTTATTTCAAATCCCTTCGGCATAAAATCACAAAAATAGGGCGGGCGCTCTATTCAAAAAAAGCTGCGCTTCTTAAATCGCGCAATGTCAAAAAAGATGTCGGTAAAAAAACATCTGCCCGTGAAGTCAGGCGGAAAAATATCGCTGACGTTTTTCGCGCCAACATAGAGCGGGTCAAGGAATCTCTAAGGGTATTAGAAGAGATGTCCAAGCTTTTGGATAAAAAAACATCGCAGGAATTTAAAAAAATACGCTTCAGGGTTTACGAGCTTGAGAAAAAATCCTGCATAAAAATGGAAAACATTACAAAATGACTTTAGTAGAAAAAATTGCAAAACTCGAAGGCGTCCCCGCAAAAACTATAACTCAAAACATAGAGAAGGGGACGGTCGTCATTCCCAAAAATAAGTTAAGATCGCTTAAAACCCCCTGCGCGATCGGCGAAGGCCTCAAAACAAAAATAAACGCCAACATAGGAACATCCGAAGACTACGCGAGCATTAATTTCGAATTGCAAAAGCTAAAAGCTATCGAGGAGTTGGGCGCGGATGCCGTTATGGACCTCTCCACGAGCAGGGACCTCAAGAAAGTAAGGAGAAAGATCCTCGAGCGCTCAAATATACCTCTGGGCACAGTCCCGATGTACGAAATCGCAATCCTCGGAACCAAAAAATATGGTAGCATAGGAAAAATTCCGGAGAGCTTTTTTCTAAAAGTTATCGAGGAGCAGGCGAGGGAAGGGGTAGACTTTTTTACGATACACTCAGGTATTACGCGAAAGACCGTAAATTCCTTAAAATCCGCAAACCGCACCATGGGTATTGTGTCAAGAGGCGGGGCGATACTCCTGGACTGGATAATCGAAAATTCCAAAGAGAATCCTCTCTACAACCGCTTTGACGAAATAATCGATATCGCAAAAGAGTTTGGCGTAACATTAAGCCTTGGAGACAGCATGCGGCCGGGCGCCATAGCAGATTCAACCGATAACCCGCAAATCGACGAACTCCTAATCCTGGGACAGCTGCAAAGAAGGGCCCTCAAAAAAGGCGTTCAGGTCATAATAGAAGGCCCGGGCCATATTCCGTTAAACCATATAAAAACAAATGTCGAATTGGAAAAATCCATTTGCAACGGCGCGCCTTTCTACGTCCTGGGGCCCATTGTAACCGACATTGCGCCGGGTTATGACCACATAACAAGCGCTATAGGGGGTGCCATGGCTGCCGCTTTCGGGGCGGACTTCCTATGCTACGTAACACCCGCAGAGCACCTCCGACTTCCTACAATTCAGGATGTAAAAGAGGGCGTAATAGCATCAAAAATCGCCGCCCACGCCGCGGACATCGCCAAAAACGTGCCCGGAGCCATCGAAAAAGACAAAGCCATATCCAAAGCGCGCTACTTACGCAACTGGAAGAAACAATTCAAGCTTTCAATAGATCCTGAAAAATGCAAACTCTACCGAAAAAGTTCCACGCCACGAACCGAAGACGTCTGCACAATGTGCAGTGAATACTGCTCACTCAAAATAAGCGAAAAACGCCTAAAACCCGGCATGCGGCTATAACACAATGGTAGTGTGCTAGCTTCCCAAGCTAGTTACGCGGGTTCGATTCCCGCTAGCCGCTCCACCTTAAAAGGGACATCCCAACTTTTGTAATACTTTAGATGCCGCGTTACATCCTGTCTGCGCACACCGGTAAGGGTATGGTTCCGGGGTGCAGCAAATTCCGGCCTCAGCTAACTCTGACAGGAGAAAACCAAAGTAAGGACACCCTATACGTTTCTCCTGTCAGAGTGGATCTTCGGCCGGAATTTTTGCAATGCACCCCGGAACCATACCCTTACCGGTGTGCGCAGCTAACGTGCGCTTTTGTCCAGCAGGGAAGCCTGCCTGTCGGACCGGATGGGCGCGTGACGTAACTGTTCACATACTATAGACGTTCCCAACTTTAGGGTGGACATAATTTATTTATTTGTTATAATATGCAGCTGTACGTAAGCTTAATTATGCGAATACTATTTGGCTTTATTTTAGTGGCATTTTTCCTTTCGGGGTGCGCTACGGGACCGCATTATCGCGCGGACATGGACAAGCCGGCTGTACCGGGAATATATCACGAGGTTAAAAAGGGCGAGACTCTGTGGTACGTATCCAGGATATACAAAGTCGACCTTAAGAGAATTATTGATGCGAATCGCCTGCCGAACGCGAGTAAAATTGAAGTCGGGCAGCTTATATTTGTGCCTGAAATACGCGAGGAAGCGCGTAAGAACGCAGCGCTTCCGCCCGCAAAACTGGAAAGCTTTATTTGGCCTGTAAAAGGTGTCGTTGTTTCTTATTTTGGCTCCACGAAAGATATGACCAAAAATAGCGGCATAGACATAGAAGCCCCTAAAAGGAAAAATGTCCTGGCATCGCGAAGTGGCAAAGTAACGTTCGCGAGTGATTTTATGAAAGGCTACGGCAAAACGATCATAATCGATCATCACGACGGGTTTCAGACCGTCTATACTCACAATGCCAAAAACCTTGTCGGCGTAAACGAAAACGTAAAGAGGGGAAGCGTAATCGCGCGGGTAGGGAATACCGGAAGGGTGAGAAAACCCACGCTTCATTTTGAAATAAGAAAAAATCACAAACCCCAAAACCCATTTTATTATTTACCGTGATTCACGGGAAACTATCATGATAAGCGAACCGGCTGTAGGAAGCGCCTTTTTCGGCAGAAAAGAAGTGCTGGACACACTCGGAAAGCGCGTAAATGCGCTTAAGGCCGGATACAGACAGAACGTCGCCCTCACCGGTCAGATGCTATCCGGGAAATCATCCATTTTATACCAATTCCTGTATACACTGAAAGACACCTCTCTCATTCCGGTTTACGTGGAGGTTGTCGAAGAGTCGTTTTCATCGTTTGCCGACAAATTTGTCGCAACCCTCCTTTATAGCTATCTCAAATCCGAAGCCCGGGATACGGAGCGGGACCTTCCAAACCTGATAAAAAGAGCGGAGTCTCTCATACCGCATACCGTATACGCCGTAAAAAAATTACAGGGTAAGATCGCCAGAAAAAAATATACCGAGGCCTATAAAAATCTACTCGATCTTACGTCCATCCTGAAAAAGGAAACAGGCAAATCTTGCGTGGTCATCCTGGATGAATTCCACAATCTGGAATTTCATAAGATAAAAAAGCCGTATCTCCATTTCGGGAAGTTTATGATGATTCAGAAAGATACCATGTATATAGTTTCCAGCTCGCAGATAAACGCAATAAAGCGGATACTGTCCGAGAAGCTCGCGCTTCTTTACGGCAATTTTGAGGTAATAGAGATCTCCGGGTTTGACGGTAAAACCGCAGAGAATTTTCTTCAAGAAAAGCTTCAAAGCCTGGACATACCGCAAAATCATATCGATTACCTGATTGACTTTACGGACGGAAACCCGTTTTATCTCGATGTTATATCAAAAAAAATAATTGAAATCGCAAATTTCCGGAAACTAACTCAGGCGGACGAGGGCTTAATAACCGAGGCCTTTACGTCGCTCATATACACAACCAGCGGAACCATCAACCAGTATTTCACAAATAACATAATGAACCTTATCGAGAGGGCTTTGAGAAAAGAGTACCTGGATATTCTAGCGGCCCTGGCCCTGGGCTTCAACAAGCTTAAAGATATCGCAGGTTGGTTCAATAAAAAGAGCACATCAGAGCTCTCTAAAAAATTGGAACACCTGATCGAATTGGATATGGTTATCAAAAACGGTATTTTTTACGAAGTACGGGACAGGGTATTCAAATTCTGGCTGCGCACGGTATATCACGAAAAGAAAATGTCTCTCGTAGATGACATCGTAAACAGGGCGAACGACTTTGTAAAAGAGGTCGAAATCGACGCCAACGAATATCTTCGGCAGAGTAAAAAATCTTCGCTTGAGCGCCTAGAGGGGCTATTTTTGCTTTTTAACGGAGAAATGGTGGAAATCGAAAGAAAAAAACGCAGGTTACCCAAATTTGTAAAGATCGAATCGCGCAAATACGGAAAGTGCGACGGGTTTCTCGCCTATCAAACGGCGGATAGATACTGGGTTTGTGAAATTTTTCGAAACACGGTAGATGAGGCCGCCATATCAGACTTGATCGAGCGCTCGCGCCCCATGCGGGAAAAGGTAACAAAGAAGGTTTGTATGGCCTTAGGCGGCATAGACACAAACGCTCTTCTTCTCGCCAAGGAAAAGAATGTTTGGGTATGGGACATTGACAGCACAAACGCGCTTCTCAGGCTCTATAAAAAGCGCAATCTGGTTTATCGATGAAAAGAATAGGAGTTATTTCAGACACGCATATTCCAAAATCAGCACCGGATATACCCGAAAGCGTATATAAAGAGTTGCGGGGCGTAGACCTGATACTTCACGCGGGCGACCTCGTGGAAATATCCGTGTTTGAAAAGTTAAAAAAAATCGCGCCCACGCGCGCTGTATGCGGCAACATGGATATGCATGAGGTGCAGGCGGCTTTTCCGCAAAAAGACATAATTGATGTAGGTGGATTCAAGATCGGCCTTATCCACGGCTACGGCCCTCCGGGCAAGATCGTAGAGACCGTATCAAAAGAATTTAGCGGGGTAGATGCCATAGTATTCGGCCATTCCCACTCTCCGCTCTCAATAAGGATTAAAAATAAACTATTTTTTAATCCCGGAAGCCCTACGGATAAGATTTTTGCGCCGTACAATAGTATAGGAATACTTGAAGTGGGGAAAGAGGTAAAAGGGACAATCATCCGGTTAACCGGTTAGCCTGTAAGCCGGTGAGCCGGTTAACAAAACAGAAAGGATTTGGCATGGAAAGGATCTGGGCGCCGTGGAGAAAAAGCTATGTGACGCGAACAAAACCCAGAGGCTGCATATTTTGCTCCGCTCTCAAAGCGAAAGGCACAGGTAAAAAGCGGTACGTGTTGAAGCGCAACCGCCACGCTTTCTCGATGCTCAACCTTTATCCCTACAATAACGCGCACGTTATGGTTGCTCCCGCAAGGCATGTAAAGAGCCTCGAGTTCTTAAGCGAAGAAGAGCTCTCGGCTTTGATGGCGCTTGTAAATCATACAAAGAAAAAAATAGATAGGCTGCTTAAGCCGGCTGGTTATAATATAGGATTAAACGTAGGGCGTGTCGCCGGCGCCGGATTTCCCGGCCACGTTCATATGCATATAGTGCCCAGGTGGCAGGGCGATTCAAATTTTATGCCGGCCATATGCGACGCAAAGGTCATATCGCACTCCTTAGACGAAATGTGGGAGAGCCTCAAAGGTTAAATGTTAACAAGAAAAGAAATAGAAAAAAGGGAATATTCGATACTGGCGCCTTATGCAACAAAATCGGCCGAAACCAAAGGACGCGTTTATGAAGAAAAAGAACATGCATACAGGACTGTATACCAGCGGGATAAAGACAGGGTCGTATATTCAACCGCTTTTCGCAGGCTGGAATATAAAACGCAGGTGTTCGTAAATCATGAAGGCGACCATTACAGAACCCGCCTTACCCATACGCTGGAGGTAGTTCAAATAGCCAAAACAATCGCGCGCGCGCTGATGTTGAATACGGACCTCGTAGAAGCGATTGCGTTTGCGCACGACTTGGGGCATACGCCTTTTGGGCATTCGGGAGAAGATGCGCTGGGAGAGCTAATGCTAGACCGCGGCGGTTTTGAACATAACTCTCAGGGCCTAAGAGTTGTTGACGTTCTGGAAAAAATCTACCCTGATTTCCCGGGCCTTAACCTGACCTATGAAGTAAGAGAAGGCATAATTAAGCACTCTACACCTTTTGACAAGCCCCGCCCGTACATACCCTTCGAAAGCAAGGGGTCGCCGCCACTGGAAGTACAAGTTGTGGACATTGCAGATGAAATAGCATATGATAACCACGACCTTGATGATGGCCTGGCGAGCGGCCTTTTAAGCGATGTAGAACTGGGAAATACCGCCCTGTGGAAACAAGTGGCTTCTATTACTAAAAAGAATTACCCAAGGATAAGTAAGAAGATACGGAAATCGCAAATAATACGCTGCCTTATCGACCTGCAGGTGACAGACGTTATAAAAAATACGGAAAAAAGGCTCAAAAAATTTAAAATCGCATCCCCAAACGGGGTGCGGAACTTTCCCGAAAGAATCATGAGTTTCAGCGGCGAAATTTCCGCTTTGAGAAGACCGCTCAGGGAATTCCTGGTAAAGCATCTATACAGCCATTATCGCGTAATACGCATGTCCAAGAAAGCAGCAAGGATCATAAGGGAGTTATTCTGTACCTATATCAAAAATCCCGAACAGCTTCCTCCTTCGCACGCTTCCCGGGGCAAAAAAAGCGATATATATACGGTTGTATGCGACTATATAGCGGGGATGACGGACCGGTATGCTCTTGATGAGTATAAAAAATTATTTGACCCTTACAAGAAGGTTTAGAACATGACGGATTTTTATGCGTTAAATTTCGGAGAACAGAAAAAAATGCTTGCTGATTTTGCCGGAGACCTGAATCTGAAAAAAGCGGAAAGTGCGCTCTCCAAGATCCTCGGCGCGGGTTTTACGCTGCACCTCATAGGCGCAAATGCCGGAGCGAGCGATGAAAAAGTCTCGGAGAGACTATGCAGGCCGGGTAAATCCGGTAAATGCGCAAGCTTCTCCTGCATCGATGCTGTTAAGGAAAGTATTCGAAAAGCAAAAAAGTCCACCGGTGTCGAAGTTTTTCAGTGCCCTGTTTCCGGCTACGGTTTCTGCTACGCCTTGAAAAAAGAAAGTACCGCGTTAGGATATGTCGTAGGCTGTCACATGAGCGAAAAACCTTCTCAAGCGCATCTCGACCTTTTCGGCTACTTTGCCGAAACAATCTTAAGCTGCATCAGGAAAGAGACGCAGCTCACGGAGCTCTATAAAACAATTAAGCCGCGCGCCATTGCCCTTTCAACCGTACATACGGTTCACAGACTGATAAGTTCCTCCCTCTATCTCGATGAACTCCTGATGCGCGTAGCGCGGCTTTCCATGCAAATCTTAAATGCCCAAAGGTGCTCCATTAAGCTGGTTGACAGCAAGAAGAAAACGCTTCTCCCTAAGGTCACCGTAGACCACAGAAAAGCAAAGGCCAGATTAAAAAAAGTAAAGATCGGCAGGTGGGCGCCCGGCAAGGCTGTCAAATACGGAAAATCCATAAAAGGCGATACATACCTTGCCACGCCCCTGATAGACGAAGAGGTTATCGGCGTTATTACGCTTTACGACAAGGCTGATAAGCAGCCATTTAATAATTTTGACGTAGAGATAATGCGAACCATGTGCGAGCAGGCTGCCATTGCGATCAAAAATGCCCAACTATACAAGGAACAGGAAAAACTTACGATGGGCAGCATCAAGGCCCTGGCGCAGATTATCGAGAGCCGAAGCGCGGGAATATGCACCCCCAAATCGAGCTTCTTAAGAATCGCGCAGCTTATGGGGCAGGAGTTTGGCCTCCGTGAGCATGACCTTAAAATTCTTCAATATGCCACGCTCCTGCACGACGCCGGGGAGCTCATGGTACCGGAAAGCGTGCTCAGAAAGAGAGGAAAGCTCACGGAAAAAGAATATAGATTAATAAAAGAGCACCCTCTCAAGGGCGCGAAAATAATAAAGTCGCTAAGGTCGCTCAAGCAGGTTGCGCCCATCATAATGTACCACCATGAAAATTTTAACGGCACAGGGTATCCGAAGGGGCTTAAGGGCGCTGAAATCCCTCTGGGCGCGCGGATCATGGCCGTTGTGGGCTCATTTGAGGCAATGATCGGAAAGAGGCCTTACAGGGGCTCCCTTTCATTAAAGAAGGCGATTGAGGAAGTTAAAAAATATTCCGGAAGGCAATTCGATCCAAAGGTCGTACGCGCATTTCTAAAGACCCTGCGAAGGAAAGACATAATCAATCTAATAAACAAAGACAGATACGGCCGCAAATAATCCCCGGAATAAAAACTCACAAGAAAGATACATAACCAATTAAAAAGCAAAGGCTTGCAACATATATAATTGTTTCAATCGTGTGCCTGGCGGTAGGCTTGGGGCTTTCGAGGTCAGGGGACGCCTTTTTGGCATTTATCGGAAAAAAGATCCACGTAAAATTCGATTATAAAAACCATGCGGGCTTTGTCTCTTGTTTCCTCTTAAGGCATATCGCGCTAGAGAAGCCCGTCGTTCTACTAAAGGATTTTGACCTTGCGCTCGGATGTGAAAAAGCCTTGATCCGGCCCGGGTTTGGCAAGCTATTAAGCGAAAAAAAGATCATTCTAAACTGCACGCTGAAAAACGCATCGCTCCTTAGCCTTCGGGAAAAAATTCAGAAAAACGGCGAGTTTGCGGCTTTTTTTCAAGGGGCACTCCCGTTATTGTTTGACAAATTGACCGACTTAACTTTTGATAGCATACACACCGTGCTTATTATTTACGGCGAAACAATTGAGTTTCCGCACTTCGCGGCTTACGCCCGGGACTGCAAGTTATACGCAAAAGGCTATGCGACTGAATCCGGAAGTTTTAATATACGCGCAAAAATGTTTTTCTCTCCCGAAATCGTCCGGGATTTCCCGGAAGAGCTAAAGGCCGTTTTGACGGAAGAATCCCGGGGATGGTTAAGCTATTACGCGCACGTGGAAGGCGGTAGTGAGAACTCCTCCTTTAAGCTTGAAAGTGACCGGTTTAGAATAAATTTTGAGAAGCTGGAAGTAAAATGATAGAGCAGAGCATCACACTTAACAAAGAACAGGAAGAGGCCAGTCAGGCGCTCGTGGGGCCGGTCCTTGTAATAGCCGGGCCGGGAACCGGAAAAACGCAGCTTCTTTCCGCCAGGGCCGCGAATCTGATACGTGAAAAAAATATCCCGGGTGAGGAAATCCTGATCCTGACTTACACTAATGCGGCGGCAAAATCCGTAAAAGAGCGGCTTGCAAAAATAGTGGGGTTTGAGGGATATAAAATATCTTCTGAAACCTTCCATGGCTTCGCGAATTCCATAATATTGGATTCCGAGGAAGCACCGGAACATATACGTGAACGCGTGCAAATGGAAGGCCTTGAAAAAATAAGGTGCCTGGAATATATACTGAACCGTTTTACGGACCACATAAAAGCCCTGCGTCCTTTCGGCTCACCTTATTTCTATGTAACGGACATCCAGCACAGGATAAGCGACCTGAAAAATGAAGGAATAACGCCCGGGCAATTCGAAAAGTACCTAAAAAGCGTGGCGCCGGACGGGATTTATATCGAGAAAAAGCATATGCCGAGGCTCGAGGAGCTCGCTTTCATATATAAAAAATACGAAGAGCTGAAGACCGGCTGCGACAGAAACATATTCGACGAGAGGGGCCGCTATGATTATGACGACATGATAATACTCGCGGTCAACATGCTAAAGAAAGAACCGTTTCTCGAGCGCGCGTACCGGGAAAAATTCAAGTTTATCATGGTAGACGAGTTCCAGGATACAAACGGCTCACAGCTCAAACTTCTTTTTTCTCTCTGTGACGGAGACCACCCGAACCTCTGTTGCGTAGGGGACGATGACCAGTCGATATACCGGTTTCAGGGCGCAAGCATATCGAATTTCCAGAAACTTAAGAAAAAATTCCCAAAAATGCGCATTGTAAAATTGAGAGCGAACTACCGGTCCACAAAAGAGATCATAAGCCTCTCTTCCGCCATAATAAAACAGATACCCGGCAAGGAGAGGCTGGACGAACAAAAGAAATTGATTCCCCGGAAAGACTACCGAAACAAAACAATAGTGTTCGCAAAATTTACCACCGAAGACGAAGAGATAATGTATATCGTAAAAAAGATAAAAGAATTGAAAAAGATAATAGAGCATTCCTCTGAAATCCCCGCGAATGAACGGGAAAAGCCGTATAATCAAATTGCGGTCCTCGTCCGAAAAAGAAAGTCAATCCTTAAGGTAATAGAAGGCCTTTTAAAAAGTGGCATCCCGTACGCCACTGACGGCAAAGAAGACATAAGCGCCCACAAGCGCGTCAGGCAGGTTATCAACGCGCTGAAGCTCGCAAAGCCGGCAATATATGACAGGGAAGAAAAAGACATAGCGCTTTTCAGGTTTTTATCATGCGATTTTTTCGAAATATCACAGGAGGGCCTATTCAGATTCATCACCCTTTCAAAAACGAAAAGGCGGGAATCCGGTTCGAGCATTCTTGAAGAATTCATCGCTTCATTCCATATAAAAGACATGCGCAAAAAGCCTACCCGTTCCGATTCGAATGGCCTCCCTGTTGCAAAAAAAATACCGCGGGAAAGCTTACACAGGCTGCACATTGCCTCCTGGGTCATTCACAGGCTTCTCCGGGATTCGGACGCCAGGCCCCTGCACGACATATTGATGTCGCTTGTCGAGGATGCCGGCATTTACAGGTACATTCTTAAAGCGTGCGGCGAAAACAAGATCGTGATAACAAGGGAACTGCGAAGCCTCACCTCGTTCATAAATATGGCCAAAAACCTGGCCCTCGCGCGGCCCGGCCTTAAGTTAACCGAGTTCCTGGGTGAACTCGAAACGATGAAAGCGCACGGCATGCCGATTGCGGGGCAAGTCGTCACGGCAACGCAAGACGGCGTAAGGGTAATCACGGCCCACGCCTCCAAGGGCCTTGAATTCCACGCCTGCTTTATACCGTTCTGCATACAGGATAAAAATTGGCCGCTCAAGCCGTATCCGGAGAGGCTTCCTCTGCCGCCGGGCATTTTGAGCAGGAAAGAGAATGTTGAAAGTAAAGGAGAACGCGCGCGCCTTTCTTTTTTCGATGAGACAAGACTCTTTTATGTTGCCGCGAGCCGCGCAAAGTCCGGCCTTTTTTTTACCGCCAGCCCCACGGAAAACAGCCTGTCGAGTTCGTTTTTCAACAACCTCGGCACCGACCTCGCAGGCCACGTAGAAAGCGAAGATATCATTCTAAAAGAATTTTTCGAAACGAAAAAAAAGGTTGACGCCGGAAAAAACACCGAGGGCATTCTTAGCGACCTGGTAAAGAACCTTGTTCTCACCCCGACAAAACTTAACAAGTTCCTAAGGTGCAAAAGGCAATTTCTCTACGACAGCTTGCTGCTCCTGCCCGGTAAAAAAACTTCGAGCCTGGTAGTCGGGAATTGCGCGCACAAGGCGCTCGAGGACACCTATTGCACGTACAAAAAAGGCGGGAGGTTCCCCGATTTCGCTTTTTTTGAGGACGCCTTTCTTCGGGAACTCAAATTCCAGGGGGTAAACAAAACAATCGAAAATTCTTCCGTTACAAAATTGCGGGAGATCAAGAGATGGTTCGAAAAGGCGTCAAAAAACCCCATACTCCCGATAAACCTGGAAAAAAAGAAAACAATTACGCTAAAGGGTGGTATAATCTTCTCCGGTAAGTACGACAAGGTGGAATTTGAAAATGAAAAAAGCCGCACGATCAGGGTAATCGACTATAAAACGGGAAAGCCGGATAATCACATAAGAAGTATCGAAAACGCACCAAGGCTTGCGAGTGAAGACTGCGACGATTACTTCAGGCAACTTGTCGCTTACAAAATGCTGTACGAAAAAGATAGCCGCGAGAAGCCACAATACAAAGTGAGCCACGGCGTCCTTGTATTTTTGGAACCTGCGGCAAAGACCTCTCCGAAATACAGCCTAACCAAAGGCGACTATATAGACAAAAAAGTTGCCGTCACCGATGATATGGTCGAGGAGCTTGAAGGCATCATATATAAGGTATGGAAACAGCTCAATAACCTGGAGTTTGATAAGTTCTCCGAAAGGGATACAAAAAAATGCAGGAATTGCGCATACGATTCTATTTGTTGGGAATAAGTAAAAAGAGGCAAGCGCTCGTATGAGTATAGAACGCCAAAATGAACTTTTCGGGGAATTTGTGAGAAAAAAGGGTGGTTTTGAAAAAATTGCCGAAAAAATGACGGAAAAAAGAAAGTCGCTTTATGCTACGGTGCCCGTTGAAAACATCGTCTTTGCGGTTATCATTGCCATAATGGTTATCGTAACGGCGTTCGCTCTGGGGGTAGAGCGCGGAAAGCGGCTGGCCCGGGTAGAAACGCAGGAGGTGTCTAAAACCTCGGAAAACGAAATTGAGTTATCACAGATCGAAGTTGCACCTATCGAGGTGCGCCGGAATATAACTCGCGCAGGACGCAATCTTTCAATAAACAAGAATGGCGCCGGGGAAAGTTCTGTTCCTGTAAAGCTCGCAAACGCGAAAAGCCCTGTCTCAGCCGCCAAGCCCGACAAGACGCTCTACACCATACAGCTTATTTCATATAAACGAAAACGCCTTGCGCTTCGGGAGAAAAATAGGCTGGCAAAGAAAAAAATGGACGCCTTTTTGATCAAAGCCAACGGTTGGTACCAGGTTTGCACCGGAAATTACAAAGACATAAAGCAGGCAAAAATAGCGCTTGAAGGGTTTAAAGGGGCATATAGCGGTTGTTTTATACGGAATAGTGCGGGAGATGGTAAGATATTAGGGAGCACATAGCGAAGCAAAATTGAAATTGGAGGGAAAAAATGTCACAGCATCCGAGTTTGCGGTCAAAACAAAAAGGGAAAAAGCACAGGTCGGTTCTCAAACGCTATGAAAGGGTGCGGGAACTCAAGGAAAAAGAAAAATGGAAAGCGGGTGATTCCGTCTTTGGCTTACTTAAACTCAAGATACTAAAATTCAAGCTGAAGAAGGACAAGGCCGCTCCGGCAGCGGAAGAAGGAGCTTCCACCGCGGGCGCCGCCGCACCCGCGGAAGCCAAGGCAGGGGCCGCTCCGGGCGTAAAAGGCGAAACTCATCCAAAGAAAGAGACGCAACCTAAAAAGGAGGGCAAGAAATGATAACATTCGACCAGTTTAAAGCTATTGATATTCGCATTGCCAAAATCGTTTCTGCAGAAGACCACCCCAATGCGGACAAATTGTATGTTTTAACCGTCGAGGTAGGGGAAGGCACAAAAAAACTCGTAGCAGGCATAAAAGAGCATTACACCAAAGAAGAGCTGGTCAACAAAGAGGTTGTCGTAATTAATAATCTACAGCCTGCTACGATAAGAGGCGTCCAGTCAGAGGGCATGGCCCTGGCAACTAAAGATGGCGGGAAACTGGCGCTCCTGGTGCCGGAAAAAGAGGTAAAGGTCGGCAGTCCTGTTTCCTGATGAAGGCAGTGACCGCGAAAGAGATGCAGGAAATTGATCGGCTGGCGCGGGAAGAATATGGAATTTCGCCTCTTCGACTTATGGAAAATGCCGGTCGCGCAAGCGCCGAAGAAATATTCAAGCGCTTTAAGACGGGGAAGGGCTCTATATTTTGCGGAAAAGGGAATAATGGGGGTGACGGGTTTGTTTTAGCGCGTTATCTTAGGGAGCGCGGAATAAAAACAAATGTTTTTTTGTTGGGGAAGGCCTCTCACATAAAAAATCGCGCCCCGCTCGTCAACCTTGATAGATTAAAAAAGCTAAACCAGCGCGTAGATGAAATTCTCACCCAAGAAGACGAAATAAGATTTAAGGCGAAGCCTGAGTGTGATTTCATTGTTGACGCAATTTTCGGGATCGGATTTGCCGGGACGCTTTCCGCGCCTGCGCGAGGTGTGGTAGAATTTATGAACGCTGTGCAAAAGCCGATATTTGCGCTTGATGTGCCGAGCGGGCTTGATGCGACAACCGGGGAGACGCGGGGACTTTGCGTAAGGGCTTACAAAACGATTACGTTCGGACTGCCGAAAACCGGATTCTCAAATGTGGCCGCCGGGCCCTATCTCGGAAAAGTCGTTGTGAAGGACATAGGATTTCCGATAGCCCTTTTAAAATAGCGGATTATATGGTATACTTACGAAACGAGTAACAAAGGAGGTGACAATATGAAAAAAATAGGTGTTCTTATTATTATTCTTTCATTCTTCGCAGCGGCTTTTCCGGCATTTGCCCAAAGTGGCTCGACGCATGAACCTACGTTATTCCAGATCGTATACGACAGCATCGTAAAGGCCGATCAGGAGCGCGAAAAAAAACCATGGGGTGACATCACCCTGTTTGAAGAGGTGCAATCGAATCTGCAGGATCTGGACGCAGCGTCTCGCAACGCAAAAGCGTTATCTCTGCGAAAAAACAAAAGCAAACTTGCAAAGCGAAAATACGTAAAATAACGATTTTAATCTTAAAGGGTCGAACAGGCGATTCTGATTAATACCGGAATCGCCTGTTCTTTATACGTTTTCTCAAGATAAGCTAAAAAATCAGGAGCAATATGCAGGAAATCAGCCTACAACACAAGAAATTACGCTCATGGATAAAGAGGATGGCCTGTATGTGCCGTCCCGATAATATTGTCCTCATAGACGGTAGTGACCGGCAAAAGAGAAAATTGGAGGAGGAAGCTTTTTCTGCGGGCGAGATCATAAAATTAAATGAAAAAAAACTCCCGGGATGTTCATACCACAGAACCGCATTAAATGATGTGGCCCGCACCGAAGGCCTCACCTACATCTGCACAGAGCGGAAAAAAGACGCAGGCCCAACCAATAACTGGATGAGGCCAGATCTTGCTTACCGCAAGGCATCCGCCATTTTTAAAGGCTCGATGGAAAGCCGTACGATGTATATAATACCGTTTTCCATGGGACCGGTGGGCTCACCTTTTAGTAAAATAGGCGTGGAATTGACCGACAGCATTTATGTAGTCCTCAACATGCTAATAATGACGCGGGTCGGTACGAAAACCCTTAAGTCTCTCGGTCCGGGAGGAACTTTTACGAAATGCCTTCACAGCAAAGCCGATTTAGACATAAAGAGACGCCTTATTCTGCATTTCCCGGAGGATAACGCAATCTGGAGCGTCGGCTCGGGCTACGGCGGAAACGTGCTTTTGGGAAAAAAGTGCCTTTCTTTGCGCATAGCGAGTTTTCTCGCAAAAAAAGAGGGCTGGATGGCAGAACACATGCTGATTCTGGGCATTGAGAACTCTCGCGGAGCTATCCGGTATATTTCAGGCGCATTCCCGAGTGCCTGCGGAAAGACGAATCTGTCGATGCTTGTACCGCCCGAAGCGCTAAAGAAAAAAGGCTACAAGGTCTGGACCGTGGGGGATGACATCGCGTGGATGCAAATAGGCAAAAATGGCGACCTCCGGGCAATTAATCCGGAAAGTGGGTTTTTTGGCGTCCTACCGGGCACAAATTCAAAATCAAACCCCAATGCGATGGCTACGATACGCAAAAACGCAATCTATACCAATGTGCTCCTGAAACCCGACCGCACCGTATGGTGGGAAGACGGAGACGGCCCCCCTCCCGCAAGTGGAACTGACTGGACAGGGAAGCCTTGGCGGCCTGGCCTTATGGATGCAGACGGAAAACCCGTAAAAGGCGCTCATCCGAATAGCCGCTTTACGGCGCCTTTTTCCCAATGCCCATCTGCGCCTTCCGGTTCCAAGCATCACAGTGGCGTCCCTATTTCAGCTATTATCTTTGGAGGACGGCGCACAAGCCTTGCGCCACTTGTTTATGAATCATTGAGCTGGCAGCACGGCGTCTACGTAGGGGCTACCATGGCGTCCGAGCGCACAGCCGCGCAGTACGGAAAACAGGGCGAAATAAGGCGCGACCCTATGGCGATGCTTCCGTTTTGCGGCTACGATATGGCCGACTATTTCCGGCATTGGCTTAAAATGGGCAAAAAAATGTCGCCGCCCCCCAGGATATTCTTTGTCAACTGGTTTCGGAAAGATAAGGCAGGTAAATTTATTTGGCCGGGCTTTGGGGACAACTTGCGCATACTCAACTGGATACTCGACCGCACCGAGGGAAAGGTTGATGCAATCAAGACGCCTCTTGGTTACGTCCCCAGATATCGTGACATAGATATGGCCGGGCTTGATTTCCCCGAGAGAAAATGGAATAAGTTGTTTTTTGTAAACAAGGCTGAATGGAGCGAAGAATTGCAGGCGCAGAAAAAATTTCTCGATAGATTCGGAAAGGGATTGCCAGGAGAATTGTTAAAAGAATATCGCGCGTTCGGCAAACGCCTGGGAACACATAAGTGAAAACCGTAAAAGTGCGTCTCGGTAAAAGAAGCTACCCGATATATATCGGAAAAGGCGCCACGGAGAAGCTCTTTTCCCATATAACGTCACGCATAGATAACCGGCCCATTTTTGTAGTGACCAACCGAAAAATAAACACCCTGCATGGTAGAAAACTCAAAAAATTTCTTAGGCCTTTAACGAGGCGCATACGGTTTTACGAAGTCCCGGATTCGGAAAAAGCTAAATCCTTTTCGGTTTACACAAAAGCGATAAGCGTCCTGGCGCATTTTGCAAGGAAGATAAGGCCGCTCGTAATCGCATTCGGAGGCGGGGTGGTAGGGGACCTTGCGGGATTCCTTGCCAGTACCTATCGGAGAGGAGTTCCTTACATAAATATACCCACGACGCTTCTCGCGCAGGTAGATTCAAGCATAGGCGGCAAAGTAGCCATAGACATAAAAGGGGCAAAAAATATCATAGGAAACTTTTATCAGCCTTCTGCAGTCGCATGCGATTTTCGGTTTTTAAAGACGCTTCCTGAAAAGGAGTTACGCAACGGCCTTGTTGAGACTTTAAAATACGGAATTATAAAAGACGTTCGGCTTTTTTCGTTTATCGACAAAAACTTAAAAAAAATACTTTCCCTTGACCATGCCTCGCTTGAATATATCGTTTATGCAGCGTCGAGCATCAAGGCCCGAATAGTAGGAAGGGACGAATTTGACAACAAAGATTTGCGCGTAATCCTCAATTTTGGCCACACCATCGGCCACGCAATCGAGGCTGCCTCGGGCTATTCAAGGTCCGTTGCGCACGGCCGCGCCGTAGCGTACGGGATGCTCGCAGCCAGCCTTATCGCGCTTCGGATGGGAATACTAAAAAAGGAAGATAATGACAAAATAAACGCGCTTATCAGAAAAGTGCTGTCGCCGAAGATAAAAGGCGTGCGGCCGAAAGCCATTCTAAGCGCACTTCTGTACGACAAAAAATTTGTTCGCGGTGTCAACAAGTTTATCCTGCCGAAAAAAATCGGGCGCGTCAAAATCGTCGAAAACATACCGCAGAAGTTAATAGAAGAAGTGCTGAGGGAGGGCGTTCGCTAAAAACGAAACTACGGAGGATTAGAGTATGGTGGTAAGGAACTATAAACCCGAAGACAGTGCCAACGTAAAAAACTTTGTCCTATCCATATTGGAAAAAGAATATCCCTTTGACCGCTCCGCTTACCAGGACAGCGACATATATGATATTACGGGAACTTACAGCGGTAGAGGCAACGGGTTCTTCGTAATAGAGGGAAACGGTAAAATTGCCGGAGTGCTTGGAATAAAAAAGGATGACTCGAGCTCTGCCCTTGTGCGCAGATTATTTGTGGGTGAGGATTACAGGAAAAAGGGCTTAGGAACGATACTTCTCGAAAAAGCGATAGAATTCTGCAAGGAAAACAACTACGAAGAAATAGTGTTCAAGGCGACAGGCAGAATGCGAGAAGCGATGAAACTGTGTAAAACGATGGGATTCGAGGAAAAAGAAGACCTTGAGGTCAGCGGTTTCCACATACACAAGTTTGTGCTGAAATTAAAATGAAAGTGCACGAAACTACGATACGCGCAAGATATGAAGAAACCGACAGAATGGGGGTTGTCTATTACAGCAAATACCTTGTCTGGTTCGAGGTGGCAAGAACAGAATTTTTTAGGGCGGGGGGCATCTCATATGCCGAGTTGGAAAATGAGGGCATAAGGCTAATGGTTGTAGACGCCAGGTGCAGCTATAAGGCACCGGTTTCGTATGACGACCTGATTACCGTAAAAACGCGAATTCTAAGCGCAAAGAACACGAGTTTTATTTTCGGCTACGAAATACATTCAAGCGGACGCCTTGTTTCAACAGGTGAAACCGCGCACGTCTTTACCAATGAACAGTGGAAACCCATTAAAATTCCGGAAAAGGTAAAAAGAATTATCAGCGTTTAAGCCTCAGAACGAATTCGGATCCGTTTCGATCAACCCTAAGAAAATTTTCACCGATCTTCAATATCTTAAACTCACCTACATGCTCGCCTTCCGACCAGACTGCATCATTTACAACGGCGAGCGGCCTTTGCGGAGTATACATAATACCGGTAAGCCGCACCATGCCGTTAACCTCATCCAGCGAAAGCGCCTTTGGAGCAACGGGCAAAATCTTTGCGCTTTCTTTGGTCTCCGCTGCAAGCAGCGCATCAGCTATGTCGCGAACTTCCGAAATCTCGCGCGCCACCGGCATTTCCGTGGTAACCTCACCCGCCATCCAGCTTCGATTCACCGTATATGCCGCAGCAACAATTAAGAAAACGAAGAAAATAACCGCCACTCGCCATAGGAAAGGAAGACGTTTTTGCGTTTTGATTTTCTTTGCCCCGGTCCTTTCCGGCCTAAATCTTCTTGCTTCACCCTTAACTCGAGTGGATTTTTCGGCCTTCTCGAGCGCCTGCGAAATAATACTCATACGCCTACCTCCACTGCTTTTCCTTCGATTTCATGAATGCTTTTGTCGATAACGTTGCCGTCTATAAGCCTGGATTCGAAAACAAACCCCGTAAGGAGTGCCTTATCGCAGACAAGATTTATCAGCCTTGGTATGCCACCGGAATATTTGAATATTTTCTCGAGCGCTTGCTGCGCAAAGCGTATATTGTTTTTTCCCTCAAAACTCGCAACGTTGATACGGTGGTATATGTATTGCTCCGTTTCATTTTCCCCCAACGGGCCTATGTGGAAACGCACTCCGATCCTCTGGCGGAGCTGAAGCAGCGAAGGGGAATTCAGTTTTTGCCTGAGCTGTGGCTGGCCTACCAACACGATTTGAAAAAGTTTCTGTTTGTCAGTTTCAAGATTCGAAAGAAGCCTTATGCCTTCGAGTGTAGAAAACGTAAGGTTTTGCGCCTCATCCAGGATAAGAACCACATTAGCATTTTTCCGTAACTCATCAAGAAGAAAATCGTTAAGTTGTCGAAAGAGCGCTATTTTGGCCCTTCGCTTAGGCTGCAAACCAAAATCTATCAAAATCGCCTCCAGGAGCTGGAGTTCGGAAAGGTTAGAATTCAGAATGAACGCTGTTTTGGTGTTACCGGCGAGGCGCTTGAGCAATGCTTTGCATAGCGTAGTTTTTCCGGCCCCGACCTCCCCGGTTATCTCCAAAAATCCTTTCCTCTCATTTATGCCATACATCAAATGCGCAATGGCATCCTTATGAACCTTGCTCAAATAAAGGAAATTAGGGTCGCTCGTCACGTTAAATGGATTTTCCCGCAACCCGTAATATCGCAAATACATAACACCTTTCTTCTTCTAGCGCCAACGCAAATATTATATTCCGCTCAACCCCGTTTGTAAAGAAAAATGTGGGTGATACTGTAATATTTGAAGAGTTACGTCACACCCCTCCGGTCCGGCAGGGAAGTGCACATTCGCTGCGCGCCCCGGTAAGGGTATGGCTCCGGGGTGCATTGCAAAAATTCTGGCCGAAGATCCACTCTGACAGGAGAAATGTATAGGGTTTCCTTATTTC
>JAMXCZ010000067.1 GCA_024542975.1 Candidatus Omnitrophota bacterium | reverse complement strand
ATGCTCTGGATTCACGATCTTAGCGAAGTAAGCCGCCAGCTTGTAAGACTTCGTATCGCAAGAAAGCTTACTCAAGCACAACTTGCCACGCGCGTAGGGTGTAAGCAAGCTGACATATCACGCTTGGAACGTGAAGACTATAGCGGGCATACGCTTGGTCAGCTAAAAAGAATCGTAACCAGCCTCAATGCACAACTGGAAATCGCACTAATCACAAAAACCTCTCATCACTAAATCACCCAAGCAGTAGGTAAGAGGCCTAAACCTCCCCTATTTCTTTACCCCCTTGACATACCATAGTGGGGTATGGTATACTTGTCAGTGAAGGGTGAGTGGAAATTGATGAAAAAGACTACGCATACAGAACAGGTTGTGCCGCTCAATAGGATAGAAGGGCAAGTGAGGGGGCTTGTGAAAATGATCGAGAGTGGGAGGTATTGCGTAGATATCCTTACGCAGCTCCAGTCGACGATAGGGGCGCTCTCAAAGGTGAGGGATAAGGTGTTTGGAAAGCACCTGGAAGGTTGCGTTACACGCGCCCTCGAAGGCAAAAAAGGCATCGAAAAACATACGAAAATCGATGAGATAATATATTTGCTGAAAATGTTCAGGAGGAGCGTTTAAAATGACGAATATACGCTTAGCTTTAGTTCTGTGTGTTTTGGGGCTCTTTGCATTATACCCTGCCGGAGAAGTTTACGCAGAAAACTCAAGGAGTGTGAGTGTTCTCGATTCGCTTATAGCCGAGGCCCTCGCAAATAATCCCGGTATACAGGCTTCATACAACAACTGGAAGGCTGCACACTATAGAATAAAGCAGGTCTCGGTCTTGCCTGACCCCATGATGCGTTACACATATTTCGGGGAAACTTTAGAGACAAAAGTAGGGCCGCAGGAACATAAGTACGGCGTCTCTCAAAAGGTTCCCTTTCCCGGCAAACTTTATCTTGAAGGGAAGATGCAGTCGAAGCGCTCGCAGATCCTTCGCGAGAAATACGAGGCCGCAAGGCGGAAGGTAGTGAAGGACATAAAATTTACCTACTACGACATTTATTGGATCGATAAGGCTATCGAGATAACCGAAGAAGAGGAAGGCATATTGGAGAGCCTGGAGAAAGTGGCCCAAAGAAAATATGAGTCAAATATTAATCCTTTCCAGGATGTTATAAAGGCCCAGCTTGAGCTGTCAAAGGTAATCGATAAAATATTACTTTTAAAAAAGCGCCGAAAAAGCATGGAAGCCAGGATGAACGCGCTTTTGAACCGGCCGAAGGCTACGCCTTTCAAAGGCGCGACAAGCGTAGAATCAAGCAGTTTTGATTATAGCCTAGAGGTCTTGCATGAATTGGCCGGGGAGAACCGCCAGGAATTGACTGCCGCAAATCTGGGCATAGAAAGGGCGAAATACCAGAGGTCGCTTGCAGCGCTTGACTATCTTCCTGATTTCAGTTTCGGTTTTGACTACATACAAATAGGCGAGGATACTACGGCCCTCAATGATGACGGCAAAGACGGATGGAGCACGACATTCGCTGTCCACGTTCCGATCTGGCTGGATAAGCAGGTGGCGCAGGTGAGAGAGAAAGAGGCAATACTCAATGCAAGCAGGAAAAACTACGAAGATGTCAAAAATAATGTTGCTTATGAAGTAGAGGATATATACTATAAGATAACTACCTACCGGGATATCGTTTCTTTATATAAAACGGCGCTTGTTCCGCAGTCCGAAGAGGCTTTCAACGCTGCCAGAACCGCCTATGAGACAGGCAGGGTGGATTTTTTAAACTGGCTTGATTCCGAAAGAACGCTTTTACAGACGAGACTGGCATATTATAGGGCTACAGTGGATTACGAGAAATCTATCGCGTATCTTGAAAGAGTTGTTGGGAAAGATCTTTGACAGCTATAAGCTTTAAGCTATAAGCTGTATGACGAAAGATTATGGATTTAAGGGAGGAATGGGAAAATGAATTTAAATAAATTAAAAAAACCTATAGCTTATAGCTTACAGCTTATAGCTATCGTTGCGTTACTAATACCTCTTGTTTCTTGCGGCAAAAAAGATATCTCACCCGAAAGCCACATTTCTCAAGAAGAAGACGTGGCCTATTACACCTGCGGCATGCATCCCAGCGTAAAGGTGTCTCCGGAAGAATACGATAAAGGTAGCGTAAGTTGTCCGATCTGCAATATGGCCCTTGTGCCTGTTTACAAAGAGGGGGAAGCAGCAGAAGAAGAAGCTTATTACGGATGCGGTATGGAGGGTTCTGAGCACGTATTTCAGATAAAAGTAGCGAAAAAGGACATGAAGTGCCCCATATGCGGCATGCCGCTCAAGAAATTGTCTGATGAAGAAGCGGACAAACTGAAAGGCGTAGCAAGCAAGGTTAAAATAAAAGGAAAAGAAGCGGCCCTGGCGGGTGTCGCGACGGAGAAGGCTCGAAAGTGGCACCTTTATAAGAAAATACGCACTGTGGGCAAGATTGCCTACGATCCGGAATTGGCTATCGCGGAAGACGAATTTGTTTCCGCATTAAGAACATTAGAAAAGGCAGAGGGGGGAAGTATCCCGGAAATAAGCGAAAGGGCTCGAAGCCTCGTTAAATCTTCGGAAAGAAAATTGAAACTGCTGGGCTTGGGCGCAGGCCAGATAGATGAATTAAGAGATACAAGAGAAGTCCACACGGGCCTTATATTGCCGGATGATAAAATGTGGGTTTATGGCAATGTCTATGAATACGAACTGAATTGGGTAAAGGTAGGAGGAAAGGTAGAAGTGATGGCCTCAAGTTTCCCGGGCGAGGCACTCCCCGGTGTTATTTCTTCCGTGAATCCCGTGCTTGACCCGAAGACGCGCTCGGTAACATTCAGGGTGGAGATAGAAAATCCCGGGTTAAAACTGAAACCGGAAATGTATGTCGACTTAGTGATCCAGAGTATGTATGCGGGGCCGGGGGGTGAACGCATGGTTTTAGCGATCCCTAAGGACGCAGTTCTTGATACGGGCGTGCGAAAGATCGTTTGGGTTGACAAGGAAAATGGGGAATATGAAGGGAGAATTGTCGAAGTTGGGCCCCTCGCCGATACGATAGTGGACGGGGTGGAAAAAAGCTTTTACCCAATTTTAAGAGGCATTGCCGAAGGAGAGCGGGTTGTGACCAGAGCCAACTTCCTCATAGATTCCCAGAGTCAGATAAGCGGCGTTGTAGCGGCATCTTATGGTGGGGCATTGGGAGCGGAGGAGAAAAAAGCGCAACCTGCGCATCAGCACTAACCAGCTATAAACTGTAAGCTTTAAGCTATAAGCAGGAATCCAGAACATAGATTCCCGCTTTCACGGGAATGACAATGCTACAGGTGTAGACCTATGATGGTAAAACCATGATAAACAAAATTATCGAAGCGTGCCTTAAAAACAGATTCCTTGTTATAGCGGGATTTGCGCTTTTAATCTTTTGGGGTTTTTCATCCATGAAGGATATCCCGATTGACGCTATTCCTGATATCGGGGAACTCCAGGTAATCGTTTACGCTGACTGGCCCGGACGCAGCCCCAGGGACGTAGAAGACCAGGTTATATATCCGCTAACAACCGGCCTCATGGGAACCCCCAAGGTAAAGGTGGTGCGCTCTACGTCTGCATTCGGGTTTGGCCTGGTAAGCATGATCTTTGAAGAGGGGACGGATTTTTACTGGGCGCGGACGCGCGTTCTCGAAAGGATGGATTTTGCGAAAAAGGATATACCCAGGGACGTTAATATCACCCTGGGTCCGGATGCCACGGCGCTCGGGCAAATATTCTGGTATACCGTAGAAGGGGACGGATATGACCTCGTAGAGCTTCGCTCGATCCAGGACTGGTACGTTCGCTACCAGCTTACGGCGGTTCGCGGTGTATCGGAAGTTGCCTCGGTAGGCGGATACGTAAAGCAGTACCAGATCGACGTAGACCCAAACAAACTTCTGGCCTACGACATTAAGATCCACAATGTGATATCTGCGGTTCAAAAATCAAACATAGATGTCGGAGCTAAAGTTTTTGAAGAATCCGGCGCGGAATTTATTGTCCGCGGCGTAGGTTTTATAAAAAACGTCTCTGATATTGAAAATATAGTACTGGATACAAAAGACGGGGTACCTATTTATGTGAAGAATATAGCCACGGTGACGATCGGGCCTGACTTTCGCAGGGGCGCTCTGGACAAGGAAGGCCGCGAGGTTACGGGTGGGGTTATCCTCATGCGCTACGGAGAAAATCCTCTCGAAGTCATAAAAGGCATTAAGAAGAAAATCACAGAGTTATCCGTAGGGCTGCCGCCGGGTGTGCGCATAGTTCCGTTTTACGACCGCACGGGCCTCATTTTGCGCTCTATCGACACTCTGAAAAGCGCACTCATCCAGGAGATCATAATAACCGTATTTGTTATCCTTGTGTTTCTGCTCCATTTTTGGGGGAGTGTCATAATATCGATAGTTTTGCCTATAGGAGTGCTCATTTCATTTATTTTCATGCGGCGATACGGCGTTGACGCCAACATAATGTCCTTAGGCGGCATTGCCATAGCGATAGGCGTGATGGTCGATTCAGGCTGCGTTTTGGTGGAGAATATATACAGGAGGCTGGTTACCAGACGAGAGGAGTTGAATACTTCGCGGCTCAAATCCGACGAAAGGCTCGCCGTGTGCATAGACGCTGCCCAGGAAGTGGGGAAACCCGTCCTTTTTGCGCTTCTTACGACTATTGTAGGCTTTCTTCCTGTCTTTGTCTTAACGGGGCAAGCCGGCAAGCTTTTCAGGCCGCTTGCCTTTACGAAAACGTTTGCCATGGCGGGCGCTGCGCTCATTGCTTTAGCGTTACTGCCCACGCTTTCATATTACCTTCTAAGAGGAAAGCTCCGGCCTGTTAGCCAAAATAAAACAACTCAATTTTTATACGGGATATATAAACCCATGATACGCTGGGCCCTTGCCCACAAAAAACTCATTGTCGCTATTGCCGCCGGCGTAGTAATTCTGGGGATCGTATTTGGTTCACTTCTAAAGCAGGAATTTATGCCTCCCTTGAACGAAGGGGACCTTTTGTTTATGCCGATTCTTTTACCCGGCGCTTCCCTTACCCAGGTCATGGCAATTATGCGGAAGCAGGATATTATTATTAAAAATGAGTTTCCCGAAGTTGAGTGGGCCGTGGGGAAATTGGGCCGTGCTGAAACCGCGACCGATCCCGCCCCCGTGGCGATGATAGAAACGATCGTTCATCTGAAAGATAAGAAGTTCTGGCGCAAGGGTATGACCCGGGAGAAGCTCATACGGGAAATACAGGAGAAGACAAGAATGCCCGGCGTAAGCCCCATAATGACCCAGCCGATACGAAACAGGATCGACATGCTGGCTACGGGTATCCAGACACCGGTGGGGATCAAGGTTTTCGGCCAGGATTTGGATAAAATAGTTGAGATAGCTATCAAAATAGAGGAAATTGTATCCAACGTCAAAGGCGCCGTAAGCCCGTATGCCGAGCGCATTTCCAACAGGCCGTATTTCGAGATCGAGGTAGACAGAAAGGCGGCTGCCCGGTACGGCGTAAAGGTCGGAGATATACAGCACATAATCATGACCGCAATAGGAGGAATGAACATAACTACTACCGTTGAAGGCCGGGAGCGATATCCGGTGCGGGTGAGATACTTGAGGGAATTAAGGGATAGTCCGGAAGCCATGAAGAGAATCTTTGTCCCTACGCCTGGGGGTGAACATATCCCGCTTGCGCAGCTCGCAAAACTTAAAAAGGTTCCGGGACCGGCTGTTATCAATTCAGAGGATACCCTGACCTATGCGCGCGTTTTTGTAAATGTTGACCAGGATATGGTCGGTTTAATAGATTTCGTAAAAGAAGCCCAAAAAGCCGTAAATGTCAAAGTAAAAAACGGAGAGATCAAACTGCCGCCTGGATATTACATTTCGTGGTCGGGGCAATTTGAATCGGAAATGGAGTCCAGGAAGCGCCTTATACCCTCGCTCATCATAGCGCTTGTCGTAATATTGCTCCTTCTTTATATGGCGTTTAAGAATTTCAGTTCCCTGCTCATTTTATCTACGGGACTACCCGTTTCGCTGGTCGGGGGCGTGATATTGCTTTTCCTGCTAGGATTTAAATTCTCTACGGCTGTCTGGGTAGGGTTTATTGCTTTATTCGGGGTTGCAACGGATAATGCCGTAGTGCTCCTTTCTACGCTGGACGGCCTCTTCAAGAAGAAATCTCCGAAGACAAAAGAAGAGATACGCAAGACCGTTATAGAAGGCGGGCTCCTTAGAGTAAGGCCGGCTATGATGACCACCACCACCACCATCATAGCACTCCTCCCCGTAATGCTTTCAACCGGCGCAGGCTCAGAAATCATGAAACCCATGGCCGCTCCCACAGTAGGCGGCCTGATTACCGCCACACTCTCCAACCTGATCCTCGTGCCCGTCCTGTACGCCTGGATAAAAGAATCAAAGCTAACCTCCGAAAAGTAAAAAGAAATCAAGAAAGGGATGTCCCATCTCGACAAGATTTTTGTATTTACTCTTGTAAATACATTATTGTTGTGGTATATTTATGCCTGTGAGAGAAGTCAGGTGGAATAGCTCAAAAACTGTAAACTTAAAGAAACGCGAGGACTGTCGTTTGAGGATATTTTACGCTCCAAATTTATAGGATTATATGAGCATCCTACACGAAAACATCAATTTTTATTATTGTATGAATGCGAAAGTTATGTTTGGGTGGTTCCTTGTATTATCAAAAAAGATAGTATATTTCTGAAAACACTGTATCCAAGTCGTAAGTTTACACGTAAATACAGAAAGGGAGAGATAGTATGAAAAAAATTAGATTAACGAAAGAAGAGAAGAAAATAGAAAATAGCCTCCTTGCGGGAGAGTATCAAAAGGTAACGAGAAAGCTGTTGGATGGAGTATCAAAAGCGCTCGCTGCCAGAAAAAAAGATTATATAATGACCATACGACTTAGCAGTACTGATATTCAAAGAATTAAGTCCAAAGCCAAGCGATTAGGTGTGAGGTATCAAAGTTTTATTTCAGAAATACTACATCAAATTGCTAGATAGAATGATATAAAGACGAATGTCCAAGGACGCGTGTCCTACTTTATATGGCGTTTAAGAATTTCAGTTCCCTGCTTATTTTATCGACAGGCTTGCCCGTTTCGATGATAGGGGGCGTGATACTGCTCTTTGTGTGTGGATTTAAATTCTCGACGGCTGTCTGGGTAGGGTTTATAGCCTTGTTCGGGGTTGCAACGGATAATGCCGTAGTCCTTCTTTCTACGCTGGACGGCCTCTTCAAGAAGAAATCTCCGAAGACAAAAGAAGAGGCGCGCAAGACCGTCATAGAAGGCGGGCTCCTTAGAGTAAGGCCGGCTATGATGACAACCGCCACCACCATTATAGCGCTCCTCCCCGTAATGTTTTCAACCGGCGCAGGCTCAGAAATCATGAAACCCATGGCCGCTCCCACAGTAGGCGGCCTGATCACCGCCACACTCTCCAACCTAATCCTCGTACCCGTC
>JAMXCZ010000066.1 GCA_024542975.1 Candidatus Omnitrophota bacterium | reverse complement strand
TCATGGTAGTAAGCATGATAATGCATACTCCCATGGGGTCCAGGCTCGCCGTTGGTTCGTCTAAAAATATTATTTCCGGGCCCATGGCAAGAACCCCGGCTAAGCAAATTCTTTTTTTTTGCCCATAACTCAGATTGTGAATAGCTTTTTCTCCAAAGTCTCGCATCTCAACCGAGGCCAATGAATTACAAACCCTTCTTTTAACCTCCTCTTTTGAAAGTCCCATATTTGTCGGGCCAAAGGCAATATCCTCGCTGACAGTAGAAGAAAACAATTGATCGTCAGGATCCTGAAAGACCGTGCAAGCCTTCGTAAAAAGCTTATTCCTATCAATGGATTTAAGGTTCTCATTTGCTAAATAAACATTTCCTTGTGTAGGCTTGAGCAGGCCGTTCAGTATCCTTAAAAGGGTGGTCTTGCCCGAACCGTTTGCACCTAATATACCTACAAATTCACCCGCATTAGCAGAAAAATTGATTTCCTCCAGAGCCTTCGTGCCATCCGGATAACCAAAATAGGCATCTTCTGTTTTAATAATAGACATCCCTTATCTCCAGTACAAATTTAACGCTATTAACAAAGATAGAGTTATTGAAAAAATTATAAGATGCAGCCCGTCTTTGAGTTTAAATTCCTTCTCGAAAGAAACCTTGCTGGTTCCTGAATATCCTCGTAGCTGCATTGCCTCATAGGTTGAAATAGATTGGTCGTAAGCCCTGATAAAAACAGAGCCGGTTAATTCTGCCAGCGACCGCACACTTCTTGATAAATTACTATATCCTAAACGGACCTTTTGCGCGTCTCTAATAGTGATCGCATCCTCTATCAGGACAAATACATACCGATAAGTAATTGCGGCTATTTCGATCCATGTTTTGGAAATCCTAAACCAGGAGGCTGCTCGAAGCAGGGTGCTTACCGGTGTAGTCATACTCAAAAATATAATTAATGATACACACCCTGTGACCTTTCCGGCGATCACAAGGCCGCGAAATAAACCTTCTTTATAACCTGCGAAATGAAAGCCAAAAACAGTTAGTTTAAATATGGGAGTGGTGCCATAGAAAAAGATCTGTATAAGCAGTATTACTATCGCTATAGTTAAAGGAGCAAGCATCCTAAGGAGAATAGTTTTAGCCGGCACTCTAATGCTTATAAGAAAAACTAGGGATAGAAAGGCGATAATTACGGGCAGATAAGGAGTTCTCGAAAAAAGGATTGTAATTATCGCCACGAATACAAAAATCATTTTTGTTCTGGCGTCTATTCTGGTTAGAAAATTATCCTTATGAGCAAAACGGTCACTAAATACTTCGTTTAACATCTTTTAAGTCTTCCTTTTCAATAAAAAGCTTTCTCCAAAAAAAGCCCATTAAAAATCCGCCTGCTGTTCCTGCCAGAAGAAAGACAAAAAGTAAGAGGTCCCCCTGGTCTGTGTTGATAAATGGTGTCCATGCAGGCCTACCATGTTCCTCGGCAATCTTTTCGACTACGCTTTCATCCACTCCGCCCCATTTGTTCTCAGCAAATGCAAAAGGGCCGGTCAAAGATAAAAACATTAAAAGAATAATAATAATCTTTGCGCCTTTCTTTATAAGGGGCTTTGCGGTTTCTCTTATTACACCCAAAGAAATCAGAATATCCGGTCTTCGCTTATAAACAAAGACAACCATTCCTGCGGTTAAAAATCCTTCCAATATTCCAAGAGGAAGCTGGGTGGGGATAAAAGCAACAAGAATAGTCATAAATAACGGAAACATGGGTTTACTCCCATGCAATGCAGAGGCTAATTCAAAAGAGGTTACAGTGTAAGTTGCCCAGTCTGCTAAAAGTCCGGCCGCAAATCCCGAGACAAATAATGGGGCTTTAAACTTACGAAGTATTATGAAGGCAAAGTAGGCGGCAAAAGAACCGGCTATCCCCATCGATGCAATGTCTGCCCCCCAGGTAGTAATCCCCCCATGCGCTAAAAACAAGGCCTGGATAAGAAGGGCGATCGATGTTACAAATATACTCATAATCGGGCCGATCAAAATCGCTGAAATTCCTGTCCCTGCAGGATGGGAACAGGTTCCTGCAGTCGGCACAGGTACAGGCATACAGGAGATGATAAAAATAACAGCTCCCATGAGGCCCAAAAGAGGCTTAAAGCTCGGGGTTGCCTTTGACTTCTTCTTTATATCGAAAATTCCCTTTATGAGAAAGGGAAGCGCTACCAGATACCACAATCCTGCCCATTTAAAAGGTAATATCCCCTCTGAAATATGCATGCCAAAAGCAGCCCTACCTGTTGTCAGTACAAGAACAAAAGCAAAGGCTACTATTTTGAAAACTTTAGATACGGTTCGCCTCATAATTTCAGCTTTTCTTCGCTAGCCATGATAAGTAACGCGTTCACAATTGCCACAGCGCAAGCGCTACCTCCCTTCCTGCCGTTATTAGTGATATATGGCACGCCTAAAGTTCGTAGTTTCCTCTTTGCCTCGCGAGCGCCTACAAATCCGACTGGGATACCGACCACCAGAGAGGGGCGCGTTTTTTTTTCTTTAACGAGGCGACACAACTCAAATAACGCAGTAGGGGCATTTCCCACGACTACTATGCCATCCTTCATCCACGGGATACTGGCACGCATCGCGAGCTGTGACCTGGTGGCCGAAGACAACAGAAACTCTTTCGCAACCCTCTTTGAATCCAAGCGGCATATTAACCTCGACCCAAAAGCCTTTAATAATTTTTTATTTATTCCCGCTTTGACCATATTTGCGTCCACCACTATTGTCTTGCCTTCTTTAATGGCATTGATTCCCGCCTTAAGCGCCCCATGGTGAAACAATAATCCTCGGGCAAAGCTCACATCGGCTGTAGCATGAATCACTCTTTTAACAATTGGTTTTGCCAAAGGATGTAATTTTACGCCTCTTAAATGGCCCTCTATAATCTCAAAACTTCTGGCTTCTATCTTTTTGGGGCTGCTTAGTATCGCCACCTATATAACCTCCTTGATCCTATCCGCAACTATGCCGCTCATTATTCGCTCGTCTTCGCTCAATCCCTTGGTGCATATTAAGTCTATTTCCGGGTATTTTCCTTTTTCTTTTTCTATCGCCAGGGGGATGTCTCGCGTAACATGATTTCCATTAAATAAAAAATACGGAACGATGATGATCTTTCGGTACCCCTTACCCACAAGCTCTCCAATAGCATCTGAGAGGGACGGTGAGCAAAGCTGTAAATAGGCCGGCACAATATGTTTTAATTTAAGATTTCTTTTTACCGAGTCGCTTACCCTCCGGGCAGTTTCTTTTGCGCTTTCCAGCTTGCTCCCATGAGCGAGAACTACCACTCCCGTATTTTCATGCATTGACATATTTCTCCAATTTAAATTTGCGGCAGCTTTCAATAAAAGTTTTAGCGAAACCGATATTAGAAGCAAAATGAAAATGTAAATATGTGGCTACGGTATTATTCCGCATATATCCGTCACGATAGGCCCGAGTTCTCTTTGCTAAGCTGAAGACGTATGGCTCTCTTTTTGGCATACGGATTACGTGTGACCAATGAAACATATGCCCCTTACAAACGGAGCCCTTTTTCCCAAGAATGGTGGTATATCGGGTCTTGGCCTTGTAATAGCCGAACATACGAAGTTTTTTGCCCATTTGAGTTCTTCCGGGAAATATTCCTGCCATGGGAACGATTCTTTTATCATGTGTGCGCAATTCTTTCATGAGGTACATGAGGCCCGCGCACTCAGCATAGATGGGCATGTTCTCCCGACTTCTCGCCTTCAAGTCCGTAAGCAAGGCCCTGTTAGCGCCCAGTTCTTTGGCAAACATTTCCGGGAACCCCCCACCTATATAAACCCCGTTCGTTCCAACGGGCAATTTTTTACTTTTCATAGGGCTAAAAAAGCAAAGGCGCGCGCCGAGATATTCAAGAATGTCCAGATTGTCCTGATAATAAAAATGAAAACTTTTGTCTCTGGCAACAGCTATGGTTATATTTTTTTCACGGGGCTTAGTAGCGAAAATTACATGCTTAAAAGCAGGTAAGGCCGGTGCGTTTTTGCCAACCGCAACCAAAGCGCCAATGTCTATGAATTCTTCCACCGCTTTTGCTATTCTGTTTGCTACCCTGCGCACGCTTACTTCCTGTGTGGGCCTCAGGCCTAAATGGCGTTCGGCTAAAACGAACGAATTATCCCTGGGTAAATACCCCAGCACTTTTATTCCGCAATTTTTCTCAATACTTTCCTTAAGCATCCTGTAATGCGAACGGCCGGCAACACGGTTAACGATACAGCCGGCTATGTTTGTATAAGGATCGAATTTTTTATAGCCTAATACAACCGCGCCGGCACTCGCGGCGATTTTATTAGCGTCGACTATCAGGATAACAGGGGCTTTTAAAATTTTTGCCACATGCGCAGTTGAGCCTATAGCCGGATTTGACGCCAAGCCATCATATAGCCCCATAACGCCCTCTATTAAAGAAAAGGATGCCTGTCTAGCCTTTCGGCTAAAAAGTTCACGCAAGACATTTGGGGTAAGGAAATATGAGTCCAGATTGCCCGAAGCGCGGCCGCTAATATCACTATGGAAACCGGTATCAATGTAGTCAGGGCCCACCTTATAGGGTTGAACGGAAATACCGCGCCTTCGCAGAGCCTCCAATAACCCTATCGTGATAGTGGTCTTGCCTACTCCGCTATGGGTTCCGGCTAAAATAACACGGGCCAAACCATTACTCATAACTGAAGCAGCCTTTCTAAAAATTCCATATTCAAATTATTTTTTAAAAGATTCGCCAATTTATCGAATTCATTTTCTTGAGAAAAGTCGTCTTTAGCGCATTTATACCGAACACCCTTCCTGGCACATAACTTATTCAGGAAGCTCTTGCGAAAATAAAAATTGTCAAAAATACCGTGTATATATGTCCCCCACACATTGCCTCTTTTATTGATCGCGCCATCCCGAAGATTCACATCTTTCGTACCTCGTTTTTCTATCAGAAAAAGAGACGGGCAAGTACCTGCTTTCTTAGTTTGGCCGTGATGAATTTCGTATCCGTGGATCAGGCTTCCGGTTGCTAAATCCTTGGCTTCAACCTGAAAAGTAGCCTTTTTTCTTTCTAAAAATGTGTTAATATTCAATAAACCCAATCCATCAATGTCGCCTTTATTTTCAATACCTGCGGCGTCAATGATTTTGCGGCCGAGCATCTGGTAACCTCCACAAATACCAACCACCATATGGTTCTCTCTGGCTTTCTTCTGTATAATATGCGCAATGCCTTTGCCATAAAGAAACCGTAAGTCGCTACAGGTGTTTTTAGTTCCCGGCAAAATAACACAATCAGCCGCTTCGATAACTTTTAGATCAATGCTGTATTCCAGATCAGCACATTTCTCACGTTCAAAAACATCAAAATCAGTAAAATTTGAAATATGAGGGATCTTTACTACAACTATCTTTATCTTTTTATTCCTAACTCTTTTTTTCTGCTTAGCCTGCTCAAAAAATAAAGAATCTTCTTCGGGAAGCTTTATATCAGTATAATAAGGCACTACCCCTACAACTTTTTTCCTTGAGTTTTTTTCCAGAAAATCCAAACCGCCTTTGAGAAGGCTGCGGTCACCCCGGAATTTATTAATAATAAAGCCTTTAAGCAGCCTTTTTTCAACCTCGGGCAAAAGGCCCAATGTGCCCAGGAGCCAGGCAAATACACCCCCCCGGTCAATATCCCCCACAAGAAGTACCGGAGATTTTATAAGGCGAGCTATTTTCATATTTACAATATCATGCTTCTTTAAGTTAACCTCTGCCGGAGAGCCCGCGCCTTCAATAACAACAATATCATTTTCACTCAAGAGTTTGTACAAAGATTGTTTAACTTTGCCAAAAATTTTAGATTTATACTTATAATACTCTACGGCGGTCATATTACCCACGGGCTTACCGTGAACGATCACCTGAGAACCGACATTGCTGGTAGGCTTAAGCAATACGGGATTCATGTCGCAAGTTGGTTCTATGCGGCAGGCAGCGGCCTGCATGCTCTGAGCCCTGCCGATCTCTAATCCATCAGGCGTAACCGCGGAATTTAAAGCCATGTTCTGAGCCTTAAAGGGCGCTACTTTGAACCCCTGCTCTCTAAATATGCGGCATAATCCCGCCACAATAATGCTTTTGCCGACACCCGATCCGGTACCGCATATTTGTAATGACTTAGCCGTTTTCATGCATTAAGTTCTGTGATTTCTAAATTTGTGTACATTCCTTTATCCCAATCATTCCAAAGATACGCATTCTCTTTCTTATCAGCGATCAAGCGTAAGGCATAGCGGACCTGCTCTTCATAAAGTTCACAAAATGCGCCCGGTTTATTCATAGAGCCGTGCATCTCGTGGGCCTCGGCCGGACAAGGTGAACCGCAGAAGTGACGGATTGCGCATTGGGAGCAAGATCGAATGCTTTCGATCTTGCGATCAGTCACCAACGCAAAGCTTCTGCTTTTTAGAACATCTGCGATATTGTCTTTGAAAAGATTCCCTCCTTTAAACTTTTTAATTCCGATAAATTCACTACAGGGAAATAAATCCCCATTGGCGGAAACTGCAAAAAAACAGCGCCCTCCACCGCAAGGTGAGATATCACACATAAGCCTGCGCGCGGCCGGGGCCATAATACTAATTAGTATATTTGCAAAATTAGCTATTACGAGTTTGCGCCCGGTCTTTCTGTATAGTTCATAAGTATGGTCGAGCGCCTCGAGATAATATTTGCTCATTTCGTGATCCTTAGGCTTACTCTCACGCGCCTTCTGCAATGTGCAGCGCACAGGGTTTAATAAGCAGTTCGAAACTCCCAGATCATGGAGATATGCGGTTATCTTCTTAAGCGAACGCATATTTGATTTGGTTACGGTGCAAATCACCGAAAAATTATCATAACCCTTAAGGAGTTTTATTATTTCCACTACTTTTTTAGATACACCCTCGCCTCCCCAGGTTTTACGCATCCCGTCAGCCACGCGCGGGATATGCCCATCGAGGGAAAGGCCGATATTTATTCCTCTGGAAGTTAAAAAGCTTAGTGCTTCCTTATCAAAAAGCGTTCCGTTGGTCTGTATGCCAAAGCGAAAATCATCCCGAAATTTTTCTATTACACCAAAAACATTTTTTTGATTAAGCATGGGTTCTGCGCCGTGAAAAACAATTTCCGGTTTTTGCCCTTTTGGCAATGTAGTTTTAAAATAATTCTTTAATATCGAAAGCGCCTCCTCGAGTTTTCTGGCGGACATATCCCTTCCGTTTTTGCGTATTTTTTCGGGTATATAACAATAAGAACAATTCAGGTTGCAGCGATCTGTAGGATTGAAATAAACTGCAGAAGGTATTAATCCAAATCTTAGCTTCTTTATCTCATCAATAAAGGTTTTTCTCTTTTTACGGTATTCCCGTAAACAAGCGGGGTCCGTAAATACTTTATCTAGCTGACCACTCTTAACTAATGCCCAGAAAGCAGCATCGCCAGAGACAATGCCGACATAATCTCTATGCTTGATATCAATTACCTGGAGCCCGGAGGCGCCTCCTGTGTTAAAATAGCTCCCCCTTG
>JAMXCZ010000065.1 GCA_024542975.1 Candidatus Omnitrophota bacterium | reverse complement strand
AAAAAAGGAGGATATACTTGCTTCGGATCAAGAACCTCTATCTCAGATTGTATCAAATTTTGCTGAAAATATAGAATCATTAAAGGTCAAGAAGAATCTATCAGAAGAACTCAGACCACTAGGCGCTCGTCAAAATAGGGTAGCATGTGATGACACTTCTAGCTATGATCATTTCGGAAGTCTATTTAGTAAATATGTTAATAAAAAATTTTGGAAACAACCCTACCATCAGCTCATGGTGAGACTTAAGAGAAACAATGTTGATTTATCAATTTTTAAGAACGCTATGATTCTTGATATGGGTTGTGGTTCTGGTAGAAATGTTTTTGTTTTAAAGGAACTTGGTGCAGATAAAGTAATCGGAATTGATATATCTGAATCTGGAGTAGTAGTAGCGAAAAGCCGTCAGAAAGAATTGGGCATGGATGGTCTTGAATTTTATATTGCTTCGGCCCTTAAGCTTCCATTTGATGACAATGCTTTTGATATTGTATTTTCTGTGGGGGTATTCCATCATACTCCTGATTGGAAGAAATGTCTTTATGAGATGTACAGGGTAATGAAACCAGGAGGAATAGGATTATTGATGTATCTAAATGAAAAACCAGGCGGGCTGTTTTGGGACGTTATTGAAATATTGAGATGCGTTGTGCGTGATGATCCTCCGTTGTTAATTCAAAGGTCTCTTGAAATTTTGGGCATTAATCCTAACCATATCATTAAACAACTGGACCCGCTTTTATGTCATATAAATGTTCGATTATCTGTGAATGAAATAGAATCACATCTTAATTCGCTTGGTGCTTATGAAATTAGGCGTTTCCTTAGAGGGGCAGATACAGACCGTATCGAAAAAGTGTATAATAAAGAGCCTTTTGCAAAAGAGAAATATGGTATTGGCGGGCATAGATATTTTTTTCACAAACCACTTTAATTTCTATTTCTTATTAAGTTTGATTTTCAAAAACAGAAAAATCTCCCGATAAAATCTTTTCTTGTTACCCCTGCTTCGTAATTGTAATGTGTAATGCCCCCCCATTAGTCAAGCAGTTTTTAAGTTAGAACTAGAAATGATAAGACACATCGTTACCCCCTTAGAGTGTGTAAGTAAGTCCTGCTATAAAAAAAGGGGAGGGTGGAGGCGGGCAGTGCGGTTTTCTCTGATTCCGCATACTCCATAAAAGATTTGGTATGCGAGCTATTTGTCAGGTTTTAAGCTATCATTTGTTCCGAAGATGGAGCTTAAATCATAGATTCCTATTTTACTGAAATAAGGGTCTTCACAAAATGCGCCAATCTCCAACCAGTTATAAACCACGGAATAAGCCCTTGTTTTGTTTACAAGAGGGCTTTGCCAATGGAAAATCGGATCTGCTTTCAGATTACGGGTTCTAAACCACTGGCAATCAAACGGAGACGTAAGCAAATAACGCACCATTCCCTTTTTATATAAAGACTCGATCTTACTCCAATCAGCGATTCCCAGGCGATATCCCGGAGCGTACTCGGGAGGTATCATGGGTATGGGGGTTCTTTCCTCGGGATTGCGATATAAAACTGCGATGCGGCTTGCGGCTTTTTCTACAACATATTCGCCATTATACTCATAGAGGACATCAGGAATCGCAAAACCATCCAGGTTATCGGATACTTTTTTGGTGGGCCCCATTCCCATCGTGTTTACGTTTAACACAACCCTGTCTAGATGCGGGTTGGCCTTAAGATACTCATTGACTATCTCATATGAGAACTGGGTGGATATCAAGTCGTGAGAGTAAAGCGCCCCGAAACAGATGATCGAAAAAAATACAAGGCCCGCCGCTATTTTCTTTATCGCGTGACTTTTAAAAACATAAAATAGCCTATCAAAAAATACTGCCTGAATAATTGCGATAGCGGGTAAGGTTGGCGCAAACACGCGGGCCTCTTTAAAAATCCTGCGATAGGGAAATATATCTATAGCCGTATAAAGTATGTAGATCATGCCGAGCCATGTTATAAGCAATAGGGGGCGGTAATCCTCTCTATTCCGTCGCCACCTGACAAAAAGGTAGATTATTGCCGCGGCCAGCGCGGCAAAATAAATGATACCGTTAGAATCTATTAACAATGACGGGAAATGCCAAAAAGCGCTTGGTTTCGCCAGACTAAAAACAACATAGTGGCTTCTATACAGAAAAAACTGGCCAAAATAGGACATCATATTATTTATTGGAATAAGCGCGGTAAAATAGTTCGAAAATAATTCTATTTTCCCCGTAAGTATAAAGTATAGGCGTACGAAGAAATACGGAATCTCCCATACGGCGCTTGTTAATAAAAAAGCACCACCGAATATAAAAAGATTTTTTACTGTAGATAAAATCATACTACGATTCCCGGTATGCGGCCCGGCTATTAAATATCTCTGCAATTCCAGCAGAATAAAAATCGGGGCAACATAGATAAGGGAGGGGTGGACTGCGAAGGATATGCTATAAAAGATCGCTGAAAAAACAAAGAAAACCCTTGTTTTTTTGATAGCCTGCCTGCTCCTTACGTAAAAATAAAACGCTACGGTAAGAAAAAAAATAGCCGGAGAAATTTGAAAACCGCTTCTGCTAAAAAAAACATGGCTTGTCGTAACTGCCAGCAATAAAGAGGACAACAATGCTATGCGCCGGGAGTCAAATAGGGTTTTGGCTAATAGATACGTGGAGGCTACGGTTAACACACCGAAGAAAGCTGACAGGCGAAAAGCCGTTGCCTTGCTTTCTCCCATTATGAAAGTTCCTATTGCACTAAGGGTATGATAGCCCGGCCTTACAAAGTCCGGTAACTGTCTGAATGCTTCAAATACATAATCGGTGACCGCTCCTTTACGCAGGATATCCGGGAAACCGAAAAAAAGCTTTTTAAAAACCATGCCAATTTGTGAACCCGTATAATACAGGTACTCATCCGGGTTTATGAAACATGACCCGGATATTTTGTAGAACCGGAGATACGTGGCTAATACCAATACCGACGCGAATAGAATGGTATGAAGCATTTTCTGCGTATTTTTCATTATTAACTACTTCTTCTTTTTTTTCTTAAAGACCCGAACAGGAAATCTATGCCACCGCGCAACCAATAAATCGCCTCTGTCATAGTTTTCATTTTTCCGATTATACGCAACATGTATAGCGGGCGAAAATAAAATTCTATTAACATACGCCTCTGAATAGAGATAAGTTTTTTTGGAGTAAAATTCTCCGTTTGCCACAAAGGTTCCTTTCCGAAAAACACGAATGAATCCCAGCTCTTATTTTCGCGTATCAAATTCTTTTCCTTCATTATGTTGTACACTTCTGTGCCCGGGTACGGAACTATCACAGATATCATGGCGACGTCCGGAGAAATTCTCCTTAAAAGTTTTCTGGTCATCCGTATATCTTCTTCTGTCTCCGAAGGATGACTGCCTATAATTACATCTGCCTCTACAAATTTTATGCCCGCTTCCTTAGCCCACCTGAAAGCATTCTCAATCTGCTCCAGGGTTACACCCTTTTTTATAAGCTTCAATATCCTTGGGCTTCCGGATTCGACACCGAATGTAATACCCCTGCAGCCTGAGCGTGCCATCGCAAAAATCGTCTTCCTTGACAGGGGCCAGACACGCGCGTTACAATTCCATGTAAGCTTACGCCTTCTGAATTCCTCGCATATAGTGTGAAGCCTATCTTCCCGCAAAATAAACGTATCATCCGATATAGCGAAATGCTTAAATTCGAATCTTTCAACGCACTCACCTATCTCTTTTTTTATTGAATCCGCGCTTATAAATCTTACCCCTCTACCCATAACGACTTCGGAAGCGCAGAATATACATTGATTCGGGCAACCGCGGGAGGTCATGATTTCGGTTATTTTGAGAAACTCGCGCGAAAAACCACGGTGCGATTGCCCTTTATACAAAGCTATATTTAAAAGATGCCTTGCGGGAGGGAGAAGGCTGTCCAGGTTTTTTATGGCTGCCCTTTTTTCGGTTACGCACGGGGCCCCGTTTTTTTTATAAACAATACCGCTAATACTTTCGATCCCGGACCCCGAGGATAATTTATCCGCCAATTCCAAAACAACCTCCTCGCCCTCGCCCCTAACGCCGATATCGAAGTTTTTAAACTCATTGAGCGTTTCCTTCGGTAACGCCGATACGTGCGGGCCGCCTACGATAACGGAAACGTCGCTTAAGAATTCTTTAGTGAGCGTTGCGATCCTGTGCCCGTTTATAACTGTAGGCGTATAACAGCTTATTCCGACAATAAACGGATCAAAAGATTCGAGCCTCGCTTTAAAAATTCCCTCGTTAAACGGCTCGACATCAAAATCCCATATCCGCACATCATATCCTGATTTTAGCAGATTCGCCGCTATGCTTGCAATATTAAGAGGAAACTGCGTTGCAATAAACGAGGTCCCCTTCATAACTGTCGGTGGCCTGATGAGCAATATTCTATTTCTCATAGCGCTTTTTCCGGTCATTTATTTTTATTTTCACAAGTTCCACAATCGTTTTTGCCGGTACCGTAAGGAGGTTGACCTTGGAATCCATGCCATGCGCCCAGGCGACCGGCACTTCTTTTATTCGATATTTACGCTTTTCGGCTATATACAAAAGCTCCGCGTCAAAACCCCAACCCCTGAGGAGCTGTTTGGAAAAAATATCCCGCGCCACATCTTTTCTGTAACATTTAAAACCGCAATTTGCGTCGGTTACATTTTTCAGAAAAAAAAGATTCAATATCTTATAAAAGATAATCCCCAGAAATCTTCTGTGCCAGGGCTGCATTACTTTAATATCCGCCTCTTTACACCATCTCGACCCCATGATGATGTCATAATCGCGGAAGTGTTTTTCAAAATTGGGAAAGGCCTTGAGCGAGGTTGACATATCCGCATCCATAAAAAGAATATGCTCGCCGGTTGCGCTAAGCATGCCCTTTTTTATCGAATATCCTTTGCCCATATTTTTTTCATTTACCAATACCCTTACGTCGCTTCTTTCTTTCTCTATCGAGCTTAATACGCGCAATGTTTCATCAGGCGAACCGTCCTCTACAAAAATATATTCCATTACGTAGTTGCGTTTTGAGAAAAACCTATCTATCCTAAGGAACGTTTTTTTTATTTTTCCGCCTTCATTGTATAACGGTATCACTACGGAGAGCTTTGAACTTCCCATTTAAATCAACCGCTCCTCTTTACACCAGTTAATCATCTCGCAAAATCCGTCATGCATGCGAACCCCCGGCGCGTAATTCAAATCCCTCGCGGCTTTAGAAGTGCTGTAAGTATGATTCTCCGAAAAAAAGCGTATCCTGTGCGGCGTCAAAAGCGCCAAATGCCTATTTTTGAATTTATGCGGGATAAGCTTTAAAAAAAGCGACATAAGATACATAGGGGAATATGGCATTCTGCCCGGCTCCTTTTTCCTTAATATTCCCGAGATAAGATTAAAGACTTTGCTAATACTTACGATTTCAGGGCCTGCGATATTGTATATCTGGTTTATTGCCGATTTATTAAGTAAAAGCTGCCCGACTGCTTTTACGAGGTCTTTTATGTTTAAAAGATGTATTTTGGCTTTACCGTTACCCAGAACAAACATCCTGCCCGAATTTATGGCTCTTATAGTATCGGGCCAGCCATAGTACATGCCGGGGCCGTATAGTTGAGACGGCCTTAAAATAGTAAACGGAAGCCCCCTATGTTTTGCATATTTCAAAACCATAATTTCCGCTTCTTTTTTCGACCACTCATAAGCGGATAAAGCCCTTCCGTAAGGCCCGCTTTCCCATGAAGGATATCCGCTGCATGCGCCATACACACCGGACGTTGAAATCTGCACAAACTGTTTTAAGGTTTTAGAATCACAGGCCCGCAATATATTTTCGGTTCCGGTAACGTTAACCCTATAAAACTCCCTACGGGTCTTTGAATCAAAATTGCTCATTAATGCTGCGCAATGTATTATAACATCTTTGCCGATAAGGGCTTTTGTGAGGCTTTCAGGCCTTGTAATATCGCCTATATAGACATGAAAAGAACCCTGCGTTTTAATCTTACCAAATTTATCCGGATTCCTCAATAAGACGGAAAGGATTAGATTTTTATCCTGCGCAAGGCCTTTTAGTATATGCCCACCCACGAAACCGGTGACTCCGGTTATAAGTACCTTTGTTTTCATTTGTTAAAAATATCCCGCATAGCGCGAAAGAAAAACTTGATTACCCACGCCGGCCTGTAATAGTATGACACAAAGGCCCGTTCCTTTAATTGGATGATTTTCTCTTTCCCAAGATTTTTATGATAAAAAACCGGGGTATAGCAATCAAATTTTTCCCAATCAGTTTCATATATATCGCTCTTTATCGTTTCGTAATATTTCGTTCCCGGAAACGGTGTAAAAATAAAGAATTGCGCTACATGCGTATTCAGCTTCTTCGCGTACCTGATTGTCTCAAGCAGGCTTTCTCTCGTGTCATCCGGCATGCCAAACATATAAAAGACAGTTACGCGTATTCCTATCTCATCACAGTACCGTATCATCTCCTCCTGATGCCTGAGGCTTACGGGCTTTCTTGAGGCCTTTTTTATTATATCTTCGCTTTGCGATTCAATACCTACATTAATTACACGCAAACCTGCCGAATACATGAGTTTCAAAAGCCCTTTGTCAACCCTATCAAGCCGCGTTTCACATGCCCATTTTATTTTGTATCCTCTTTCTAATATGCTTTCAGCTATCTTGGAGGTTCTTTCTCTGTCAAATGTAAATATCGGATCCCTGAAAAGCATTGACTTTATTCCGAAGCGGGAGACAAGGTGTCCGATTTCATCTAATACGTTTTCCGCCGACCTCACCCGCCACTTGTAATGAACAAGGTAGGGGCAGTAATTGCAGGTAAAAGGGCAGCCCCTGCTTGACAAAATGGGCAAAAAAGGTTTTTCTCTCAATGCCGGAAAATAAGAATATCCTTTATGCGGAAATATATCCCATTTCGGAAACGGAAGGCTGTTTAAATCTTCTATGGGCCTACTATCCAAAACACCCTTCGGGATCAATCCCTCGCTTATCCTGTATACCGCTTCTTCAGGCTCTCCGACAATGACAAAATCGCATTTTTCCAAAAATATCTCAGGCACCGAGCCCGAAAACGGGCCCGTAAAGCCGACTATTTTACCTGCTTTTTTAAGACGGCCTGCCCATTCAAGCTCGGCTTTATGTTCCACCATCGACGAGTGTATAATAACCAATTTGGATGACGGGACGGTATTTCTGGCGTATTCAACATCCCATTTTTTTTGATGAAATATAGACGCTAAATACCCGAGAGACATTATGGGTAGATTTTCCCCTGATTTTTTTACGAAATTTATCATCCCGGAGGAAAGGCCCCTGCCGGCATTAAAAGCCCAGCCGTATCCACCCATAAAATCTTTGTTAATGCAGGCCTTCCTACCGGATGTTATGTCTAATAATGCCACATTCATAATTTCAAAAATGGGTTATACCTTTATGAAGAATGCCCCTCCCAAGGATATCTGCGGATGCATATAGACGATACAATCGTCATATTATCACACGAGCTAATCAAAAACAACGGATTTCTGTCACGTATTTATAATATTTGAAGGGTTACGTCACACCCCTCCGGTCCGGCAGGGAAGCCGGTACCTGGCGCGCGAATTTTGGCTTCA
>JAMXCZ010000064.1 GCA_024542975.1 Candidatus Omnitrophota bacterium | reverse complement strand
CTCTGCATCCTGAGGAACGAAGTGACGAAGGATCTCAACAAAGGAGCGCGAATATGAGTATTTTTGACAAACACATGGCAAAAGAGCAGCGTAAATCCATGGAATTTGCCGAAGACTCGCGCCAGGATGAATGGACATATCCAAGTTTTGTAGCGGGCCTCTTTAAAGGAAAAGTGAATTGGAACCTCATTCACCCTTTTCGGGAGCAGTCGAGGGAAAAGAGGGAAGAGGGCGACAAATTTCTCGCTAAACTGGAGAAATTCTTGAAAGAAAACCTGAATCCGGACGAGGTTGATAGGTCCAGGGAAATACCGGAAAATGTCATAAAGGGTTTGTTTGAAATGGGGGCTTTCGCCATTAAAATTCCCAAAGAATACGGGGGGTTGGGCCTTTCCCACGTGACTTATAACCGCGTTGTGCACCTTCTGGGAAGTTTTTGCGGCTCGACAGCGGCGCTTATTTCTGCGCATCAGAGCATAGGGGTTCCCCAACCGCTCATACTTTTCGGGACCGACGAACAGAAAAGAAAATATCTTCCCAGGTTCAGGAAAGGCGCAATTTCCGGTTTTGCGCTTACGGAGGCGCTTGCGGGTTCAGACCCGAGAATAATAAAAACACAGGCTACACCGGTCGAGGGGGGCAAGTATTTCCTGATTAACGGTGAGAAGCTGTGGTGCACAAACGGAAACATAGCCGACCTTTTGGTTGTTATGGCAGAGACGCCGCCTAAAATAGTGAGAGGAAAAGAAAAAAAACAGATAACCGCTTTCATAGTGGAGACAAATACACCCGGTTTTGAAGTAACTTACCGCTGCGAATTTATGGGACTCTCCGCCATACAAAACGGCATCATGCGTTTCAATAACGTAAAGGTGCCCAGGGAGAATATTATTTTAGGTGAAGGCAAGGGCCTGAAACTCGCCTTTATAACGCTCAATACCGGTAGGCTCACATTGCCCGCGGCTGTAACAGGGATGAGTAAGATGTGCTTAAACGCTGCAAGGCGATGGGCTGCGGAGAGGAAACAGTGGGGCTCTCCCATCGGGGAACATGAGGCTATCGCGTCGAAACTTTCCTGCATGGCTGCTACTGTCTTTGCCATGGATGCAGTTACATGGCTTGTTTCGTACATGGCTGATGACAAGAGATTTGACATACGCCTTGAGGCTGCAATGGCAAAACTATTTTGCACGGAAGAAAGCTGGAAGATTGTAAATGATGCCGTTCAAATACGAGGCGGCCGCGGCTACGAAACAGCCCCGTCGCTTGCCGGGAGGGGGAAGGCAGCTTATCCGCTCGAGCGGGCGATACGCGATTCGCGGATAAATACCTTGCTTGAAGGCTCAAGCGAGATTATGCACCTTTTCATAGCGAGGGAGGCCTTGGATTTTCATTTGAAAAAAATCAAGGCGCTCTTTGACCCGCGCGTTTCGGTCGGCGGCAAGCTTAAGGCGGCAGTGTCTTCCGCTCTTTCGTATTCTGTGTGGTACCCGGGACTGTGGGTGCCATGCGTTTTAGGGTGCGGAGGCGGACTGAAAAGCCCTCTCGACAAGCACATGATGTTTGTAAAAAAGACGTCCCGGCGCCTCGCGAAGATGGTATTTCACAAAATGCTTCGCTATCAGAAGGGATTAGTCAGCAAGCAGAACATATTAAACAGGTTCGTCGATATCAGCGTAGATTTATTCGCCATGTCTGCCGCATGCTCTTACGCCGATGGCCTGTCTAAGAATGACAAGGACAAGGCAAACTCCGTAGAGCTTGCCGATTTATTCTGCAGAGAAGCCAAAAACCGCATAAGAGAAAAGTTCAGAGAGATAAAGCATAATCACGACAAACTATCAAACAGCGTAGCAAAGAAAACCCTATCAGGCAATTACTCCTGGCTTGAAAACGATATCGTAAAGTAACCAGCCTAGTTCACCCCGCAGGCAGCTCTCGGTGCCTGCCTTCCCGGCTCAGACGCCTCATAAAAATGTGGCATAGTCAAAAGCCCTGTATCCCGCCTTTGGGCGGTATAAACCGCGGCCACCTGACTTTTCTGCGCGGAAGGCTAACGTGTATAAGTTGCTGCCTCTAAAGCCACTGCAAAAATAAATACACTTTTTGTAGGATTATGAAGGTTTCTGTTGTGTTTTTAGGAGGGTCTGCACTGTTTCCAATAACTGGGCAAGGTTTATGGGTTTCATCACAATATCAGTAACGCCCATTTTTCTGATCTTATCTAAAACCACCTCGTCTTTATAGGCTGTTATTAATATGTACGCTGTATCAGGACTTAACGCTTTTGCCCTTTCAAGAAATCTATCTCCATTCATATCCGGCAATTTAAAATCAAATAGCACTATTGCAGGTTTTTCTCCGGCTATAATCTCAAGGGCATGCTTAGGGAACATGGTAACCGCAACTGCATAATCAAATTCCCTAAAAAAGTCTCGTATTGCAATAATATACTCTTGCTCATCATCCACGATAAGTATTTTTTTATTCATATGATTTCCCTTTAAATATTAGAGTGAACACAGTTCCTTTGCCCACCTGGCTTGTAACCTCAATTTTTGCGTCATTGCGTTGAACTAGCTTATTTACAAGGGCAAGGCCTAATCCAGTTCCCTTGCCCGGCTCTTTTGTCGTATAGAAAGGCATAAAAATCTTATTTAAATCTTTCTTTGGGATTCCTGGACCATTGTCTTCAACTTTTAAATAGATCTCCTCATCCCCGTGCTTTGAGTCACCTATAGTGATCTTACCGTCTTCTTTATTAGTATTTTCTATTGCTTGCGCAGCATTTCTAATTAAGTTAAATAGCATTTGTTTGAATTGTCCGCGGTCAGCGATTACATAGTGAGGTTCTGGCATGATATTTTTTTCGAATTTTATTCTTTCCAAAGTTAATTCGTGTTGAAGCACAGAAAGTGTTTCATCAATGGCTTCTTCTACGTTAATTTTGTCTAGTTGCAATTTCTTATCCGGCTTGGCAAATTCAGATACTTTCCTGGTAATGTCAGATATGCGTTTTGTGTTTTCCATGCAAACTTTAGTTATATTTTTTACTTCATCTATTATTTCCTGCTTTGATTTCTTCTCCAACAGTCCCTGTTCGCCCAGAAGATTAAAGGACTGAAGTTTTATGGCAATGACGTTTAACGGGTTTCCGATTTCGTGGTTGATCCCCGTTGCCAATGTCCCTATCATCGCTCTTTTTTCGGCATCCGCACGTTCGTCAAATAGCTGCGCATTATTGATTGCGATTGACAAAGTGCCTGACAGATTAGAAAGAGCCTCAATATCCTCTTCGGTATATTCTTCATCAGACTTTTTCTTCCCGAGACCGAGAATGCCCAAAAGCTCCTTATGTACGATAAGGGGTATTATAAGGTATATACCCATTGCTTCGAGTTCTTTTAATTCCCGTTCAGAAAATGCCTTATCGCGTTTCAGGTTAACGATCTCACCCGCTTCCTGCAGTTTTTCGATAAATAACGCATCATCCTTTATTTTAAAAGTTACGTCGTGAAAATCCACGGATGCGATAATATCGTATCTATTGGTAAAATTGTTGTGCATAAAAATAATCGAGTTATCGGGACGGATTGAAGAATTGAGAAAGTCCAATGTTGACTGCGCAATATCCCCGGCGTTTAGGACCATTGTTTTTAATTCGTCCATAAACTGCCCTATTAATTGCCTGTAGTCGTATTTTTTCTGAAAAAGGAATTTGTCGGTTACTTTTGTAAGGAAGTTTTCAAGAGGGCGAAGAATTAAGATAATCAGTGCTATGCTCGGTATTAACGCAATCCATCTATTGCCACCCGTAAACTCCTCAAATACCGCTTGGCCTAAGAAAGTAATTCCTACAATGACCCCGTAAGCAACCGTAAAAATACCCGCGAATACAAGCGTCTTTTTTATTACGACTTCAATATCCATGAGTTGATGCCTAACTATTGCGTATGCTACTACTGCGATATATAGCGGAAGAGCATAAGTGCCAAATGGATTCATAAAAGGCACATCAACGCCGTAAACTAAAAGAAAATTTGCAGATCCCCCTAAATACCCAAAGATTGAACTCCACAAAAGATATCTGAGGCGAGCTTGTTTTGCGCCTGTAGATAGCTTATAAGCCTTATACAGAATAATGAGGCCATATGCTACAACCACGACAAAATACAATATAGCGAAATGATACATCAACCCCGGAATAGCGAAGCGCTTAACATATGGAATTGTAGGCTTTAGCACAGAGTCTGCGATCATAAGAGAAGTAGAGCTCAAAACCGCAAATATGCTACTGATCAAATAAGATACTTTAATTAGCCATTTTTTGTCTTTAATCTCAAGAAGTGAAATTACAAAATGCAGAAATAAAACAGGAATAAAGAAAACACCGACTTGTTCTATCCTTGTCCAAATTAGGGCGGTTGTTCTACTATCACAGGCAATACCCCAAATTTCAGAGAAGCTCCATAAGGAAATACTGGATGAGTAAAAGAAAAACGTTTTATTAATAATACTGCTACGGTTTCTCGCTAGCACGAATATGCCGAGTAACAACGTTGTAATCGCAGTTACCCACAAAGCGAGAATAAAGTTCACATGTAAGAAGTTCATTTTATTAAATAATAGTTATTTTAACGCTACTTTCTAGCTACTGCGACTCCCTGTATATGTAGGGGGTCTTCCATTACTTCAGGATTGGTAAATCCGCTTTTTTTGAGTATATTTATGATTTCTTTCGGTTTTCTATAGATTAAAGGCCAACCTACAACCCATTTTACAAAATACATTTCGATATTAGGCAATGTATTAGAGACGATAAAAATACCTTTCGGGGGCAGTAGCTTATTTAAATCAGAAATAAAATTTATCGCCTGTTTTTCAAAAAAATAGTCTAAGAAAGCTATCATTTTAATAATGTGAGGCTTAAAGTCTTTGGCCACATCCACCACAGAATCAGCATCAGAATTAATTGTCTTTATATTGTCTTGCACACCGTTCATGGAAATATATTCTCTTGCCCGGTTTATAGCATCCGGTTCCCTGTCTATGAGGATAGCTTTTACGTTAACGCCTCTTCCTTTAACTTTCGCTATTGTTTCACATTCAATTTGCCCTGTACCGGCGGCTAATGATATGATTCGTACTTCTTTTTCATTCGAAAATTCAAAGATACCTTTTTCCAGTTCCCTTTTCGCCAATTTGAAGCGATTACGCGCGGCCTGACAATTAAGACTATTAAACCAGAAGTCGTCTAATCGCCCACCCAAAGATTGATTTTCTCCAAAGCGGTGGTTGTAGATAAGGTCAACCGCTTTCCAGCCGGTCACATTTCGTTTAATAATCTTTCCGTATTTGCCTATTCCGTCAAAGACCAAAAGCCCCACGTCTTTATCTTTGTTAAGGATAGCGTTTATTTTTTTCTTAACAATTGTCCAGAAGATCAATAAGTATGTTACGGGTATGATTAGATAGTACGGCCATCGCAGGGATTCAAGTTCATCTGATAATAATTTACTTCCAGCTGACCCCATGGGCGATATTACACCTTTTCGTTTTTGCGCAAAAACTTCATTCCTTCCTGGCCTATTATGTAGTGATCTTCCCCTCTTCCAAAATGATCAATCTTTATATTGCAGATTTTAGCGTGCGGGACAATAGTTTTAATTTGTTTGAGGTATTTATCTTTATTGGCTTGAGTTTGTAGGTTAAATACCGTATCAAAAACACCTGTAAAAAAAAGGCATGGAAAATAAGATGGGGTTACAATTTTAGGCAAGGTAACCGTAGCGAATTCATAAAATGATTCATAAAATTCTGCCCTTGAATACTCTAACACACCAAACCTGTCATCAGATATTATCTCTGACAGTTCAGCGAATATTTTCATAAGATATTCTGTTAGAGCGCTCACAAATACTTGTTTGCGGTTAATAGTCTCCTTTTTGTTTGAGGACATATAGTCTATAAACTCGGATTTGCTTTTGAAGGACATGCCCCTTTTACTCAAATGAGCCCTATAGTTATCGAAATTCAAAAGATCATCCATATTTAATAACCCGCTAACACTAAACATTGAGCATACTTCCCGGGGCCATCCTGATTTATTTAAAACATGAACTAAAGGGATTAAACCATAGCAAACACCTACAGTATGAAGTGGTATTTTTGCTTTTTTTGCCTGATCGGATGCATGCGCCAAAGCCACTTCCGTATCAGTAAAAGTACCGTTTACTGTAAACTTATTATCGATATCGTGATAGTGTCCGCAATAATCAAATGACATGAGAGTGCAACCCTTGCGAAAAAAATATCTGAACGTTCTTATTGCCAAAGAACCAGTCGCCCCAACCAGAGGCGGAATAAGAAGTATCCGCTCCGGTTTATTTGGCTCTAAAGCAACAACGCGAAGCTTGTATCCATTTCTATCAGTATGTATATAATCCTGTTTAACCATTTGGATCCTAGTTCTTTACCAACCCATGCTTAACACATTGCTTCGCAACAAAATCAACTAGCTTCTTATTTGAAACCCTGAACCCTTCGTCATCCATGCAGTTCTGGTTGCAGTATGTTATGCCCATTTTTTCGAGTTCTAAGATTTCAAACTGGCCTTTCGGAATAAGGCCATGCAGGATAACGGTCTTCGGCTTATGGCTGGACCCCATGAAGTATCCGGCAAGGTCTTTTACGTCATCCATGCTAAATAACGAGTCGTACATTATTACCACATCGGGATAAAATTCATACAGAGACTTGAGCGCTTCCTTTCCGCCAAATACGACTTTTGTTTCATATTCTCCTTTGATCAGATCTTTTCCTGCGAAAAACCCACAGGTAAAGCCGTATACCATGGGATTGGGCTCGATAAAAAGGAGACGGGCTTTTGGTACTTCTTTGCTGGGCAATTCTTTTTTTTCTTTTGTGGGATACATTCTGGTGCTTTTGGTGGCATCAAGGACAACTCGTATGCGGTCTACCAAGTTTGATAGAACTATGGGTTTAGCGAAAAAGCCGTCTATGTCTAACTTCTCAACCTCTTCTTTTACTTCTTTGTCATACGCGGTTATGATTATTACCTTTGTCTTTGGTTTATTTTTCCTTACATGCTTTAGTATCTGGATTCCGTCTATTCCGGGCATTCTTACGTCCAAAAGTATGAGGTCCAATGAAATGGAATCGATAATTTGAAGGGCTGATTTTCCATCAGTGGCCATCAGCATATCATGCCCCATGGCTGTAAAAAAGCCTTTTAGGCTCATGGTTACTTCTATTTCGTCATCTACAACGAGAATCACTCCTTTTTTATCCATAGTTCCCCCTATTTACTCTTGATGTTTTCGTTTTCTTCAAGCCACTTATCAAGCCGATCCTTCTTGAAACGCCATTGCCTGCCTACTTTAAAGGCAGGGATCTTCTTCTCGTTAACGAGTCTATACATGGTAGCTCTCGAGACTTTTAGGTATTTCTTGATTTCTTTAAAGTCCATTAACTTATCCATCGTGGGGTAGCCTCCTGGGTTTTTTATTACTTTTGATAACTTGTGAGTATTTAAAGTATACCTAACCCGTCGGTTAAAGTCAACTCTCTCGGCTCAACACCCCACCACCTCTCCAAACAGAACCTCATGTAACGAGTACATCCACAGGAAGAACCCTGCATACAGAAAAAACAACATCTTCGGATTTTTGCGCGCCTCAAAAATCCGAAGATGTTGTTTTTTCTGTAT
>JAMXCZ010000063.1 GCA_024542975.1 Candidatus Omnitrophota bacterium | reverse complement strand
GAAAAATTATCCCTTGGCAGCACAGATGCCAAGGGATAATTTTTCTTATCAGCATTTTTGCAGATGCTCATTGCATGTCCCCTCTTCCGGTCAAAGCTCCGCATGCTCGAAGAAATTAGGAGGTTTTTGTTACGAAAGAATCTGGGTGAGTGCTTGTGCGGCGCAAGATTGAAAATAGCGTGCAAAACAGGAGAATTTTCGTTGTCAAAATTGCTCGCCTTTGCTATAATAACAGGCTAATAATAGTATAGGTGGGAGATGTTATGAACATATGCATAATCGGGACGGGGTATGTGGGGCTTGTTACGGGGGCGTGCTTTGCTGATTTGGGTAACCGTGTTTTCTGTGTGGACAGTGATCGTAAGAAGATCGATTCGTTGAAGAGGGGGGTTGTGCCCATATATGAACCGGGCCTTGAGGAGATGGTTAGGGGCAATATGAAAAAGGGGCGCTTATCTTTTTCAACGAATATCAAAGAAAGCGTTAAAAAATCCACGATTATATTCATATGCGTCGGGACCCCTTCGGCTGAGAGCGGAGAGCCGGATCTTACGGCGCTGGAGGCCGTAGCTCGCGAAATTGCTAAAAGTATGAATTCGTATAAATTAATCGTAGAAAAAAGCACTGTGCCCGTTGAAACCGGAGAATGGGTAAAGCGGACTATAGATACCCTTTTCGCCTCCGGAGCGAAAAAACGTGAAGGCGGGTTTGATGTTGCATCCAACCCGGAATTTCTAAGGGAGGGCAGCGCAATAAAAGACTTTAAGCACCCGGATAGAATTGTAATCGGCACCGGATCCGAGAAAGCAAAAAAAATTCTTCTAGAACTTTATAAACCGCTAAAGGCTCCCATAGTAGTTACGGATATAAAAAGCGCCGAAATCATAAAACACGCCTCAAATTCGTTTCTTTCCATGAAAATTTCATTTATAAACGCCATAAGCGTCGTTTGCGATAAAACAGGTGCGGACATAAAGAAGGTAGCCCGCGGCATGGGGATGGATAAAAGAATCGGAACGTCCTTCTTAGAGGCCGGTATCGGTTTTGGCGGTTCGTGCTTTCCCAAAGACTTGGATGCTTTTATACATATTGCCGACAGGCTCGGATATAATTTCAGTTTATTGCGCGAAGTAAAAAAGATCAACAGCGAGCAAAAAAACGTTCTCATACATAAAATTTCACAACTTGTATGGAACATAGCCGGAAAGACGATAGGAGTTTTTGGGCTTTCTTTTAAGCCGGATACGGACGATATAAGAAACTCACCCCCGATAGACATAATAAGAATGTTGTTCGCGCGCGGCGCAAAAATAAGGGCGTATGACCCCAAGGCGGCGCAGAAGTCGCGTGATACCCTCGCACGCCTTTGCCCGGGCAAAAAAAAGGAAATTGTTTATTGCAAAGACGCCTATGATGCGGCGAAGGGGTGTGACTGCCTGGTTGTCCTTACGGACTGGAATGAATTTAAAGAGTTGGATTTCGCAAAACTGAAAAAACTCCTGAAGAATCCGGCAATTGTAGACGGACGCAATATCTACGATCCGGAGATGATGAAGAAAATGGGGTTCACTTACATCGGAATAGGAAGGAGATAGGGCTCTGTGATAGACGGCGTAAAAATAAAGAAGCTAAAAATTATACCGGACGAGCGTGGAAGGCTTATGGAGATATTCCGGTCGGATGACGAATCCTTCGAGAAATTCGGCCAGGTTTACATGACCACGGTAAAGCCCGGTATCGTAAAAGCGTGGCACTATCACCGCCTGCAAACCGATAACTTCTGTTGTGTCAAAGGAAAAATCCGGCTTGGGTTGTATGATGCTCGACGGGATTCTCTGACTTTCGGAGAGACGATGGATCTTGTGCTCGGCCCGGATGAACCTAAGCTTATTTCAATTCCGAAAAATGTGTTTCATGGTTTCAAGGGTATAGCGGATGAAGAATCGATCGTCATAAATACTCCGACAGAAGCGTATAACCATGCTAAACCGGATGAGCTCCGGGTAGACCCGTATAAAAACGATATACCGTTTGATTGGAGGAAAGCATGAAGGGCGTAATATTAGCCGGCGGATTGGGAAAAAGACTTTACCCCCTGACCAAAATAACCAATAAACACCTGCTCCCTATTTACAATAAGCCCATGATCTATTATCCCATCGAGACTCTTATCGATGCGGGAATAAAAGATATTTTGATTGTTACAGGCGGAAACCACGCCGGAGAATTCTTAAGGCTTTTGGGAAACGGGAAGCAATTTGGCCTTAAGCACATTAACTATACGTACCAGGAAGGAGAAGGCGGCATAGCGCAGGCGCTTGGCCTGGCCAGGCACTTTGCCGACAATGACAAAATAACGGTTATTCTGGGGGACAATATTATCGAAAAAAGCATTAAGAAAGCAGTCGCGGATTTTAAGAAACAACCCAAGGGAGCAAAAATACTGATAAAAAAAGTTCCGGACCCGGAACGTTTCGGAGTCGTGGAGTTTGACGAAAAAATGCGCATATCCGGAATTACAGAAAAACCCAAACATGCAAAATCCGATTATAGCGTAACCGGGATCTATATGTACGACAAGGATGTTTTCGATATAATAGACACGCTTAAACCTTCGAAAAGAGGGGAGCTTGAGATAACCGACGTAAATAACGCTTACTTGAGAAGTAAAACCCTGACTTACAACATGCTCGAGGGCTGGTGGACGGATTCCGGAACGTTTGAGTCGCTTTTGAGAGCGAATACCCTGGCGGCAAAAAAAGATAAACGACGGGCGCAAAAGTAAAATTATGCTTAAAAAGATCTTAATAACCGGCGGAGCAGGATTTATAGGGTCCAATTTTATAAGGTACCTGCTGCGCGAGACACCGCATGCGGTGCGCAGCACAGGTTTTAAGGTTATTAACCTCGATAAACTTACTTATTCCGGAAATAAAGATAATTTGAAGGACATCGAAAATGATCCGAAATACACTTTTGTGAAAGGCGATATATGCGACAAAAGGCTTGTTTGGAAACTCGCCCGGGAGAGCGATGCAATAATAAATTTCGCAGCCGAATCGCATGTGGACCGTTCGATAAAATACCCCGAAGAATTCATAAAGACGAATGTTTTGGGTACGCAGGTTTTGCTGGATGCGGCAAAACGCTCTGGGGTTAAGCGTTTTATACAGATCTCAACGGATGAGGTATACGGCAGCATAAGAAAAGGCACCTTTTCCGAGACCTCAATGCTTCTGCCCAATTCGCCCTATGCCGCAAGCAAGGCAGCGGCAGACCTTTTGGCCCGTTCCTATTTTACGACATACAAATTGCCTGTTATTATCGTGAGAAGCTCGAACAATTTTGGGCCATACCAGCACCCCGAAAAAATAATCCCTCTTTTCGTAACAAACATATTGGAAGAGAAGCGGGTACCTCTCTATGCAGACGGGATGAACGTGAGGGAATGGCTTTACGTCAGGGATAATTGCAGCGCCATATATTTTATGCTTCATTTCGGGCGAGTGGGCGAAATATACAACGTGGGGAGCGGCGATGAAATGAAAAATATCGTTCTCACAAAGAAAATATTAAAGTTGCTTAAGAAAAAAGAGGAATTGATAAAATTCGTAAAGGACCGACCCGGGCACGACAAGCGCTACGCCGTAAATCCAAAGAAACTTTACAAGCTGGGCTGGTTGCCCCGGTATGAATTTGCCGATGCGCTGGAACAAACAGTTCTTTGGTATAAAGAGAACACTGAATGGTGGAAAAGGCTAAAGGCAAAAAAAGAAAAAAAATTCTGGTAACCGGCTCAAGCGGCATGCTCGGCACGGCCGTCTCTCGAAAGCTCGCGAAAAATTACGCTGTTATCGGGCTTGACAATCGGGCAGATAAACTCTCCGTCGAGCATTGCGATATTGCTGATAGCAAAAAAACCTTAGAGGTTATCAGGGGTGTAAGGCCGGCCGTGATTATCCATACCGCCGCCTGGACCGATGTAGACGGTTGCGAAACGGATCCCGGCAAAGCGAATAGGGTAAACATCACAGGCACGGAAAATGTTGCGTGCGGGGCAGCTTCGCTAAACATCCCGCTCCTCTACATAAGCACGGATTTTGTATTTGACGGCAAAAAAAAGTCTTCTTACACGGAAGTTGACCTGCCTAATCCGTTAAATGTTTACGCGAAATCCAAGTTGGAGGGGGAGAAGAGGGTAGCGCGCTTACCTAAATACGTAATATTAAGAACAAGCTGGCTTTTTGGTGAGAATGGAACAAATTTTGTCGACACGATATTAAGAAAAGTAAAAAGTGGGGAAAAACTTAACGTAGTAGATGATCAGTTCGGATCTCCTACGTACGCGAAAGATCTTGCGCAGGCGATTGCCGCGCTAATCGGATATTTAATTGAGACGGATTCGGCGCGGGACATATTTCACGTATCAAACAAAGGCGCAGTTTCATGGTTTGATTACGCGAAAGAGATATTGCGCCTTGCCGGGAATACGGATGCGGCGTTAACTTCAATTAAGACCAAGGAGCTTAAGGCCCCGGCTAAGAGGCCTGCATTTTCGGTTTTAGACAATAGTAAGTTTGAGAAAGCCATAGGTTTTACAATGCGGCCGTGGCAGACGGCACTTGCGGAATACATACATGAAAAACAATAAAATCAAGAACCTCAAACAAAAAATAAAGAACAAAAAAGCAAATATAGGCATTGTGGGCCTGGGCTATGTAGGGCTCCCGCTCGCTTTGATATTCGCAAAAAATGGATTTAACGTTACAGGGATAGACATCGATGAAGGCAGGATACGCCGCATAAAGAAAGGCACCTCATATATTACCGACATTACAGGCGCCGAATTGAAGAGGGCGGTTAAGTCAAAAAAATTTAAAGCGACAAAAGATACAGTTTGCATAAAACAATTGGACGCAATCATTATATGCGTTCCTACGCCACTCGACAGGAATCGCCGGCCCGACATATCATACATAAGAGATGTTGCGGAGAAGGTCAAAGAAAACATGACCGCCGGTCAGATCATTATCCTTGAATCGACGACCTATCCCGGGACTACGCGAGAAGTGCTTCTTCCGATTTTCGAATCTACGGGGTTAAAAGAAGGGGAAGATTTCTATCTTGCTTTTTCGCCCGAGAGGATAGACCCGGGCAATAAAATTTATACGACAGAAAATACTCCGAAAATCATAGGGGGTATTTCCGGAGCGTCGACCGAACTTGCGCAACTTCTTTACGAGCAGGTTATTAAAAAAGTTGTTCCCGTATCCTCCGCGGGCGCTGCAGAAATGGTAAAGCTTCTGGAAAACACTTTTCGCATCGTGAACATTGCCCTTGTAAACGAAATCGCTATGCTAAGTAATAAATTAAATCTCGATATCTGGGAGATAATAGACGCGGCCGGGACAAAACCGTACGGCTACATGCCCTTTTATCCCGGCCCCGGATGCGGAGGGCATTGCATACCGGTGGATCCCCTTTATCTATCCTGGAAAGCCAAGCAGCACGGATTTAAAACCAAGTTCATCAATCTGGCTGCATATGTAAATGAATCTATGCCGAAGTATATAGTACACAGGTTAGAGGACATACTGTCCGGGCAAAAAAAGCCTTTAAAAAATTCAAAATTATTGATAATCGGAATAGCCTATAAAAAAGACGTAAGGGATCTCAGGGAGTCCCCGGCTCTCAAAATAATAAAGGTATTAAAAAAACACGGTGCACAGGTTTCGTACCACGATCCGTTTTTCCAGTATTTAAAAGTAAAAGGCATAGACCTCGTATGCGCGCCGCTTACGAAGAAGGTACTTACTTCCAGGGACTGCGTCGTAATATTAACAGACCACTCGGGGCTCGATTACGGCTCTATCATAGAAAATTCAAAGCTCATATTAGACACACGGGGGGTTCTCCGGCGCTTCAAGGGTAAAAAATCCAAAATGTCGAAAGGAAAAATTTTCAACTAATGAAAAAAAGAAAGAAGAGAAAATTTCTTGTGACCGGAGGCGCGGGTTTCATCGGCTCTAACATAGTTGAAACTCTCGTGCGGATGGGCGAGGGGGTTGTTGTTTTGGATAACCTGTCGGAAGGGAAGCTCGAAAACCTTTCGTCCGTAATGGAGAAAATAACCTTTATGAAAGGCGATATAAGGAGCGAAAAAGACTTAGACCGCGCGCTTCGTGGCGTTCATTTTGTGTTGCATCAGGCGGCCCTGAGATCGGTGCCTAAATCTATGGAGATGCCTCTTGAGTATAACGACGTGAACGTAAACGGGACGCTAAAATTATTGGTGAAAGCAAAAGAACACAGAATAAAAAGGCTGGTTTACGCCTCGTCGAGTTCCGTTTACGGGGAAACCAGGAAATTTCCGGAAAAAGAAAAAGACTTGCCCAACCCGATTTCACCCTATGCTGCCACCAAGCTGATCGGGGAATACTATTGCAGGCTGTTTTCAAGAAGTTTCGGGTTGGAGACGGTCTCCCTCAGGTATTTTAATGTTTTTGGCCCAAAACAGTCATTGGATAACCAGTATGCAGTCGTTATACCCAAATTTATTACTTGCATTTTGGACAACAAAAACCCTCCCATACACTCAGACGGCTTGCAAAAGAGGGATTTTACATTTATCGATAATGTAGTTCAGGCTAACGTCGCTGCTGCAACTGCGAGGGGCGTATCGGGAGAAGTAATAAACGTTGCTTGCGGGCGGGCAAACACACTCCTTGACATAGTGAAGGAAGTAAATTCTATCCTCGGCAAGAACATCAAACCGGTACATGAACCCGAGAGGGCGGGAGACGTCAAAAAGACCCTGGCCGATGTAACGAAGCTCAAAAAAAAGCTGGGGCTTTCAAAATTTATACAATTTGAAGATGGCTTAAAACGCACTGTCCGATGGTTTGAGGGGAATTTAAGCGCGAAATCATGAACGGTAGGCGGAAAAAGATATGAAAAGAAAGATCTTAATAACGGGCGGCGCGGGCTTTCTCGGGTCGCATCTATGCGATCTCTTTATCAAAAAAGACTATCGGGTGGTATGCGTCGATAACCTGATAACCGGCACAAAAAAGAATATCAAACATTTGCTAAAAGAGAGCAGGTTTGAATTTATAAAACACGATGTTACAAAGTATATGGCGATAAAGGGCAGAATAGACTATGTTTTACATTTTGCTTCACCGGCAAGTCCCATAGATTATTTAAAATTTCCCATCAAGACGTTGAAGGTCGGCTCTCTCGGTACGCACAACGCCCTGGGCCTTGCCAAGGCGAAGCGAGCCAAGTTTCTCCTGGCCTCGACAAGCGAGGTTTACGGAGACCCTAAAGTCCATCCGCAGAAAGAATCGTACTGGGGACATGTCAACACCATAGGCCCACGCGGAGTTTATGACGAGGCAAAACGCTTTGCGGAAGCGATCACGATGGCGTATCACAGGACGCACAAGATTGACGCGAAGATCGCACGCATTTTTAACACGTACGGCGAGCGCATGAGACTCAATGACGGCAGGGCCATACCGGCTTTTATCGGGCAGGCCCTGAAGGGGCGGGCGCTCACGGTTTTCGGAAAAGGTACACAAACGCGAAGCTTTTGCTACATAGACGACCTTGTTTCAGGCCTGGACCGCCTTATGAAATCGAAAATAAATACGCCCATAAACCTGGGCAATCCCAACGAGATGGATATCAAGAAACTTGCCGCACTTATCATAGAGATAACGGGCTCAAAAAGCAAACTGAGCTATAAGCCCCTACCTACAGATGACCCTAAAGTACGGCAGCCCGATATTGCATTGGCCAGGAAGGTGCTAAGGTGGAAACCTGAAGTTGGCCTGGAAAAAGGGCTCGCTCGGACTATCGATTGGTTTCAAAAGGGCCTATCGTAATTGAGGGGTCGGGGGGGTTTTTTTTATAAAAAAAAATCCCCCACCCAAAAGAGGGGGGTAGAAAGGGAGCATGG